>CAYNPZ010000020.1:0-38300 GCA_964399175.1 uncultured Bacteroidales bacterium | reverse complement strand
GTAGGTGGGATTGAGACATATCTTCTATAGTACCATCTGTATCCAACAAGTTCACCTGGATGTTGAGGATTTTTTCTGTGATGGTGGATGGGAGTATTTGAAAAACTGCGCGTATAAGTATTATTCATTCCTAGCTTTGAGAAGAAATGCTCATCCAGAAAAGTTCCGACTGTCTGTTCACTGATTTGTTCAATAATTCCTGCGAGTATCATATAGCCCGTGTTACTGTACTTATAACGTGTGCCCGGTTCGAAATGAGGTATTAAATTGTATTGGCACATCATTTTTATCATTTGCGCGTTATCGGGGGGTTCATCTTTTTTCCATTTACGTTCTGCCAACCACATATAATTCGGAACACCTGATGTATGTTGAAGTAAGTGACTTATGGCCACTTTTTTATAGGGGAAATTGTCAATATAATTGGTTACCGGATCCTCATAATTCAGTTTTCTCTGCTGATATAACAACATAATTGAGGCAGCTATAAATTGTTTGGAAAGGGAAGCCAATTGAAATTTGCTTGCATCAGTGATCGGTTTAGTTTTATAGGTTAGATTGGTGTATCCAACATGCTTTTTATATACCATATATCCATTTCGTCCAATAACAATACTTCCATTGAACCCTCTTTGCCTGTACAAGTATTCCGCGTATGCATCAAGCCTGGATATGGTTGACCCGGAGAGTCCTTTATCACTTTCATTATCTGCTCCTGAAATCTGATTGAATTTAAATTCCGGTCTTTTCTCTTTTTTCTCTTTTTCATTCGAATGGTATCCATTCACCATAGCCGGGATATAATTATCCGACAAATTAGGGCCCAAAAGCATAAAAACCAGGGTTAATCCGATGGTTCCCAGAGTTATTCCTTTTTTCATAAAACAAATGTTTTTAAGCTTGCCGTTTTAGACGAAAGGATTTGAAAAAGTCACCCTTTCATTCATAATTTTTTGATTTTTTTCGAAAGCTTAGTTTGATAGCTTTTCCCTTTCCCGAAGCCATTTCTTCCGAATGGTTTTCGTGTATAATATGGCCACGAATTCACGAATGAATAATTTTTTCGGTTAATGGGAGCTTATTTTACTGGCATTATTCTGCCTGCCCTCATCCGCTTACTCTGTGAAAGTAGAGCTTGTTCCGCGGGGTAAGCGGGAAGCCATTTAATTATTAAGCAACTTATGGTTCATGGCGTACCGGACAATATCCGAGTTGTTTTTGAGACCGAGCTTTTTCAGGACCCTTGAACGATAAGTGCTGATGGTTTTCACGCTTAAGGAGAGCTCATCGGCTATTTCTGTCAAAGCCCTGCCTGAAGCAATGTGTTTGAGGATTTCAAATTCCCTATCGGAAAGGTTTTTGTATTCGGGTTTTTCTGTGTATCCGTGGATGTGTTCGGCAAGGGCTTCAGCCAGAGAAGTGCTGATGTACTTTTTACCTTTTTTGGCATTGCGTATGGCATTCACCATTTCTTCGGGAGCGCTTTCCTTGGTCAGGTAACCTGCTGCTCCTGCTTTCATAACGCGTAAAGCGTATTGTTCCTCAGGGTACATGCTAAGTATCAATACCGGAATGTTGGGATAAGATTCCTTAATCTGTTTCAGCGCTTCCACACCGCTCCTTCCGGGAAGGGAAATGTCCAGCAGAATTACGTCGTATAAAGTTTCTTCAAGCTGTCTGAACATCTCTGATGCATGTGCGGCTTCCCCTTCAATACGGATATCATCGGTATCCTCCAGCAATTGCTTGATACCTTTTCTAACAATGGTATGGTCATCTACTATAATTACTCTGATCATATTTATTGCCCCGATTTAAAGGAAGCTTTAGAGGGGGGTTGCTCTGCCATGGGTGCCTTAATTTGAGCATTCACCTTGTTTGATAGTTTCCATAGATTCAGAATCACTTTTTTCATACGCTTATTTGTGCACTGCAGTTTTCTTTTTGGTTACTTATTGTAAATTTATTGAAATTCTCTGAATAAATTTAAGTAATCAGAAAAAAAATAATGGGATGGGCATTAAGACATCAAATATGGCTGCAATGGGGCACCGAGGCTATTTTATTCAGTCAATGCTCTCTTTGAGATGTTTGTTTATCACATTGAGCATAGCCTGAATATCGAGCGGTTTGGTCAGGTAATTGCTGCAACCGGCCTCCATACATTTTTTCGCATCATTGTCCATGGTATAGGCGGTCTGAGCGATTATCGGAATGTCGGAATTTTGTTCCCTGATGTGCTGAACGACATCCAATCCACTCATGTCTGGCAATCTTATATCCATTAGAATGAGGGTTATATCGGGGTTATCCCTGTAACGGTGTAATGCTTCCTCTCCGGTTTGTGCTGTAATGATCTGTACTTCCGTTTCGGTAAATATCTCCTGCATGAATTCCAAGCTTACCGGGTCATCTTCAACAATCAATATTTTTTGCCCCGGCCACATATAGTTCTCTTTTGCCTCGGGATACTCAGCTTCCTCATGCTGGTATTTATGTTGTCTGTAGGGAATGGTGAAATAAAAGCAGGTTTCTTTTTCAGATTCCATCCATATGTTTCCTCCAAGAAGCTCTACCAGGCTTTTGGCAAGGGATAAGCCCAGACCCGTACCTTCATGCACCCGGTTTGTAGATTCATCTGCCTGCCTGAAGGGTTTGAAGATCTCTTCCTTTTTATGATCTGGTATTCCAATGCCTGTATCCTGAACATAAAAAATCAAAGTATCCTGATCCTTCAGATCATAACCAAATGAAACGGATCCTTTTTCGGTAAATTTAGCGGCATTGGATAGCAGATTCGACAAGATCTGTCTGAACCGTTCGCGATCGCTGTAAAGTCGGCTTTTTTCCCGGTTCAGGCCGCAATAATAGCTTAATGAAATGTCGGTTTTTTGCTTTTTCTCCAGCTCCAGTAAATAACTGTCATATAATTCATGGAGCATATCATTGAGGTAAAAGTCTTCCTGCCTGATATGCATCTGTTCGGCCTCAATTTTGGAAAGGTCAAGTATGTCATTGAGAATGTGGAGCAACTGATCGGCTTTGTCATGTATGATATTCAGGAATTCTTTTTGTTTTTCGAAAGGGAATGCCCTTTCCTGGAGAATCTGGCTGAATCCCATGATGCCGTTCAGGGGGGTGCGGATCTCGTGAGAAAGGTTCATCAGAAATGCAGATTTTAACCGGTCGCTTTCTTCAGCTTTGTCTTTAGCAATTTTCAAGGCTTTTTCCGATTGCTTCTGCGACAGGGTGACCGATGCCTGGTTGATGAGGATCTCAAGCAGGGTTTGTTTGTTAAGCTCCATTCCTTCTTTCAGCATAATGGTTATCCCGCCCCGCGGTATGCTATTGTGCACAAAACCCATAGAGTAGATCCGGTCCACATTCAGGTATTCTTCAATTTGTCTGGCTGTCTGTTCAGGAAGTGTCCGGTTGGATAATTCGAAGAGTCCACCCTTGATCATACGGAATTTGCCTGAAACCAGCCTTTGTTTATTTTCCTCGGTCAATTCGGTGGTTCTTATAAGGATATCCTGGAAATCAAGGCCGGCAAATCTTACCAATTCATTATGGGAACTTTCGAATCCATAGGTTTTTTTGATGCGCATGGTTGTAGGCGAAGTTTCATCGATAGCGCTCAGCATGATGTAGGCAGAAGGATTCAATACCTGGATGCGTTCTCCGACGGTTTCCAGAATTTCTTCTTCAGTACCGGCTTTGAGCAGGGTGCTGGTCACCTCGTAAATAATCTGCAGATCCTGGAGATATTGCTGGATGTGCTCTTGTGCCTGCTTTCTTTCTGAGATATCCCTGGCAATAAGTAAAATCCCTTCCGTTTTTCCCTGCCGTTCAATAGGAGATGAGCTGATCTCCAGCGGAATTTGCTGCCCTTTGGGATCTTTAACATAAGTTTGATAGGTATGCGTGGATTGATCACCGTTTAAGCGTTGTTTTATTCTTTCATCCAATCCCTCGCTGCTTTGAATGTAGTTGTAGATATTTTTTCCCCTGATTTCTTCCATAGACTTCCCCAGAACTTTTAGCCCTGCCGAATTGAGATATTGTATATTTCCTTCCATGTCATGGATACAAATGATGTCCCTGGCAGTTTCAGCCAGCAACCGGTATTGTTTTTCGGTTTCCAGCAACCGGCTTTCCGTCCTGATTTTGCGAAGGGCAAAGGCCAGATCGCTGGCTACCTCTTCCACCATTTCCTGCTCTTCCTTTAACTCTGCAAAATGTTTGGGGAGGTTAACCGATATGAGTCCAAAGACCTTTCCTTCATGCTCTAAGCGGCAGGTAAGGCTTCGATAGTTTATATCCTCGGCTGCAAGCGGGCACCCTATGCATTCTTTCAGGGTGTCTTCTATTAAAATTACTCCCTGCTGCTTCAGGGATTTTCTGAAACACCTGATAAATTCCCCCCGTTTTAACTGGGCTTCCAATGCGTTCCTCCTGTTTTTCCATCCCGATTCTTCCAGTTTTACGAAATTACCCTGCTCATCAGTAAGAATGATGAGGGCTCCCCTGTATCCTCTGGTTTCAGTCAGAAGTTTACAGGATTGTTTCAGAAGGCGGTCTTCATCATTTTCTCTGGTTATCAGCTGGTTGATATTCCGTATGGACCGTAAAACCCGGTTTAGGTGATTGGAAGTTTCTTCAGCTGCTTTCTTTTTGCTGATGAGTGTTCGTGCCACCACCGCAAGCAGGAGGATAAACAGGATGGTAATGCCGCGCATCCAAAATTCATGGGTTGAGGGTTGGAAAAGGGATGGTCCAAATGAATGATTAAATATAAAGGAATCAATCACGACATCCACGAACCAGTATGTCACAGTCAGCAAGAAAAGTATACCTACCCACCTTGCTTTTTCAGAGATATTTGGTATAGCAGTCATTTAATGATTTCAGGGTTTTATATGCTTTATATTGTTTTTTGTAAATAGGCTTATCAAGCTTTGTTATAACTTGATATTTTGGTTTTAACCGGATAAATTTGTCTAAAAATATAATTGTCAGTAAATCAAGTCGTCAAATTTAGAGATTTATTTAAGATATTGAGAGAGTTTATTTCCTAAATGTTTTGTAGGAAAACTGAGGAAAATGATTGTCAGAATATTCTCACATTTTATCCCGCGAATAACAATTGCATTCTGGAAAAAATCCATTTGCTTTGGTATGTTAAAACACAAAGTTTCACTATGAATTCAATGCTTATAGTCGCCATCATTATCATTGTTGGCTTCATCATGGGCGGGTTGTCCAATAAAGCCAATCTCCCCAAGGTGACCGGGTACATTGTTGCCGGGATATTGCTTAATCCCAGGATTGTGAATTTTATTCCTCGGTCTTTTGTTGAACATACTGACCTGATTACCCACCTTTCATTGAGCGTGATAACCTTCGCTATTGGCGGAACATTGCTTATTTCCAAAATAAAAAACTGGGCAGGCGTATTATTAAACCATTCTCAGCCTCTGCATCGGTCGGACGGGTTGAGTATGGCACCAAACCTGGTTGATTTCCGCAAGACAAAACATAATATTTTAAAACCACAGTAGACACTTACCTGCCCCCCGGCAGGCGGGCCTGTCCAAGGACAGGCGTAGGGAAGCTTTTCTTAACTAAACAGTTCAACAATCTGCTCCCGGGTGAGTTTCTTCAGGGCTTCGTTTGGTGTGATGAAGGTATCGGCCAGGCGTGCCTTTTTGCTTTGCAGGTGGAGGATCTTTTCTTCCACGGTTCCAGTAGAGATAAACCGGTATACCATCACGTTTTTATCCTGTCCGATGCGGTGGGCCCGGTTGACGGCCTGTTCTTCAACAGCAGGATTCCACCAGGGATCGAGGATAAGCACATAATCGGCTGCCGTCAGGTTTAATCCGAAACCTCCCGCTTTAATCTGAATCAGGAAGATCTTGTTTTCCTCATTTTTTTGGAATTCATTGACAACCTTCTCCCGGTTATAGGTTTCGCCCGTCAGCATGGAATAACGCCAGTCATTCGCATGAATATAACCTTCCAGCAGCCTGAGGTGCTTTTTGTAAGATGAGAATACCAAGACTTTGTGACCTTCTGAAATCAGATTCTGGAGGTAACTGGTGATCTCCGCAAATTTACCACTTTCCCCCTGATAATCCTCGTCCACCATTACGGGATGATTGGCTGTCTGCCTTAAAGTGCTCAGCCCTTCAAGGATTTGCAGAGTGGATTGCTGTTGTTCAGGATTATCCAGGTTTTCTAGTATGGTATTGCGAATTATGGATTTCTCCCTTTCGTAATAGGATTGCTGTTCTTCTGTCATCTCACAGTATATCACCTGTTCCATCTTCTCAGGCAGTTCCTTTGCAACCTGGTACTTTGTACGCCTTAATATGAAAGGGTCAATGATGCTCTGGAGTTTGGCCTCTTTATTTTGATCTTTGTTCTTTTCAATGGGCTGAATGAATTCGTTTTTAAAAAAGTTATAGCTTCCCAGCAAACCTTTGTTTAAAAAGTTGAGCTGAGCCCACAAATCGGATAATGAATTTTCGATAGGCGTGCCGGTGAGTACAAACTTATTATTCCCCTCCAGCTCATTCACCGCTTTGTAAATTTTCGACGATGGGTTTTTGATGTATTGGCTTTCATCCAGGATGATATATTGAAAGGGGATCTGCTTCAGCAATTCGTAATCGTTTCTCACGATGCCGTAGCTTGTCAGGATGATGTCATATTCCCCGAGACCTTCGGGTTGCCGGGTACGGTTTATACCGGTAAATTTATAAAAGCTAAGCTGAGGGGTGAATTTTTCAATTTCCTCCTGCCAGTTATGAATAAGGGAGGTGGGCATTACAATCAGTGAAGGGGACGCAGCAACCCCATTGTTTTCCTCTTCAGCTCTTTCTCCTGAATCAATCAGATCATCAAACAAACTTAACTGGCGGTTATAAACCTGCTCTTTGGCAAGAACTTTGTTTTTTTTCTTTGATTTTTTGGTGTTCAGAAGCATGGTAAGGGTTTGCACGGTTTTTCCCAGGCCCATATCATCGGCCAGGCATCCCCCGAAACAGTGTTTGCTTAGCAAATACATCCATTGATAACCTTTAAGCTGATAGGGCCTTAGTATGGGTGATAATTCATTGGGAACAGCAATCTCCTCTTTTTGAAAATCTTCGCTAAGGTCTTTTAACCTGTCGAGGTATTTGTGTGTGAAATTATCAAGGCTCTGCTCAAGCAAATTGAAATGATGTTTACTGATTCGCAGATTGTTGTCTTTAATTCTGCCAAACTTAAAAAGATCGGCATAATTTGAGAACCATTCTTCCGGCAGCACCGCATATTCCCCGTTTGGGAGTTTCAGCTCCCGGATGCCCTGTAAAATATATCTTTTCAGTGTGATAAAAGGAAAGCTGTGATTTCCTATCTTCACTGTAGCCCGGATATCAAACCAGTCCTCCCGTTCGTAAATCTTTGACTGAAGACGGATGGGCTCCAGGGAATAAGTTTTTCCATTCAGATCTTGTTTTATTGTAAATCCTTTATTTGCAAGCTCCGGTTTATTATTCTTAAGCCAGTCAATCAGGTCGAACAGAAGGGTATTTGTTTCAGGTGCCCGGTTTTTATATGCTTTCAGGGTGAAAAAGCTGTTCATATAATTATGGAGGCCTTTTTCCATAAGGAGGCCGGCCTTATTGTTTTCCCATTCGGAATCCCGTATGACCTTAAAAAATTTGTAACGATCCTTTTTGGATTCCAATATAACTTTGTTTTGCTGACCTTTATTAGCATAGAAATGTTCGTTGTTATACCAGAATGAAAGTAGCAATGCCGGGTTATAGGATAAATCATAGGTAAGGGTTAGGGTGGCTTTTTTCTTCGGGTCCAGTGTTTCAATGTCGAATCCTGTAGGATTGACGTTATATTTTTTGATGTTCGGAAGGGCAAACGATTCAAACCATTTTTTTTCAAAATTTTTGGGAACGATTATGTACTCCTTGTTAAAGAAAGGTTGCAGCTTTTTTGCGTCAATGTCTTCAAAAGAATACAGAGCATGATCAATGATCATACAGCAGGGATCGTGGGAGAGAATCCAGTAAGGTTTATTCAGCAGATGAATATCCTTACCACCCTGGTTAATAGAAAGGTGGTAACGGGTTTCATTGGCTTGCTTGTCAATATTGAATATGGTTTTGGCCTGTTCTTTCTGCACCTCAATCTGATTGTCCTTGTTGATGTATTGGTGCTTGTGCTTGAAATACAATTCAATGTCCGTTTCTCTCAGTTCTTCAACCAGTTTGGCCTGCCTTTTTTCAATGTAAGGCCGGATTCTCTTTTCGACGTCTTCTTGCTGGACAGCATTCAGAAATTCTTTTATGGTTTTATGTTTTTTGCTTCTGAATAAATTATAAAGTTGTTTATCACTGTATTCCCGGGTTATATTGAAAATATTTTTCTGGTGTGGATCCAGATGGGTTTCGTATCTGGAATAATTCAGGTCGTTTAACTGGGCTTCAATAGGAAAAAAACCTTTGTTCTCGGTTTTATTTATTATCAGCGGTTTGAGCAGAGGTCCGAATGCTTTGTCAATAATGACTCCAACAATGAATGTTTCATCCATAATACGAATATCAAATATATTAATTAATAATCAAAATTAATCATTCAAAATAATTTGTATTCAATAAAAAGGATGATTTATGAATAGTCCGTTAACCATCTTTTAGCTTAACATTGACGAAAAAGACGTTCGATGATTATTCAGAAATGGAGAATTTTTGGTGGGAATGTCATTGTCTTTCCATTCACAATGAATAAAGTTAGGTTATCTGTCTTGCCCTTTATTTCTTACCTTCCATTTTATTATCTCAATAAGTTATTTTTAAATTAAATTTACACCCTCTTAATTCTATAAATTGATTAATATGTCCCAGATATTAAGAAAACAGAAGATGGCCAAAGGAACGGTGGTACGGTTTGAAATAGATGCACCCCTGATTTCGAAAAAAGCCAAGCCGGGCCAATTTATCATCATCAGAGTAGATGAAAAGGGGGAGCGGATCCCTTTAACCATTGCCGATAAGGATGAATTAGCAGGGAGTATTTCGATTATTTTCCAGGTAGTGGGAAAAACTACTGCTATAATGCGCTCACTCAGCGAAGGAGATATAATAAAGGATGTGGTTGGTCCTCTTGGTAATCCTGCTGATATTAAAAAGATGGGAACAGTTCTTATGGTGGGGGGAGGTACTGGTATTGCCATATTGCATCATGTTACCAAGGCCTTTAGAGAGGCAGGCAACCATGTATTGGGCATTATTGGAGCCAAAACCAAAGATTTGCTTTTTTTGGAGAATGAGATGAACAATCTTTGTCATGAACTAACAGTAACTACTGATGATGGAAGTTATGGAGAAAAGGGATTTGTAACCGATCCTATAAGGAAATACCTGGAGGATCGTCAGGATATTGAGCTGGTATATGCCATCGGGCCGGTGGTGATGATGAAAAATGTATGTGATTTGACCATGCACTATAATATTCCGACTACCGTTAGTTTGAATACAATTATGATTGATGGAACCGGCATGTGTGGTGGATGCAGGGTAAATGTAGGTAATGAGATGAAGTTTTGCTGTGTGGATGGTCCTGATTTTGACGGCCATCAGGTGGATTTTGAAGAGCTTGAAAAACGCAACGCTTTATATATGAAACAAGAACAGGAATCATTGCTCTTATCCATCAATAAATCCATTAACGAATAGGGAGTTATAGCTCCAACCGAAGAGGTGAAGCAGGAAATTAAAAAATAAAGTATTATAATTCAATATATTATGAACATTCAATATATAAAAAATTTAAGCCATCATACTTATCTGAAAGCTTACTGTCCGCATTGTAACAAAAGTACAAACTTGGGTAAAGAGAAGAAACTGAAGATAAAAGCTATATATAAAGAACAGGAGATTGACCTGGAATTTAGTCCGTATTTGGAAATTTTTCAAATGGAAGCTTCTATATCCATTGATAAAGAAGAAACCTTTGATGATCTTTTCTGCCCACTTTGTGAAAAGAGTTTGGTGGATCCGGTGACCAATTGCGGGCAGTGTGGAAGTAAAGCAGCAAGGATTATTTTATCAAGCGATGAGCAACTGATACCATTCTTTTTATGTCTGAAACAGGGATGTGAATGGCACGGTCTTTCAAAAGCCGATAAAAAAAAGATTGAAAAGATTTCCAGGCAGGAGATGCCCGAACAGGATCATATATTAAGGGTAAATAATTATCAGGAAGTGCCTTACGGGTATACCTCAGAACTCGCCCTGTTGGAAGCTCAGAGATGTATTCAATGCAAAAGGCCCAAATGTGTGGAAGGATGTCCTGTTAATGTGGATATTCCCGGCTTTATATCTCTTGTAGCCCGGGGAAGATTTGATGACGCTGTCAAATTGATTAAACAGGATAATATATTACCTGCCATTTGTGGACGAGTTTGTCCTCAGGAAAATCAATGTGAAGCCCTGTGTGTTTTGGGTAAAAGAGATGAGCCTGTGGCTATTGGCAGATTGGAAAGGTTCGTTGCTGATTATGAACGAAAAATGGGTTTTGTAGAAAAGCCGGTTATCGAGAAAAATACAGATAAAAGGATCGCTGTTGTAGGCTCCGGTCCTGCAGGACTCACAGTTGCAGCTGACATGAGGAAGCTGGGTTATTCCGTTACCATTTTTGAGGCTTTGCATGAAACAGGAGGTGTTTTAACATTCGGAATTCCGGAATTCAGGTTGCCAAAATCCATAGTGCAGTTTGAGATCGATTATCTGAAGACGATGGGATGCCGAATCGAAGTCAATCATGTTGTTGGGGCTACCATTACAGTAGATGAATTACAGGAACATTATGATGCTGTATTTATTGGTGTAGGAGCAGGATTGCCCAGGTTCATGAAAATAGAAGGTGAAAATTTGGGAAATGTGTTTTCGGCGAATGAATATCTTACAAGAATAAACTTAATGAAAGCCTATAAATTTCCGGAATACGATACTCCAATGCCCACAGGGAATAAAGTTGTGGTGGTAGGTGGCGGAAATGTTGCCATGGACTGTGCCAGAACCGCTATTCGTACAGGAGCTAAGGAGGTCACTGTTGTATACCGAAGATCCAGGGAAGAAATGCCTGCCAGAATTGAGGAGATTCACCATGCTGAAGAAGAGGGTATTAATTTTCATTTATTGACGAGTCCGGTACGATATTTAGGCACAGAATACAAAACGGTAGAAGCAGTGGAATGTATCAAAATGGAGTTAGGAGAACCTGATGATTCGGGTAGACGAAGACCTGTCCCCATTGAAGGATCCAACTTTACAATGGAATGCGATCTTGCTGTTGTAGCCATAGGTAATGGGCCAAATCCTACAGTATTTAGATCTAACCCAGATATTGAAAGAAATAAACGGGGAAATATAAAAGTAGACCCGCAATCCAATGAAACCTTTAAAGAATCTGTTTATGCAGGAGGCGATATTGTAACTGGTGCAGCAACGGTTATTGAAGCAATGGGGGAAGGGAGAAATGCTGCACGTGCCATGCATGAGAAATTATCCAATGGAGGCAGAGAGAATTAAGATTGAGTTGTATGGCTCAATAAAGTCTGCCCACTATATAAACAATTGATTATACAATCTATTAAAAGTAAAAACATTTCTGATGAAGCAGTTTAATACAATTGATGATATACTTAATTTTGCAATGAACTCAGAACAGGAATCTGTTGACTTCTATAAAGATCTTGCAGAAAATGCCCAAAATGAGGATATGCGAAAGGTCTTCAATCAATTTGCCCAGGAAGAAATCAGTCATAAAGCCAAAATTATGAAGATCAAGGAAGAGGGAACCTACGACCTTCCCAGGGAGAAGATACAGGATTTGAAGGTGAGCAATTATTTGGTTAACGTAAAACCTCATCCGAACATGAATTATCAGGATGCACTGGTATTAGCAATGAACAAAGAGAAAGTTGCATTCAGGCTTTATATGGATCTTTCGGAAAGAGCCGGTAACCAGGCAATGAAAGAACTGTTTTTAACGCTTGCACAGGAGGAATCAAAACATAAGCTCAGATTTGAACTGGAGTATGATGATTATGTTCTCAGAGAAAATTGATTGTATTTTTAGCTGGTATTTCAAACATTTCCGTAAGCAAAAAGCTTGCGGGATTTTGTTCTTTTAGGAGCGAATGTTTTTATTTTGAACTGAGCTTTATTACTTTTGCAGAGCAATAAAAATTTGAGACTAGGGGTGAAGGCATTTAGATTATATGCATTGGTTGCCACGCTTCTTCTTGTATCTTTTTCTGGCATAGCCCAGGAGGATAAGGTGGAGGTTGAGCGTTCAGGAGATAAGGTCGTTATTGATGGGAAAGTTTATTATGTACACATTGTAAAAAAAGGGCAAACGCCATATTCAATTAGTAAGGCATACAATATCAGTACGAAAGAATTGGCCGAAGAAAATCCCGATATTTTAATGGGATTAAGGGCAGGACAGGCTCTGAAAATACCATTTCATCCCGAAAAAGAGGAAAAAGCCGAGACAGAGGATACCACAAAATTTATCTACCATAAGGCGAAAAGAGGAGAAACGCTGTTTTCGCTATCAAGACGATACCGAGTTACAGAAGAGGCAATTAAAAAGTATAATCCGGTCTTGTATAAAGAAGAACTACAGGCCCGGCAGGTATACAGGATTCCGAAAAAAGGAAAACAAGTAACTGAGAAAGATACAACACGGGCCAAAAAGATTACAGGAGAGGATTTCATTCTGCACGAAGTAAAGAAAAAGGAAACCCTTTATTCTCTTTCTAAAAAATATGGCGTAGAAATCAGGGATATCATTCAGGCCAACGAAAAGCTCCAGGAAGAGGAATTACAATATGGATCGGTCATCCGGATTCCAAAAACAAGTAAACAGGAAGAACAGGAGCCTGATTTGCTGGCCCGTGAAGAACAGCAAATGACTTATGATACCGTGCCCTCTTATTATCAGGCGAAGAGACCGTATTCGCCTGAATGTGATACATCCGATCACTTTAAAAACAATGTAGTGAATGTCGGAGTCTTTTTGCCCTTTTTTCTCGAGAAGAATGCGAAAGAATATTATATTGACAGTTCCAAAACCAACGAAGAGGGGGAGAAGATTTATAAAAAAATTAAGAGGGATCCCTATTATATTTATCCGAGATCAGAAAATTTCCTTAAATTTTATGAGGGGATGATGGTTGCTCTTGATTCCTTGTCTAATAAGGGAATTAATGTCAAACTGAATGTATTTGATACGGCCGATGATCCAGAAAAGGTCAGGCAGATTCTATCGAATCAGTATCTTAGCAATCTCGATCTGATCATCGGTCCGGTATATCAGGAATCTTTTTCCATCATGGCAGATTTTGCCAGGGAAAACCAGATACATATCGTTGCCCCGTTTGCGAGGGAAAATAAAATACTGGCCGATAATCCCTATGTGATACAGATTCGTCCTTCCAGAGAAGCGCAGTTGGAGCAGTTTACCTCCTATATATCCAATTACAGCAACAGCAATATGATCATGGTGCATTCCGGGGATAGCCTGTATTATCCAGAGATCAGGCGGTTTAAGCACAGGCTGTTCAATAAGATGTCCCAGGATACCACTTTTGGTGATGTACGATTTAAAGAGGTTGCCTTTAAAGACAGTATTTTCTATCTTGAACAGGCCATGAATAAAGGAGAAGAGAATGTGGTTGTTGTTCCGTCTGATAATGAGGCTTTCGTGACAGATGTGGTAACCAATCTGAATACCCTTGCCAAACAGGGATATAATATGCGGGTTTTTGGTTATTCAAGCTGGCAGGATTTTGTAAATATTGAGCTGGAATATTTTTATAACATCAATTTATCACTTTTCACATCCTTCCATATTGATTACCAGGCTGAGCCCATTAAATCGGTGATCATGGATTACCGGGACATGTTTGGTGCAGAACCCGGATCCTACGCTTTTCACGGTTTCGACATCAGTTATTATTTCCTAAGTGCGATCTATCGGTTTGGAAGGGATTTTGAAAAATGCATTCCATATTATGATATTCCATTATGCCACTCGGATTATAATTTTTACAGACCCTACCGGGGAAGCGGCCTGGAGAACATTTCTCTGGTCATATTGGAATACAGAGATGATCTTACCATTGAGACCATTAACCTGAATGAACCTGTAGGTACTGCATTTAAAAACGATTAAATACTGAGATCAGGTTGTTAAGATAAAGATCTGTATCATTGTACAAAGTGTTCTTGATTTGGTAAATTCTCAAAAGATTTATTAATTTTATAAATTCATTTTAAAATAAATAGGAAAGGAGTAATAATGTCCCACTATCATGAACCTTCTAATGAATTGAGTGAGCAAGCCCGGAACTACTATCGGGCTTTGAACAGTTTAAAAGAGGAAATAGAAGCAGTTGATTGGTATCATCAAAGAGTTGATTTGACTCAGGATTAGGATTTAAAAAATATTATGGCCCACAATCGTGATGAAGAAATCGAGCATGCCTGTATGACACTTGAATGGTTACGAAGAAATATGCCTGGCTGGGATGAGGAGCTTAGGAATATCCTCTTCAGTGAAGGCAAGATCGGTGATCATTCTCATGGGGATGATGAACAAGCAGGTGGAGCACAGAATGAAGATTTAGGAATCGGTAAACTTAAATAAAAGGAAGGAGCAAAAATGGATATATTAAGAAAATCTTTAGCCCCTGTTACCCAAGAAGCCTGGGAAGAAATTAATAAACAGGCCAAGGTCGTCTTTCAGAATGTGCTGACTGCCCGTAGATTTGCCGATGTTGAAGGTCCCAAAGGCTTTGAGTATGGTGGTGTAAGCCTTGGCAGGCTGGAAATTGGTGAAAATCAGAAGCCGGATGCAGTGAATTATGGGATCAACCGGTGTCAGCCTTTGATGGAACTCAGAAAGTCATTTAAACTAAATATCTGGGAACTGGATAATGTAGTCAGAGGAGCAGAAGATGTTGACCTGGAAGCGATGGAGAATGCTGCCAGGGAGATTGGTGAGTTTGAAGAGAAAGCCATTTATCTGGGTTTTGAAAAGGCATGCATTCAAGGACTAAAGGAAGTAACGGGTCATGAAAAGATGAAATTTCCCCAGGAAGGTAAAGATATACTGAAAAGCTTGGTAGCGGCAATCAGTAAGGTGAAAGATACATATGTTGAAGGACCATACCATCTGATTTTAGGCACCGAGAAATGGCAGAACCTTCACACTTATACCGGTGGTTACCCGCTCAATCGGCAGATTGAAGATCTGATTGGCGGAAAAATCATCTTAAATCCCAGTGTAGATGAAGGATTTCTTGTTTCGGCAAGAGGTGGTGACTTTCAGTTGATCCTCGGTCAGGATCTTTCTATAGGATATGAATCGCACAACGAGCGGGAGGTCCAGTTATATTTTACAGAATCATTTACATTCAGAACGCTGGAACCTGCTGCAGTGATTGTATTAGAATAATTCCAAAGTAAAGCAAAAAATCTGTTTTTCAATAGGTTCAGAATTATTTGTGAATAAGAATAATTCGTGGTAAATCCTTCGGGCGCTTTTGCATTTTAACTTTTTACCGAATTTAGTACCAAGTGATCCTTCAGATTATTTTTTAGATTGATTTTAAATAACATTTTGATGGCTTGTATAAATTCTTATTATCTCACTATGTTGGGCGGTTGAACTACTTTTTATCTGGGCAGTTCCTTTCGTCAAACATGATTTTTATCATTTCCTTACTATAAGAACCATTCTATTTTTAATGACGTTGAAAATGCAAATTAACAAAATTTTTTCGTTATATAAGTAACAGTGTTAACAAAATAACAGTAGAAACAATCAAAAATTGTGGATATGCCTGAAATTAAAGAATTAGTCAAAGATTTAGCAGACCAACATGGAAGAAACCGTGAAAGTTTGCTTCCAATCTTACAGGGAATTGTCAAAGAGGAGCGACATGTTTCAGAGAATGCCATGGTTGAAGTAGCCAGGGAACTGGATATGTCTGCAGCCCTGGTTTATGGTACGGCAACTTTCTATTCCTTTATGGATATTGAACCCAGGGGAAAATATGTGATTCGGTTATGCCGAACCATTACATGTGATATGCATGGTAAAAAGGAGATTATGGACACGCTTAAGGACCTGTTAAAGATTGATGTCGGAGGAACTACCAAGGACAATCGTTTTACCTTGCTTGAAACCAATTGTCTTGGTTGGTGTCATAAAGGTCCTGCCATGCTTATCAATGAAAAACCTTATACTGAGCTAACTCCGGACAAGGTAAGTGAAGTTATTGAGGAGTATATGAAGCAAGAAATTGAATAACAACCAATTAAAAACATTCGTTATGCAAGATACAACGAGAAAACTTAAAAGGGTCGATCTAATATTCACGGAAGATTCCAGCTACAAGGGTGTTCTTGAGCAGACCCTCAAAAGACCAAAAGAAGAAATTATACAGGATGTCCTTGATTCGGGATTAAGGGGCCGGGGTGGTGCCGGCTTTCCTACCGGCTTAAAGTGGAAATTTACTGCCCAGGAGAAAAGCGATGAAAAATTTGTTATTTGTAATGCCGATGAAGGAGAGCCCGGAACCTTTAAAGATCGTGAAATATTGTTACGGGTACCTCATAAAGTTTTTGGCGGCATGGCTGTTTGTGCCTATGTCATTGGTGCCAAAGAAGGATATATGTACCTTAGAGGAGAATATGAATTCCTGAAAGAGGATATACAAAAACAAATTGATGAATTCCACGAAACGCTGGATGATATAGGGTTTGATTTCAGGATTAAGCTTCTTCTGGGGAGCGGAGCTTACATTTGTGGTGAAGAAAGTGCCTTATTTGAGTCTATGGAAGGAAAAAGAGGAGAACCACGAAACAAACCGCCTTATCCAACTCAACAAGGATTCAGAAACGAGCCTACAGTGATAAACAACGTGGAAACACTGGTCTATGCACTGATGATATGCAACATTGGATCTCAGAAATTTCAGGAACTGGGTACTGCCGATTCCAGAGGATCCAAAGTGTTTTCCGTATCAGGCGATACCCCTATTCCCGGGATCTACGAACTGGAACTTGGAATGTCACTGGCTGAATTTGTTGAAGAATTTGGCGATGGAGATACGAAATCCGTTCAGGTCGGCGGCGCCGCAGGTTTCTGTGTCCCCAGAAAAAATTTTAATGACACCATTATTGGTTTCGAAGGGGTGCCTACCGGGGGTTCAATGATGATTTTCAACAGTTCCCGGTCTATGTATAATGTACTGCGCAATTATGTGGAATTTTTCCGTGAAGAATCCTGTGGCCAGTGTACCCCATGCAGGGTTGGCTGCCAGCAGTTACTGAAGGGAATTGAAGAGGTCAAAAAGGGCAAACAACCCACTACATATTTGCAAACTTTGATGAGGTTGACAGAAGTGATGAAAATGACTGCCAAATGCGGATTGGGTCAGTCGGTGGCCAATTCATTTTCATCCATTGTGGATAACTTTAAAGAGGAAATGATATATTAATCTTTTGTGGAATACAATAAAAATAATGATATAATGGCTGAAAAGGTAAATTTAAAAATAGATGGCATTGATGTAAGTATTGATAAGGGACTTACCGTTCTCGATGCCTCAAGAAAACTGGGATTACATATTCCCACCCTTTGCTATCATGAAGATCTATGTATTGCGGGAAACTGCCGGGTTTGTATGGTAGAGCGGGAAGGAGCTGACAATCTGATCCCTTCCTGTGCCACCCTGGCTGAAGAAGGAATGGAAATTTATACCAATACATTGAAGGTTCGTCGTGCAAGAAGGTATATTGTGGATCTGCTGCTGTCAGAACACAGGGAAGACTGCACGAAGTGCTATAAAAACGGCAACTGTGAACTGCAATCCCTGGCCAGCGATACGATTATCAGTGGAGAATACCTTTTTGCTGATCTGGTGCCAGATAAGAACCTGACTATTGATCAGTATTCTCCTTCCATTATGAAAGACGATGGAAAATGCGTCCGATGCCAGCGATGTGTTCGCACCTGCACCGAATTACAGCACGTAAGTGCCCTAGGTGTTGCTTATAGAGGGCATGAAATGAAGATCTCCACTTTCTTTGAGAATCCGATGATCGATGTGGTATGTACCAACTGTGGACAATGTGTAAACCGTTGTCCTACCGGTGCTTTGGTTGAGCGTAATTATATTGATCAGGTTTTCGATGCCATCTACAATGATAACAAGCATGTTGTGGTACAAACCGCACCTGCCGTTCGTGTGGCTTTGGGCGAAGAGCTCGGCTTTGACGTGGGAGAACGTGTGACGGGTAAGATGGTGACCGCACTGAAACGCATCGGTTTTGATTCGGTGCTGGATACCGATTGGTCTGCCGACCTAACCATCATGGAAGAAGGTACCGAATTGCTCACCAGACTTAAAAAAGCACTGGTAGACAAAGATCCGGATGTGAAGCTGCCTTTGACCACTTCCTGTTCACCCGGCTGGATCAAATTCATTGAACATACTTATCCCGAATATCTGGGAAATGTTTCTACCTGCAAATCACCACAGCAAATGTTCGGTGCATTGGCAAAAACTTACTATGCTCAGAAGAAGAATCTTGATCCGGATGATGTTGTTTCTGTATCGGTAATGCCTTGTACGGCTAAGAAATATGAGGCCGACCGTCCTGAAATGAGAGATAGCGGCCATAAAGATGTCGATTATGTATTGACAACACGGGAAATAGCTATGATGATCCGCCAGGCAGGAGTCAACTTCCTTAATCTTCCTGATTCACGACATGACAGCATTATGGGTGAATCTTCCGGTGCAGGAGTAATATTCGGAGCAACCGGAGGCGTTATGGAAGCAGGATTGCGTACTGCCTACGAAATCGTTACCGGTAAAGAAGTGCCCTTCAATAACCTGAACATTAATCCCGTACGCGGAATGGAAGGAGTACGTGAAGCCTCCATTGTTATTGAGGGAGCCAAGGACGAATGGAAGTTTCTCGAAGGCGCTGAACTGAAAACGGTGGTTGCCCATGGCCTCACCAACGCAGAACAGGTGATGCAAAAAATACAAGAAGGCAAAGCCGACTGGCATTTTATTGAGATCATGGCATGTCCCGGCGGATGTCTCGGCGGCGGAGGTCAGCCTATACCAACCACCCCGGAGATCAGGCAAAAACGTGCTGAGGCGATTTATGAGGAAGATGCCGATATGACGATACGTAAGTCGCATGAGAATCCTGAAATACAGGCAATATACAAAGAGTTCCTTGGCGAGCCGCTAGGTGAAAAGTCACATCACCTTCTGCATACGCATTATAAAGAACGTCAGCGTTACTAATAGCAAAATAGCCTAACAAAAAGAAAGGATAGCCGCCAAGAGCTATCCTTTCTTTTTTTACGATCAAGATTCATGTGAAGAAAACCTCTCTCATGGAATGTTCAATTGTTGTGCATTTAATCTTTTGATAATTTTCAGGTGTTCTGAGACTTTACAAATACTTTTGATCCTCCTCAGGAACATCGAAATATTTTTTGTAACGCTCCGCATGCGGACCCATGCCTTCTATTTGTTTGTCTCTTAGTTTGTAAGTACATTTTTCGCCTGCTATACCCGAGAAGAAAATTTCATATTCATGATCTTTTTCATCTTTCATGAATATTTTCACCAGGTTGTTGTTTTCTTTTTTGTTTAGTGTGGCATGGCAAATGGGACAATAGAATACACATTCCTCACCCTCCTGAAGATCGAAGGTGGGGTGTTTGCTTGTGCTGTAATTTCCAAGTTCCGGACTCAAAAAGATCAAACCTTTGTGGTTGGTTTCCTTTGATTTGGCCGTAAATACCAGGTTGTTTTCAACCTGAAGCTGGCCCTTACATATTGGGCAATAATAATCATAGGACATAATTACCTCCGGTTTTTTCTAAATATAGGAATAATTTTTGGGAATGTCAATATTAACTCAGTTGATTGATCTGATGAATGATGGTCTCTGCGGTCAATTTTACTTCCGGGCTTAAATTTTCTCCGAACTGAATGTTCGCTGGCTGTACCCCTAATATATAAGCGGGAGCATTAAATAATTCGGAAACTTTATCCAGGGAAATGTTGTGGGTATTCGTAGTGTGTCCGTTTAACCTTGAAACAGGTAAAATATCCCAGAATCCGGCAGGTTTTTTGAAGTCCATGCAGTCCAGAAGCACCAACCGATCGCTGTTTATGCTGTTGATTTTTCCAATATAATTTTCTATGCTTACTTCAACAGTGAGCGCTGAAATGTTTTTGTTGGTTTTCAGGTGATTGCTTATATATACACCCACTCCATCGTCCTTTTTCAATACATTGCCGATGCCCACAAAAAGTATTCTTTTGTCTCTAAACTGGGTAAGGACTTCCATCCGATTATTCTCCGTGAATTTTTAGATGTAGTTGCCGTAAACAATTCGGGCATAAGACATTGAACATTTCTCTTCTTCTTAAATCTTCGCTCACCTCCACTTCTGTATTTTCTTCAGAAGCAAGGCGCAATTTGTTATTAAGCATGTTGAGGTCCATGATGTTAGAATACGCTTTGGGTCCTAGTTTTTTGTGCATGAACATGTAATGTTCTTTGGTGGTGATCACGGCACCGCAATTCTTGCATATCAGCAGTTCCTTTTCCTGATATTCCACATTGTCATTTCTGTCGAACGAAGAAAGATCAAATATCTTATCTGAAAGCTTCACACCCTTTTGGGTGATACAGTGCTCTTCACATTGTCCGCAGAATATACATTTTCCGTAGTCCCTCCGAATTACCCGAATGCCTTTGTCCGGGTCATCCTCAAACGTGATGGCCATAGGCGGACATACATTCGCACAGGTTTCACATCCCACGCAGTTTTTATCATCCACCACAGGTTTGCCTCTGAAGTTTTCAAAAGGCACGTGCTCCTGTTTTGGAAATTTTGTTGTATATGCCGGAGAGACCAGGGAAACAATGGCTTCACCTAATTCTCTTATTTTGGGATATCTCATATCTCTTATTTGTTGGTTCTACTTTTAATGTTTTGTTAAATTTATGAATAATGCAGGCTAAATTGTTGAGTTAAAGTAGCCAGATTTTGCCTTACATCTCAAAGCCTATCACTTATTGTTTCTTTTTTGGTCTTATTTTCATCTTATTCTTTCTCTATATTTTGTCAATTATTGACTATTATTCTTTATAATCCTAGTTCTGGAAATACAACTTAATGACAATCGAATGACCATGAATGACAACCAATGACAATAGCTTCATATGGATATTGTGACTAAGTTTCGGATCCAATATTTATACCTTAATCGTAATGCTCATTGATTCTCTTCTTTATAATCATCCTTAACACTTTTCTTGCCCAGAGGAATTCCAAAGATATAGGAGCCCCTTACCAGTGCATGTGCTGCAACAGTGGATACAAAGAAAAGGATAGGAATGGTTACCAGTGCTTTGATACCTATTTCAACAAAACCGTATTTAACCAGCACCCCGATCAGGATACTCCATGTTCCAAGGGTTACCGTTTTTGTTGCCGATTGCAGCCTGTTATAAACATCCGGAAGCCGGATTAAACCGATGCATCCGAATAAATTGAATAAAACGCCGAGCGCTATAAGAATTGTACTTACCATATTATTCGTTTAATTTTTTACCACTTATGTATTTTGCAAGAGTGAGGGTACCGATGAAGCTTAAAATCACCCAGGCGATGCCGATATCGATCAGAAAGGTGCGGTCGGTAACAATCGCCAGGATGGCACATATACCTACCACAAGGATACCAAATATATCTATACCGACCATTCTGTCAGCAATCGAAGGCCCTCGGATAATTCTGTAAAGACAAAATACGCTTAGGCCGATCTGTATGTACAGCAGTATGTGAAGTAAATCCATCATTCAAATATTTTTTTTATATAATTTTCAAATCTTCCGGAAACTTTTCGTGTATAAACTTCAGGGTCTTCCGAAGTGACGTAAATCCAGTGTACGTACATGATGTCATCTTTCATATCCACAGCAATGGTGCCGGGGGTCATGGTGATTGAATTGGCCAGCATAGTTTTGGCAATATCGGTTTTAATTTCCAGTTGCACCCTCACTATGCCTGGTTTTATGGGCATTGCCGGATGCAATACCCTGTAGGCAACATCAAAATTGGCTTTTATGCATTCCCAGAGGAAAATGAAGATGTAAAGGATGAGCCATGCGTATCTTCTGGGCTGCAGAAACTTCCTTACATCGGTAACAAAATACCTGCCAAACAGGTAGCTGGTAATGAGTGCTGCTATAACTCCCACGACAATGTTGGCAAGCGTCAGGCTGAATGTCACCAGAAGCCAGAAGATCAGTGTGATGATGAATAACGCTAAATATTTCATATTACATTCCGATTATTGCCGATGAATAATTAGTTGTTTCCATTAATACGTCAACTGCCGGGGTGAGCACTATTTCTCTTATCCCCGGAAAGATCAGTAAACTGAGTCCCACACACAAAACAACCAGAACGATCATTGAAAAGCACATAGGAAATGGCACTTCTTTGATTTTTCTTGTGAATTTTGATTTGCCAAAAAATGTATATCGTTGAAACCTCAGAAAATAAGCTAGTGTTACAAAAGCGATCACAATGGCCAGAACCGCCAGGAGGTAGAATTCACCTTGTATTGCGGCGACTATGATGATCAGTTTGCTGAAAAACCCGTTAAAGGGTGGAATACCCGCAATCGACATGGAGGCTCCCAGGGAGGTGGTAGATGTAATAGGCATTTGTTTTGCCAATCCTCCCATCATTTTCATATTTCTGGTTCCTGTTTCATGTTCGATTGCACCTGCATTAAGGAATAACAGCCCTTTAAATGTTGCATGATTGATCAGATGAAATAAACCTCCTGCAATGGCTAATGAGGCTATTGCTTCATCACCTTCTTTTGCCAGCAAAATCATACCCATGCCAATACCTATTACAACGTAACCCATTTGGCTTATACTTGAATAGGCAAACATACGTTTCATGTCCCATTGACCGAAAGCAAGCAAACCTCCTATAATCATGGATAAGGTTCCGATAACCGTTATTACCAGACTTATTTCGTAAGTTATTACGAACATATTGAAAAACAGACGGAGGATGGCATATATACCTACAGCCTTGATCAGTACACCTGAAAGCATTGCGGATATAGGGGAGGGAGCTGAAGAATGGGCATCGGGCAGCCAGGAATGGAAGGGAATCATGGCTGCTTTCAATCCGAAACCTGAGATTAGGAGTATCTGGGTAAAGACCAGGAAGAAACCATGGGTACCCCCTTTCAGTACATTCGCTATATCTGCCATATTGAGGGTTTGGGTGCTCCAGTAAAGCAGTCCGATTCCAAAAAGAATCAATAACGAAGCCACACCACCCAGCACCTGGTATTTGAATGAAGCCTCCAGCTCGGTTCGTTCAATACCAAATGCAACCAGGGCATAGGAGGCAATAACAGCAATTTCCAGGAAGACGTATAGATTAAACATATCTCCTGTCAGAACCACTCCGTTCATACCGGCTATCATCAGTGCCAGCAAGGCATAGAAATTGTTCTGCGAAGTATATCTTTTAATGTAGGATATGGAGTAGAAGGCTGAAAGAAAACCGATTAAGTTCGTAATGAACAGCAGCAAAACGCTTAAACCGTCAAGCACAAGATAGATAGCTATTGGTATCTCGTTTTCCGGGCTCCAGCCTCCAACCTGATAGGCGATGGGCTGCTCTATGCCCTTAGCAATGAAATTAATTGCCAGTATGGTCAGAAATAAAAGTACAACCGAGAGCAATCCTTCCTGAAAACCTTTGATGAACCGACCAAAAATCGGTATCAGAAAGGCGGTGGCTAATGGTAAAATAACGAAAAGCGGTACCAGGTCACTCATAGTTTATCCCTTTAAGTTGTTAATTTTTCGTGTATCAAAGGTTCCGTATTTCTTGTACAGCCTGATTGCTATTGCAAGGAGCATGGCCGATGTGGCAAGGCCGATAACAATGGCTGTAAGTACCATTGCCTGGGGCAAGGGGTCAACAAAAACCGGGTTTTCCAAATTTTCAGTTAATATCGGCGCCACCCCGTTTTCTATATAACCGATCAGCACCAGGAAAAGAAACACACTGAATTCCATTATCGTAACTCCAATTACGATCTTGATCAGATTGCGCCGGGTCAGCACTCCGTAAAGACCCACCAGAAATAGTATGAAACACATGATGTAAACTGTCATCTTTTTTCCTCTTCTTCTTTAAAGATTACCAATGCCAGGAATATGGTTACTATAGCCGCAGCTACCTCTACGCCTATAAAAATGTTGTATAAAGGAATAGTTCCTGCACTGACCAGCTCACCAACCGTTCCTTTGGGTAGGAAATTGTTAAAAAAGAACATACTGCCTGCAAAAAATCCTGCAGAGGCCAGAAGGATGGTTATCAGAATGGCCAGGCTCTCTGTAAACGACGAGCCGGTTTCTTCTTTCCGGAGTTTGATTACTTCGCTTCCAAAGGCCAGTATTAGTAATATAAAAGAGCCGGCCAGGATTATTCCCCCTGCAAATGCGCCGCCGGGGGTTAAATGGCCATGAGTGACAATGTATATGCCATACATAAAAATGATGCCACTCATAAGCTGGGCCACTTTTTTTACTATAGGTGTTAAACCTTTCATATATTTTATAATTTTATTTTTTTCCTCTTAACCTTAATACTGTTAATACACCCAGGGCGGCAGTAAAGAGGATGGTTGCCTCACCCAGTGTATCGTAACCTCTGAAATCCCAAAGGACTCCGGTTACCAGATTGGCTGCCCCCGTTCTTTCAGCTCCTTCTGTTACATAAGTCTCTGACATTCGAAGGGTATGTTCTCCGAATGCATGCAGGGAGTCGATGGCCAGGCTGAAGAAGTAAACCAAAAAGCCGATAAAAACCAGGGCAGTAATCATATTGATAACGTTGTCACGGGTTAAGCTTGCTTTGATTTCTTTTCGGCTGCTGTCGAGAACAACAGCAACCATGATGATCAGTGTTATTGTTTCCACCACAATCTGGACTATAGCCAGGTCAGGGGCTTTCAGGTGAAGGAAACAAACGACCAGGCCGTATCCGACAATTCCCTGGGCGATTACTGCAGAGAGCAAATCCCTGGCATGAAGGGCATAAATTGCTCCCAGGATCATGAATAACAGTATGACAGATAATAACGTTTCCATATATTTATTGCTGCATTTAACGTTTGTATTTTATATTTCATTGGTCTTTTTAAATCAGACAAAGCACAATCACCACCAGCCCTGCAATGATCCAGATGGCATAGGTGTTAAGATTACCTGTATGGACTGCGCTGAAAGTCCTGTTCAGGTCCAGAAAAAGCTTTTTCAATAAATGGTAGATATCAAACCATCCTTTTTCAGCCTTGGAATATATGCCGCTTAAAGGCTTCATTTCCCTTATTGTATTATAAAATTCTGTTACTTTGTAGCCTGTTTGTTCCCGGATGGTTTCTCCTCCTATAAAGGATTCTGCAGTGCGCATATTTCTGATGTCACCAACCAGGTAAATGATGATACCCAATATGATTGAAAGCAGGATGAAAATCATCACAGCAGTGGATCCCCAGATGCCCACAAAGCTGAATTCACCGATATAGGGCTCAAAGAACTGTGGTACGACCCATGTGGTGGCAAATACTCCGAATACAATACATATTAGTGCAAGCAGCAATTTGGGAAGCCACATCAGGATGTTCACTTCCCTGATTTTGTTAAATTCCGGTTTTCGTTCCCCAAGGAATATGCCTGAGATAAATTTGATGAAACTGGCCAGAGTCAGCGCAGAGCCCAACACGGCGAGAGCGAGCCATACAATCCACAATTGGCTGGCAATACCTGTTCCGCTATGGCCAAAATCAATTATGCCCTGATAGATCATCCATTTGGAGGCAAAGCCATTTAGAGGTGGTATTCCTGAAATGGCAAGGGCAAAAATGAGGGCGCTAAAGAAGGTAACCGGCATGTTTTTGGACAATCCTCCCACATCATCCAGGTCAGATTTGCCGGTTTGTTTTTCTACACTCCCTGCCGATAAAAACAATCCACTTTTATATAAGGCATTGTTTACCATATGAAACAGACCCGCGGCAATTCCCAGAGGAGTTGCAATGGCTATGCCCACTATCATATATCCAACCTGCGAAACGGCATGGAAACCCAAAAGTCTTTTGAAATTATGCTGGACCAATGCCATCATAACAGCGATAATTATTGTCAATACCCCCAGTATGAGGAGGATTAACGTTAATGTTTGATTGACTCTGAAAAGATCAACACAAATCCTTGCCAAAAAATAAATACCAAGTAGTTTATCCAAAGATGCTGGCAGGTAAGCCGTTGTTGAAGCAGGTGCAGTTTTTGAAAAATCAGGAAGCCATGTGTGGAAAGGGAATGCACCTGCTTTTGTAAAACTACCGATAAGCAGGGTGATAAATGCTGCAACAGCTATACCCGAATTGGTGGCAATATTCAGTTCACTCATATTAAGAGTTCCTGCCAGATTCCAGATGATGGCAATTCCCATGATCATGATCCCGTCAGAGGAACCGATTATGATAAGCGATTTTTTTGCAGCAGCAGAACTTTCTTCATTGTATCCTTTAATCAGTTTATATAATGTAAAGCCTAATACTCCCCAGAAGAAGATAAATAACAGGAGGTCATCTGCCAATAACGCTCCTGCAGAGCATCCCAGGGTGATCAGAAAAAATGGATAGTAGTGATAAATTTCTTTTTTCCTTGTTACATATATCAGGGAATATATTGAAATAAGCACGCCGAAAATTCCGGTGAAAAGTACAATCATCTGGCTGAGGGCATCAATATTCAGCACAAAGTGCTTGCTGATACCGGCAAACAACTGATGCAGATAAGTGCCTGCTGCAAATTGCTCCGTGAAGAGGGTTAGCGTCAGGGTTTGTTCTTCAGCCAGATATACCTGATAAGCAAAGTATAGAATAAAAGCAGAAACTATCAGTGTAATCGTGCCTTTAATCCATTTTAACCTTTCAGGAAAGGCAAATAAAATGATTCCCGCAACAATCGGCAGAAAAATGATATAATACAGCACATCCATAGTCTATAGTTTATAAGTTTTTTTTATTTGCTCAGTCTTCTCCTGGGATAGCTTAACAAGCTGATTGCCGTCATACAACTTGTTGCCCGTATCATAGTCATAGGCATAAGCCATTCTTTCCGTGCAGCAATAGCAGGGATCAACAGCTGCCAATGAAATGGTAGCATCCGAAATCGTTTGGCCTACACATGACTTTTTAAAGGTAGCTATGTTCACATAGCTTGGGGCGCGTATTTTGTGCCGAACCGGTGAATTGGAGCCATCGGTTTTGACAAAATGAAATACTTCTCCGCGGGGTGCTTCAGCATGTCCGGTTCCCACGCCTTCAGGTATTTCTTTTACTTTTACCTCGATTTCTCCTTCGGTTTCCTTTTCAAGCCTGTCAAGACATTGCTCGATGATCTTGAGGGATTCGTAGTTTTCCAGCAACCTGACTTTGGCTTTGGCAAATACGTCCCCTTCTTCTGCTGTGATCACTTTCCAGTCAACCATATCGTATGCGGCATACGGATCATCTCTGCGCACGTCTATTTCCCAACCCGAAGCTCTGGCTGTGGGACCCACTGCCGCATAATCCATGACATCTTCTTTGTTCAGTACTCCAACTCCTTTGGTTCGTGCATGAATAACCGGATCATCCATTACGGCACCGGTCAGCAGATCATTTTTCTTTTTGATCTCATTCATCGCCTTTCTTAACTGTCCGATCTGAGCCTGATTGATGTCTCTGCGAACCCCTCCGATTTTGAACATGGCATAGCTGTTCCTGTTTCCGGAGATGATCTCAAGCATGTCGAGGATGGGTTCCCTGTATTTCCATGCCCACATAAATACCGTGTTATACCCCAGGAAATGTCCGGCAAGACCAACCCACAGATAATGACTGTGTAACCTTTCGAGTTCTCCGATGATGGATCGGATATATTTTGCACGGTCCGGAATTTCCACTTCCGCGATCTCTTCCATGCAGTTTGCATACGCGAAGGGGTGTGAGGTCGAACAGATACCACAAATTCTTTCCACCAGAAAAAAGACCTGCTCAAAAGTTTTCGATTCGCTGAGCTTCTCGATCCCCCTGTGGTTGTATCCCGTTTCCCACTTTATGTCCTTTACGGTTTCACCCTCACAATATAATTTGAAGAGTTCAGGTTCTTCCTGTAAAGGGTGATAAGGTCCGACGGGTATGATTTTTCTGTTTGCCATATCCTGAAAAATATTATTTGAATTTTTTTCTGTAGGGATATACACCTTCCGCCCAGTTACCTTCGGATAGCAATTTTTCGGGTTCCGGATGATTCAGAAAGGTGATTCCCAAAAGCTCATGCATTTCCCGTTCGATCCAGTTGGCTCCTGACAGCATATTGGCCAATGACTCGATTTCGGGTTTTTCCTGTGGCAGTGCCACATGGATGTTAATGATGTTTCCTTCCACGTCGTCGCTGAAGTGATAAAGAATCTCAAAACCTTTTTTTGTGTGAAAGGCCGAAGCAATGATGAATCTCAATTTCATTTCCCTGTACAGGTGTTCAGCAATCCGGAGTATTGCTTTCGGCTTGATATCAATCATAATCCGGTTTTTTTTGATTATGGAACTATCCAAAACCCCATTGGGAAATTGCGTTTGTATATGTTTTATGAATGCTTCCTTATCCATCGGTTATATATTTTTTACCAGTTTGGAAATACCTGCCAGTATGGCTTCGGGTTTTGGGGGACAGCCCGGGATATATGCATCTACCGGGACGATTTGGTCCACCGGTCCGGCGAATGTATTTCCTTCGGCAAAAATTCCTCCTGTACATCCGCACGCACCAAAAGCCACCACAAACACCGGTTTGGATGCCTGATTGTAAACTTCCAGAAGTCTGGGCTTATCCCGTTGGTTGATGGAACCGCTGACCAGTATAATGTCTGCATGCCTGGGACTCCCTATCAGCTGCATTCCAAAGCGTTCCACATCGTACCGGGGGGTCAGGACATCCAATATCTCGATATCGCAGTTGTTGCAGGAAGCCCCTGCAAAGTGAAATAACCAAAGTGATTTTTTCAGACAAAAGTTTTTAAGTCCCATTGAATTGGTTTTATAATCCAAAATAAGTCAGTATAATTGCAACAATAACCAGAATATTCATACCCACCAGGAAAAAACGCATCGCCTGTTTGATCTTAAGCCTCGGATTGGTATTCCTGATAAGGGTAAGCAGCAGTACCACAAGCAGAAGTTTAAGTATAGACCACAATATGCCTATGCCTTCCCAGTTGAATCCGGCCATAAAGAAACCAACCACCAGTGCCGGTAGTATAAAGAGCATAATGTATTTTGTGAATTTGATCAGGGCATAGGCTGTTCCGCTGTATTCAATAAAGGAGCCTTCGGACAATTCCGTTTCTGCTTCGGCAATATCAAAAGGCACCATTCCCAGCTTTGCCTGCACACAGAAGAGTGCAGCGATAAATAAAAGAATTCCCGAAAGGCTGCCGATGAAAGCATTTCCTCCGGACTGCATTTGTATGATCTCCTGAAAATTAATGGTCATTCCTGATTTCAGGATAATGGCAGCAAAAATCAGCAAAAAAGTCAATTCATAGCTGATGATCAGTTTAATTTCTCTGGAGGCTCCCGCTGAAGCAAGGGGATTGCCCGATGCCAGTGCTCCGATGACATAAAAGAGAGAGGGGATTGTCAACAGATAAAAGATGACAATCACATCTGCCTGTAAGCCTATGTCTGTATTCAATAAAGGCAAAAGTATGAACACTGCTGCGAGGGTGGCACCAATCAATGAGAACAGCGGGGCAATGAGGAATGTTATTTTGGATCCCCGGGCAGGAAGAATTGTTTCTTTTACCAGCAATAATTTCAGGAAATCATAAAAGGGCTGCAACAGGGGAGGCCCTTTTCTGAACTGTACTCTGGCCGTCATTTTTCTGTCGAACCACGACAGCAGTCCACCAACTACGCCTGCAAAAAGCAATCCCGGATAGATAAAAAAGTAAAATAACTGCTCACCCATTGTTTTGATGTTTTAATTTTTCATAAGGAATTTCTTTCACCAACACTTTATCGTTAAGCTGATAGATGTTTTCCTCCTCGTTTTCCTCCATATCCACCAATTTTACGACCCCTCCCGGATTGAATTCGAGAAATTGTTTCAGCTCCCGTTCATCATTCAGGTCGAAATAATTTTCAGGATTTCTATTGTGTTCGAAGAAATCGGTCATCATCGTGCCGAAGGGGCATATGGTGACACATGATTTACAGGAGATGCATAGATTGGTATGCCGCACGATCACTCCTTCATGATCTTTTTCGAGGGCATCGGCTGGGCAGACGTCTATGCAGGGAGCTTCCTCACATCTTCGGCAACTAAACCTGAAAACAGCCAATTCCCGTAGGGTTTTCAGTCCATTGGTATTTGGATGTGCACTCAGGATGCCATCCAGCCTGGGTTTGTCCCCTCTGCCTGTAATGCGGTGATCCCTCAGTTTTGTCAGGTCGATCAGTATTTTTTTATTTCTCATTGAAATATGTTTTTATTATTTCCATATATCGGGTTTATCCTTAATTTCATCGTAACTGAAAACAGGACCGTCTTTACAAACAAAATATTCTCCCATCATGCAGTGGCCACATTTTCCAAGACCACAGGACATGTTTTTTTCCATGGACAGGTAAATTTTCTTTTCCGGATAGCCCATTTCAATTAATTTCTGCACACTGAATTTCATCATGATGGGTGGGCCTACAACTACTGCCACAGATTCTTCAATATTTACATCCACCTTATCCAGAAGCACCGTTGCCACACCTACTTCTTCGTTCCATGTTTCATCTGCTTCATCCACTGTACGCATCACTTCGAATTTGTTGATCTGCTTCAATTTCTGAATATAGGGTTCATAGATGCATTCTTTGGGATTTTTGGATCCATAGCAGAAAGTTACCTTTTTAATTTTATCCTTATCGGCTTCCAGATTGTAAAGAAGTGACCGCAAGGGGGCGAATCCACATCCTCCGCCAATTACCAGCACTTCTTTGTCATAGAGTTTTTCCAGGGGGTAGCCACGGCCAAACGGTCCGCGTATTCCAACGGTTTCCCCACCCTGCATTTGGTGCATTTTTTCGGTTACGTAGCCTGTCCGCATCACCGTGACTTCCAGTTGTTCGGTAACCAGAGGAGAGGAGGAGGGGGTGAAAGGTGCTTCACCGATCCCGTCAAGAGCCACCTCAATGAACTGTCCTGTTTTAAAGTAGAATTTTTTTTCAGGCCTCAGCACAAAGGTCTTGATTGAAGGAGATTCATCAATCACCTCCTGCACTTTCGCTTTTAAGGGCTTGTATATGTTGTCTCCTTTCATTAAAAAGCAGTTTATTTGTTTTTTAATTCCATAAATAATTCATTTTTACTGATGTTTCCGATACAGGCTTCAATACACCTTCCGCATCCCGTACAGGCTATGGATTCAAATTTTTCCGGTTTCCATACATACTTGCACATGTACCTGTTTCGGAATCTTTTATAAAGTTCTTTCAAAGGATCCTCTCCTGCGGCAACTTTTTCAAATCCCGGATATTGACAGGCATCCAGGTGACGTATTTTTTCAAATCCCAGTCTTTCAAGTAATAAAAAACATGTACAGGTAGGGCATATGGTTGCGCAAGCCCCGCAAGAAACACATGTTTCGGAATATTTTTTCCATATTCCATCTTCTGAGGCCTTTATTAGCTCTCCGGTATCTTTATAATTGGGCAGGTCTGTATTGATGGTATTTAATTCTTCTTCTACCGCTTTGCGTTTGTCCAGAATTTCCTGTATTTCATTCTCTGTCGGTTCGCTTGGTGACACAGTGCTTTTTAACTCTTCTATCAGCTCTTCTCCCTTACTGGAATTAAGCTGCAGGTAAACTGTATCTTCCAGAAGTGAGATAGTAAGGTCATGGTTTTCCTGGGGATAGGGTTTGATGCCATAAGTGGTGCAATGGCAGTGTTCCTGCAGTGTATGACAATCGCTGCCGATCAGGATGGATGCATTCCTGTTCTTTTTATAGGCAGGATCTACAAAGGGTTCTTCCAGGTATATTTCGTCGAGTATATTGGTTCCGCTCAGATCACAGGAGGGAATCCCCATAATGATCCTTTTTTTATCCGGCTTTTCGATGTTTACAACATTTTCCTTAATTGGGAGGAAGAAAGTTTTTAATGGAGTAGCAGGTTTGGGTTGGTTGTAAATGATGTCAGGGATGGAATCTTCGTCTATCTCTTCGTAGTCCTGGCTTTCACCCCATGGAAGCGGGGCATATATATGGTAATTTTCTATTAGCCGGGTGAGCGCTTTATCCCATTCTTGCTTGGATAAGGAGTAATATTTGTCCATAATATTGTTATAATTTTCACAAAGCAATATAGGAAAGATGTGAATTTGTGTCAAGTCTTTTTTAACAATATCACAATAAAATGCTCTATTTAAATTGAGACTAATTTTAAATAGTTTTAAATGGTCGTATTAATGAGGGATTGTTATTTTGAAAAAAATGTAATATATTTCGCTCCCGAAATATTATTGAGAAAATTTTCACAATAAAAGATGAGTACATTCACACAAACCAAACGCCTTTTAAGATACAGGATGGGGCTGATCCGGCTTAAAAAAATGGGTCTTGAAAAGGTTTTTTCCTATACATTGGGCAATGAAGCCGGTGTTAAACCTGAGTTGGTGCGCAAAGATTTTTCCCATTTCGGTATCAAAGGAAACCGGAGGGGAGGTTATGATATCGCTGATTTATTAGATTCACTGGAAAGAATATTCGGCAGGGACCGCATACAAAATGTGATCATCGTGGGTATGGGAAATATGGGTAAAGCTCTGTCACTCTATAAAGGATTTCATCATAACAATATGAATATTGTAGCGGGTTTTGATATTGATCCTGCAAAAATCAACAAAAAGCATCATATCCCTGTTTATCCAATAGACAATTTGAAGGAAGTGGTTGAGGCGTTTCATGTGTCAGTTGCCATTCTGGCTGTTCCTGAAATTGCAGCCCAGGAGACAACCGATTTACTTGTACGTAACGGAATTAAGGGCATACTCAATCTGGCGCCTGTATTGTTAAAAGTTCCGGATGATGTTTTTGTTAACAATGTGAACCTGATGGTTGAACTGGAACGTTTAATGTACCACTCCGGGGTGATGAAATGACAATATTCCTTTTTACCATTTTGTTTTATGTGCATTAAATTAGAAGAAAAATTTGGGTATCGCTAAAGCATATAAAATACATATCAAAGGCCTCGTACAGGGGGTTGGGTTTAGACCTTTCATTTACCGGCTGGCTACAGAACAGAATTTAAACGGCTGGGTCGAAAATCGCAACGACGGTGTGATGATTAAGGTTCAGGCAGAATACAGGGAAGTGGAACGGTTCATTTCGCTGGTCAGGGCCAGAGCACCGGTTGCCTCTTCCATCCGTTCGATTCAGCTTATGAAAAGCCAAAGAGAAGATTTGGAGGGTTTTTATATTCACAAAAGCAATGACCATTCTGGGCAGATTACAGAGATCAGTCCGGATATTGCTGTTTGCAATGATTGTCTGGAAGACATGAAATTTCAGTCGCACCGGATACATTATCCTTTCATCAATTGCACCAATTGTGGCCCGAGATTTTCCATCATTAAAGATCTGCCTTATGACCGTCCCAACACCACCATGTACCGTTTCACGATGTGCAAGGCCTGCTATGAAGAATATTCCGATTTAAACAATCGCCGTTTTCATGCACAACCTGTTGCCTGTAACCATTGCGGACCGGAATATGAGTATTATCAACAGGGCAGGGTTGTCCGGGATATTGAAAAGATTCTTCGCGAGCTGAAGAAAGTATTGTATAAAGGTGGTATCATTGCTGTAAAGGGGATCGGAGGGTTTCATCTGATGTGTGATGCAACTCTGGATCGAACGATCAGGCGACTTCGTTCAATAAAGAACAGGGATCAGAAACCTTTTTCCTCCATGTTTCGGAATGTTGAAACCATAAGGAAATATGCAGATGTAAGTGAGGAGGAAGAAAAAAGCCTCACTTCGTGGCGAAGGCCCATTGTGCTTTTGAAGGAGCATACAAAGCTTGCGCCATCCCTTAACAGCGGTCTGGATACACTTGGTGCCATGTTACCTTACATGCCCTTACATTATATGCTTTTTGATGAAATTGATCTCTCTGCTGTTGTGCTCACCAGTGGAAATATTTCGGATGAGCCGCTGATTGTGGATAATCAAACAGCATTTTCTCGTTTGGAAGGCCTGGTAGATGCCTTTGTGTTTCACAACAGAGAAATTCATAACCGGGTGGATGATTCGGTGGTCAGAATTATTGATGATGAAGCACGGTTGATCAGGCGTTCCCGCGGATATGTACCCGAACCGCTTGAGCTTGGCCTGGAGGTGGATGGCATTTTTGCCACAGGAGCCGAATTGAAGAATTGTTTCTGTGCGGGTAAAGATAAGCAGGCCATCATGAGTCAGCATATCGGGGATCTGAAAAATTATGAGACCTATAATTTTTATAATGAAGCAGCCGACCGGTTCATCCATCTGTTCAGAATAGACCCTGTTTATGTGGTGAGTGACCTGCACCCGGATTATCTTTCGACCAAATTTGCCAGAAATTTTGTAGCCCGAAAGTCAGTAAACAAGCAAAATCAAAGGAACGGGAAAATACGGTGGATTCAGGTACAGCATCATCATGCCCATATAGCTTCGTGCATGGCAGAGCATAATTTGGATGAGAAATTGCTGGGTGTGGTCCTGGATGGAACGGGCTACGGGGAAGACGGAAAGATCTGGGGAGGAGAATTTCTGATAGCTGACCTGGCTGAATATACCCGTTATATGCATTTCAGTTATGTTCCGATGCCCGGAGGCGATAAAGCGGTAAAAGAACCCTGGCGTATGGCATTGGCTAATTTATATCAGACTTTTGGAGAAAAGCTGCATCAATACAACCTTGAGTTTCTTAAAACCAGGCAACCGGAAGATGTTAAGATGATTCTTTCCATGATCAAAAAAGGCATCAATTCACCGGTCACTTCCAGCGCCGGGCGATTGTTTGACGCTGTTTCTGCTTTGTTGAATCTTTGCACGGAAAGCGGGTTTGATGCCGAAGCCCCCATGAAGCTCGAAGCTATAGTCGATCCGCACATTGAAGCTGATTACCATTTTGAAATAAAACAGAACCAAATTAGTTTTATCCCGGTTTTCGAACAAATTGTAGAGGATATGCAAATGGAAGTTTCTAACCGGGTGATAGCCGCCAAATTTCACAATACAGTAGCAAGAGTGACTACATCTATAGCACAGCTTGCGAGGGATAAGGAAGACATCAATAAAGTGGTGCTTTCGGGAGGGACTTTTCAGAATAAATATCTTAGTGAAACCACAGCCCGATGGCTCAAAAATTTGAATTTCGAAGTATATCAAAATAAATTGGTTCCCGCCAATGACGGGGGCATTGCATTGGGTCAACTGGCCATCGCGGCCAAAAAAAGGAGGTAATATGTGTTTAAGTATACCTGCAAAAATTGTTAAAATTGAAGGTGAAACCGCACGCGTGTCCATCGGTGGCAACGAGTATACAGCAGGATTGCAGATGCTGGAGGATGTGGAAGTAGGTGACTATATATTGCTGCATGCCGGGTTTGCCATCCAGAAAATCAGTGAAAAGGAGGCTGAAGAGACTTTGCAGTTGTTCCGGGAGATGGGGGAGCTGGAGTGAGAGTGTAGGCAGTAATTAGTAAGCAGTAGGCAGTAAGCAGCGATGTAGCTACATAATCAGCAGTAGAGACGCAATGCTTGCGTCTCGAAGATTGGGGAACGAGAGTAAGAAGAAGGGTAGAGGGGATAGAAGTGAGTAGAGACATGCCATGGCATGTCATATTGGGTCATGACACGTCTTATTGGCTGATATGAATGAAGGTGATTAATCTCGCAGATACCGGTTAAATAAGAGAAAAGAGAAAACAATTTACAATAATACGAAACAGATAAAATTCTAACAGTTATGATTGCAACGCTTGTTCATGTTTATGTAAAAGAGGAGTATATCGATCAGTTTATTGAAGCTACGATTGAGAACCACCGGGCTTCGGTGCAGGAGCCGGGAAATCTTCGTTTTGATGTTTTGCAGGACAATGAAAACCCTGCCAAATTTACCCTTTATGAGGCTTATGAATCGGAAGAAGCCGCGGCGGCCCACAAACATACCGCGCACTACAAAAAATGGAAAAAAACGGTGGCAGACTGGATGGATAAATCGAGAGAAGGCGTCAAGCACCAGATTGTTGCACCTAAAGATAAATCGGCATGGTAGATCCATTTCAACTGATCAATACACCTCATATCATTTTCGGTCCGGGTAAAATCAAGGATTTGCCGGATCAAGCCGGGAAACATGGAAAAAATGTGCTACTGGTACACGGTTCCGGAAGCTTCATACAATCGGAAAAAGGCCATGAGATTATTGCTTCCCTTAATGAAAATGGCTTTCGGGTATCAAAAGCAAGTGTAAGCCATGAACCCTCTCCGGCATTAATCGATGGAATTGTGCAGGAAAATGTAGTGAACAACATCGATGCAGTAGTGGCCATAGGAGGAGGCAGTGTGCTGGATACCGGGAAGGCGGTATCGGCTATGCTGCCCTTAAATGAACCGGTAAGGGAATACCTCGAAAAGGTTGGTTCCAGGAAACCTTCAGGAAAAAAAGTGCCCTTTATTGCCATTCCCACCACCTCGGGCACAGGCAGTGAAGCAACAAATAATGCCGTTATTTCGGAAGTAGGGAAGAACGGTTTTAAAAAATCTCTCCGGCATAACAATTATGTACCGGATATTGCCCTGGTCGATCCTGAGCTGGTGTTATCCTGTCCGACTGCGATTACTGCTGCTTCCGGAATGGATGCCTTTACACAGTTACTTGAGGCTTATGTATCTGTAAAAGCCAGTGTTTTAACCGATGCCTGGGCCTGGGAAGGCCTGAAAGCGATTCATCGTTCCCTGGAAAAGGTGGTTCACGAGGGAGATAATCTTGATGTCCGCACGGACATGGCCTTTGCTGCTCTTATATCCGGGATTGTTTTAGCAAATGCTGGCCTGGGGCTGGTGCACGGCTTTGCTTCATCCATCGGAGGGCTTGTTGATATGCCTCACGGACAGGTTTGCGGAACCCTTATGGCTGCGGTACATGAAAGCAATATAAAGGCTTTGCAGGCAAACGATCCAAAAAGTTTGGCATTAAATAAATATGTAAAGGTGGGTGTTTTGTTTGCCGGAGAAACCTTGCAGGAACAATCCGATGATTATTACCTGGATCAGTTTATCCGGAGATTGAATGATATGACCGAATCATTCGGTCTGGAACGCTTCAGCCGTTATGGCCTTACTGAATCACAAGCGGTTGCAATTGCCGAAGAAAAAACAGGAAATAAAAACAACCCGGTCAATTTTTCTGCAGAAGCGCGAAAAAATATTTTGCTGAGGAGACTTTAGAGTCTTTTAAGCACCAACATTTGAAATCGGGATTCCCGGAAAATTATTTCGATTATTTGGTTAAGCTATCCATTCATTTGAAGGATCCTGAGATAGGTATCTTTAACCTCATTCTTTGAAAATAATTTTTCTTCCTTAATGTCTTCTTCTGATTGCAAAGCCTGGTTGTTTTATTTGGATTTTAAAGTATTTTCTTTTTCAACTTCAGCCCGAAGCTTTTCAAACAATTCATTAATAAGTTATTCATTAGCCTTGGAAAGATGGTTGTGTATGAAATCTCTTTTTTCAATAATATTCATGAGCCAATATTTTTTTATATCATAAAATTAACGCTTTCTAAAATCCATTTAGTCTATATTTATCAGAAATGCACAAAGGCTGTTGTTGTTTAAATGGTCATCATTATTCTTCAAGCAATTCTGCAATTTTGGTATGTCCGTTTTTACGGGCAAAATCAAGGGCTGTTTCTCCGTCTTTGTCCTTGATTGTTTTGTCGGCACCTGCTTCCAGCAATTTCT
>CAYNPZ010000019.1:0-38352 GCA_964399175.1 uncultured Bacteroidales bacterium | reverse complement strand
CAATTCAATAGCTGCCCGACCCAATTCAATAATCGACAGATGCAATCCAATAGCTGCCCGCCCCAATTCAACAAGCGACAGATGCAATTCAAGCATCATCACTCTCATTTCAAAAGGTGAACGAGCCAATTCAAACCCGGACAGGTTCAATTCAGAAATCGACGGTTCGGTGCCCAAAGACAGCAGATGCTAATAAAGGGAATACATCCCTCGTCTAAAAAAGACGGAGGCCTTCAAATTTGATTTAAGTTTAATTTAATAAATATAAAAACCTTATTCCATGCTATATTAAACCTTAGTGGCCAAAGATTCACCTCTCTTTTCCCGACTTTATTACCTTATTTTCCGTTTCTAACGCTGACTGTTTCCAAATAATCCGTTAATAAGGTAATAAGGTCCGTTTTGGTGTGTGATTTCTGGCTACTAAGGTCCAAGATAACGAAAATAAGGTTTTGATTTTAATTCTTAACTTATTCGCCACATTTTCTTTTTGCTTCCCGATCATTTAAATCAACATTATCCGGTATTTCTAATTTAATTGTTCTCATATTACTTGTTTTCTCAAAAGTATTTAAATTATTGGAATCCGTCAACATTCCAATGGGTATATTAACTGAAAAACGTACAAATGAAGGTATGCTATAATCAAGGAAAGGTTATTGAGAAATGAACAAAATCAACCAATCACATTAAACCGATTTTTTTTAACTTAGCCGCGTATCAATTGGATTATGCCAGAATAACGATCCTTCACATTAAATGAAACAAACACGATAACCATGATCAAAGGAGTTATATTCGACATGGACGGCGTTCTTGTGGATTCCGAGCAATACATCTGCGAAGCAGCCGTCGAGATGTTCAAACGCAAAGGACTTACCGTAAAGCCCGAGGATTTTAAACCATTCGTCGGGCAGGGCGAAAACGCCTATATCGGCAAGGTGGCGGAAAAATACAACTTTCCAGTTGACATTGATGAGGTCAAGGCCCTGACCTATCAGATATACGGAGAGATTACCGAAGGAAAACTGGAGCCGTTGCCGGGCGTGTTTGATTTTATGAAGAAGGTCCGCGACAGGGGATTAAAATCAGCCGTTGCCACCAGTGCCGATGAGGTGAAAATGGAGATCAACCTCAAAAACATCGGTATTCCCAAAGAATCGTTTACCGCCACTGTCAACGGGCTGGAAGTGGAACACAAAAAGCCGGCGCCCGATATCTTTCAGGTAGCCGCCCAAAAGATGGGGCTGAACCCCGAAGATTGCCTGGTGGTGGAAGATGCCGTAAGCGGGGTGGAAGCTGCCAAAAGGGCGGGAGCCAGGTGCCTGGCCTTAACCACCTCTTTCAATGCCGGGGATCTTAACAAAGCCGACTGGCAGGCACCCACCCTGGCCGAAGCACCCGATGAGGTGCTGGAATGGTAAGAGGAGGAAATATATATTATGCTTTAATAGGCAAGGCTTTCATCAAAGTCACATTTAAAAATTTGATCACAAAAAAGCCACGAAAATTTTAACCTTCATCATTTAATTCATGTCCCTCTTGACTTTTGTGTACATATTCCTTCGTGCATTAGTGGCCATCCCAATATTTAAATATTCATCCGTGGCCATAATATTTTAGAAGAACAACCAACCCGACTCTTCCAACTTGAATGATGTCTTTCCGATCTGATGTCCGTCGGCGTAAACGAAAGCCTCATATTTGCCGGGTTTCAATTCTCCCTTGCTGTCAAAATAAATACACGTATTCATCGAGTTTCCCTGGTATTCGACCGGCCTCCTGGCTGAATAGACCTTCTTTTTTCCATTGTATTCGAAAAGATTGTCCTCGGAGTTGGTCAGTATATAACCTTCCGGCGGTGAGGCAATCTGCATATAAACATATCTTTCGCCTTTCGGTGCCACCACATTTTCTTCAATGGTAAAACATACCTTGATCTTGTCTATCTTATCAACCCTGGTCTTTTCTTTGCCTTTTTCATTGATGCCGGTTGCATTAAGATTTTCGGTTCTCAGTACGCTTGCCTTCTGGACCTGCTCGGTAAGGGTGTCCTTTGCCTTCTCCAGTTCATTCTTGGTTTCCTGAACCTCTTCCATCTCTTGCTTTACCCTTCTGTTCTCTGCCATCAATTTCTGATTGGCCCGGTTCAGCGAATCGATCTGCCTGACATAACTTTTTGCTATGCTCCGGAGGGTGTTTACTTCTTCCCTCAGCTCTTTAATTCTTCTGTAATTGGTGGCTTTTATCGTTTTAACCTCGGAAAGCAGGTCATCCACTCTTTCCTGTTCCAGGTTCAGCTTCTTGTTAAGGGTATCAGCGCTGGTTTTCAGCGAATCATAGTCGGTTCGGATCTCCACAAGCTCGTTCTGCAGGGAGTCCTTCTCTGCCTGCAGTTCTGTGGTAATCTCCCGGGTGGTAATCTTCTGATCGATGTATAACCCCGTCATCACACCTACCAGCACAGTCAATATGATCAATACCACAGCCACACCTGAGGTCCATAAACGTCTTTTGGATTTTTGCCTGTTGGTTTGATTGGTGTTTTCAGCCATTTTTCATTCTCTGTTTTTTTATTGTTCCGGCAAAGATAGATTTTAATATCTTAATGAATGATCTGATTTGCCAGAAATCTTTTATGAAACGAAATTCAAAATCTATATAGTATAATATCAATTGATGGTAGAGAAATATTCATCTCATTTATAAAGGTAGATCTTCTCATTTGGCTTTGCCCTGTGCCCGGGGCCGGCTGCGTTTCTTGGTACGGTAAAGCAATACCACCCCCAGGATGATAAAGGGAAGGCTGAGCCATTGTCCCATATTCAAAGCCATGCCCTGTTCGAAGGGCACCTGAACTTCCTTGATGAATTCGATCAGGAAGCGGGCTGTAAATACAAGTATCATAAAGAGGCTGAACAGAAGTCCCGGCCTGAATTTACCTTTATTCTTGAAATATAGCCGGTAAAGGACGAAGAATATGGCCAGATAGGCCAGCGCTTCATAAATCTGTGTCGGATGCTTGGGCAGTATTTCGTTGTTCTTGACGAATACAAAGCCCCATGGAAGATCGGTCTGGACGCCGTATATCTCAGAATTCATCAGATTACCCATGCGTATAAAGAAGCCGGCCAGGGCCACTGCAATGGATATTCGGTCCAGGATCCAGATATACGGTTTCTTTTCTTTTCTTACAAATAAATACAGGGCGATCAGTATTCCGATGGCAGCCCCGTGACTCGCCAGCCCACCTTGCCAGATGTAAAGGATCTCATGGGGATGGCTTAAATAGTAATCGGACTGGTAAAAGAAAACATGACCCAGCCGCGCTCCCACCACGGTTCCGATAACCATGTAAAGGGTGAGCCGGTCGAGCACTTCAATGGATATGCCTTCGGTCTTGAAGATCCGCATAAAAAGCAGATAACCGAAAACAAAAGCTGCGGCAAAAAGAACCCCATAATAGCGGATTGTTAATTCTCCGATTATGGGCACATTTTCAAGGCTGATCAGGTTGGGATCAACATCCCAGGTGACGAACAGTGGTGCCATATATGATATCGGTTTTTAGTCAGACAAATGTAGGAAAAATAATTGGATTTTCTCATAAAGGTTATTTTTAAACAGCGGTTTTTAACTTTTCTTCATATTCTTTTTAAGTTTGTGGGCCATATGAATTAAGATGAAAAGAGCAGCGGGAAACATATTGATTCTGTGCATTGTTACGGCAATGCTCATGCTGGCTTTTTCCCGGTGTGCCAAGGTGGTGGCACCGGCTGGCGGACCGAGGGATACCATCCCGCCTGAGCTGGTAAGTGCAGAGCCGCCCAATTATTCGGTCAATTTTGAAAGCGATGAGGTGGAGATTGAATTCAATGAATTTATTCAGTTTAATGAGCTTCAGCAACAGTTTCTCAGTTCGCCACCCTTTGAAGAAGATCCGGAAATCGTGATGAAGGGCAAAGGATTGCAGATTGAATTCAATGAACCTTTGCGGGATTCTACTACCTATACGCTGAATTTCGGTAATGCCATCACGGATTTCAGAGAAGGCAACCCGTTTAGGAACTTCAAATATGTTTTTTCTACCGGCCCGGAGCTGGACTCCATGGAAGTACAGGGAAATGTTGTAGGAGCGCTGAATCTGAGGCCCCGGGAAGAAATACTTGTGATGCTTTATGAAGAGCTGGAGGATTCCATCCCGTACAAACAAATACCCGATTATGTCTCGCGAACCAACGAAGATGGTAGTTTCACCGTCACCAACATCCGGCTGGATACCTTTAAAATATTTGCCTTAGGCGATCAGAATGCCAACTATATATATGATAACATACAGGAGCCCATTGCTTTCAGGGATTCTTTCATCACTTTTGGGAAACAGATGATTGAAGAGCACGATACGATATACAAGGAAAAATACCTGGATACGCTGAATATTGAAGATCCCCGGGAAATTGCTGATACGCTGAACATACCCGATAGCGTACTGATCGATACCATCATTCACAGAAAATATATGGGTTATCCCGCCAGGGAGGTTTCCCTCCACCTTTTTAATGAGCCTCCCAAAGATCAATACCTCAGAACCACACAAAGGCAAATCCCTTCAAAAGTTGATTTTGTTTTTAACAAACCGGTAGAGGACAGCATTGAGGTTCAGCTGTTGGATACTTCAGGGCTTGAAAACTGGTATATTAAGGAAAGATCCCCGCGGCAGGATACCATTACCTACTGGATAAAGGATTCTGCCATTTACAACAGGCAATACCTGGGTTTTGCAATCGGATACACGGGCACAGATTCGGTGTACAATGAGGTATGGACCACCGATACGGTTGAGATAGGTTATGCCTTCCAGGAGGATGAGCGAACGGCAGTGGATAGCGCCCAATTATCCAGCAATCTCGGCAATCAGTTTGATTTAAACAGGAACGTAAAGCTGCGTTATCCTTATCCGGTGGAATCCATAGATACCGGAAAAATTACATTGTATAAGACCATCAAGGATTCTATTGTGGGCGAAAAGAAGTTTCAGGTCAGAAAGGATACTCAGGATCTGAATACTTTTTGGCTGGATGTGAATTGGGACAGTGAAACAAGCTATACCCTGAGGATTTTACCTCAAACCGTTAAAACCATTTATAATGTCTATCACGACACACTGGAAGTCTCCTTCAACACGCAGGCCGAAGATCATTATGGCTCCCTGATCTATGGGTTATCTGGCATTGAGGGGGATTTTATCCTGCAGTTGCTCTCAGCTTCCGGGAGTGAAGAAAATGTGCTCAGGGAAAAATACAATGAGAATATGAAAAAGGGCATCATCCGGTTTGATTACCTGGATCCGGGCGATTACCGCCTTAAGCTGATATACGACCGCAATGGCAATAAAAAGTGGGATACGGGAAATTATTTGCAGCACAGACAGCCCGAAAGGGTGATTTATCATCCGGAGACATTTAATGTTCGATCCAACTGGGAATATGAAATTGATTGGAACGTTGTTAATACAAAAGTATTAATAAGAGAAAAGAAGGAGGAGTAAATTATGTCAGTACTTTTGGATTTTTCAATGTTCCCCACCGATAAGGGAGAAAGCGTAAGCGATGAAGTGGCCAGGATCGTAAAAATGATCAGGGACAGCGGAGTGTCATACAAGCTCACTGCTATGGGTACGATTATTGAGACTGAGAATATGGAAGATGCCCTTGAAATTGTACGCAAGGCGTATGATTTGGTCTCCGAGGATTCAAACCGGGTGTATGGGACCATTAAGATAGATGCGCGAAAGACCCGAACTGACCGGCTCACCAGTAAAGTCGAATCCATTGAGAAAAAGGTCGGCGAGGTGAACGACTGAAACCAAAACTTCAGATTATCGCTTTTGTATTTATTAGAGGCTTTATAGAAAGGAGGGTGCAAGTCTGATTTTATTCAGGCACCCTCTTTTATTTATTCTTAAAGGAATTTTGATTCTCAATTTTCAACTACTATATAATCCGTTTTAGATCATTCACTTGATCAACATTCATTTCCTTTTTTGATGAACAACTTCAAACCATTGATGAATAATTTCATTTGGCTATGAATTTCCGTCACTTTTGTAATAAGCCATACAATAGCCTAAAGTAAAAGAATCTGTCAATCGGATTTTATACTGAAAGGGTATTCGACTATTATAAATGCTTATTATTTGCCTCTATTTTATAATGATCTGTAATTAAATGAATCGTTCTACCTGCCTGATATGGATTTTTGTTGTTCTTGGCCATTTTGCATTTGGTCAGGGGGTTGAACGGATTGAATTAAAGGCTGATCAGCCACAAGGCTTTCAGGTTGTTGAGCAGCGACTGAACGGCATTCAGGCTGTCAACAGGCTGGAACAGGTTGAATTGATGGATCAGTCCACTCCGGAAGGGATTTTCAAGGAAATTCAGGCGCAGGGTTTCGGCCGTTCATTCCGCAAAGGATATCCCGATCTCCCCCAAAAAACCCGTTTGATTCAGATACCTGCAGGTGCCACCGTAGAAGTTAACATAAAGGATTATAAGGAAGAAGTGTTTTCCTTGAATCGCAGGGGTATTCACAGTAAGATCATGCCGGCACAGGCCTCCAGTCCAAAACGGCAGGATGAAGACAAAAAATTCCATTATAACAAACGGGTTTATCAAACCAATCGTTTTTTGGGAGATGAACCGGTAAGGGTAGAAGAGATTGGGAGCATGCGGGGTATAAGGTTGGGAAGACTGGAGATATCGCCTTTTCAATATAACCCGGTAACCAATCAATTGAGGGTGTTTAAAGACTTCGAGTTTGAAATTGATTTCATTGGCGGGGCATCCTCCAAAAGCGGGATAAAAACTGAGAGTAGTGACAATCCCTACTATAAGCTTATAGAGAACAACACGATCAACCAAAAAAAGACCGGCCTATCCACATCAGCTACAGACGGACCCTTTACCTATGTGATTGTATCTCCTCCTAAATTTGAGGATCAGTTGCAACCTTTTGTTCAATGGAAAAGAAGGAAGGGTTTTCATGTTATCGAAGGATATACCGATTCCATTGGTAGTTCCCAAAAGGAAATCAGGCAGTTCTTAAAGCAGCTCTATGAACAGCCGGAACAATCTCCTCCCAGCTTTGTCCTTCTGGTAGGAGACGTGGAACAGATCCCTTCCTGGTCAGGTAGAACGGGTGGGTCTCATGTAACCGATCTTTATTATTGTGAATATACCGGTGATCATCTGCCTGAGGTGTTTTACGGGCGTTTTCCGGCCAGGGATACTACTCAGCTGAAGGTTATGATCAATAAAACCCTGGAATACGAAAAATATGGCATGTCGGATCCTTCCTATCTGAAAGAAGCATTGCTTGTAGCCGGGAATGATGAAGAACATGAGGATACCTATGCGAATGGTCAGATCAATTACGGAACCACTTACTATTTTAATAGCGATAACGGAATCAATGCCCATGATTTTCTTCAGGATCCGCCCAACGGCAATGAAGCGGTAGGGGATTCCATTTTAAAAGGGGTAAACAGTGGACTTGGCTTTGCCACTTATTCGGCTCATTGTATTTCCGAGGGCTGGAGCAATCCTTCTTTTCGGCTGGATGATATTGCCTCGCTTTCGGATAACGGGAAATTCGGATTGTGGATCAGCAACTGCTGCTTCAGTTTAAAATTTGACGATCCCGAATGCTTTGGTGAAGCTGCGCTCAGGGCAAATAATAAAGGAGCCATTGGTGCCATCGGAGCGTCAGATGACACCTATTGGGAAGAGGATTACTGGTGGAGCGTAGGTTTGACGGGCAATATCCTGGACAATCCATCCTACGAAGAAACCGGATTGGGTGTTTACGACCGGATTTTTCATACCCATGGCGAAGAACGGTCAGAATGGTACGTGACCCAGGGTCAGATGATCGCTGCCGGCAACCTGGCCGTGGAAGCCTCTTCATCCAATCTCAACGGATATTACTGGGAAGTGTACCATCTGATGGGTGATCCTTCGCTGATGCCCTATCTCGGCGTACCCGATACCTTATCGGTTTCTCATAACCCCTCCGAATTCACCCTGGGAATGGATTCCATAGACGTAGAAACCGCACCCCATACCTATGTAGCCGTTTCATTCAACAACCGCCTTCTGAATGCCGGTTCATCTGGCGATGACGGGATGGTTGCCCTTTCATTCCCTGAGCTAAGAAAGCCTGGTGAGCTTGAGCTGGTGGCAACGGCTCAGAACAAGCAGCCATTTGTGAAGAAGGTGCAGGTCAATCCCGCCGATCAGCCTTATCTGATCCTGGAAAAAACCACCGTTCATGACTCAACCGGTAATGATAACGGAAAAGTGGATTACGGCGAGTCGATCGGGCTGGATCTTACATTAAAAAATGTGAGCGATTCATTTGCCGCTTACCATGTAACCGACAGCCTGTACACCGATGATCCCTATATTGAAGTGACCAGTAGCTACAAGCAATCCGGCAATGTACCCCCCGATACCCTTTCAGAAACAATCAGCGGATTTGAATTTGCAGTAAGTGATTCTGTGGAGGATCAGCATAGAACGAAATTCACCCTGGACATCCGTGGCCGGGATGAGGAGGACAGCAGCTATCTGTGGCAATCTGAATTTTACTTTAAAGTCAATGCACCTTCACTGAAAATAGGGGAATTGATGCTGGATGACGGTGCTTCAGGAAATGATTCCCTGGATCCCGGGGAAACCGTGACACTTTACACAGTAATTCATAATGAAGGACATGCCTCCGTGAATAATATAACTGGCATTCTGGAGATTGAGGATAAAAAAGATTACCTCTATATAGATGAGGCACAGGATAAGAAAGGATCTATAGAAGCAAACGGCACCGACACGGTTATGTTCCGTATTACCGCACATGATTACGCCCCGGAGGGCATTCCTGTTTATTGCAATATAAGCGCCACGGGTGGCTCAAGGGGGCAGTACAAGGCTTCCGGAAGAAAAAGGATCATCCTTGGCGAACCTGATGCTTATAGAATCAATGAAGCCGACACATCACGTATCTGGTATGGCCTGTTTTATGATTCCGGTGGTCCGGGCGGCAATTACAGCAATGATGAAGATTACAAAGCCACTTTCATTCCTGAAAAGGAAAATCATTACTTAACCGCTTCTTTCAGATCTTTCGATGTGGAATCTGATTTCGACACGTTGTGGATTTATGACGGAGCCTCAACAGAAGCTCCATTAATAGGGAAATATGACAGCAAAAATAAACCGGAAACCATCAGGGCAAGGCGTCCATCAGGAGCGCTTACCTTTGAGTTCCGGTCCGACAAATCCATTACCCGGACAGGATGGGAAGCTGAGATCATTGGCGAACCCAGGGGTACCGTTACCTTCAATGTAAGTGACGGCAAATCATTGATGGAAGGAGTTGAAGTAGTGCTGGCAGGAGATACTTCCCGGACCGATTCCAATGGCGAGGTTTCATTCCTGCTGGCAGAGGGCACTTATGAATATGAGCTTACTAAAACAGGTTACCGGGATAGGAGCGGAACCGTTGAAGTAAAAGGCAGCATGGAAAGATCAATTGTTATGGAGAAAAAGGTGTATGAGGTTACGTTTGAACTGTTCGACATGAATGGAAAAATGCCGCTGGATGGTGAAGTGATCCTGGACAGCTCAAATGTAACAACTGATCAGGGCTCCTGCACTTTTACGGATGTCTGGGTTTTAGGCACCCACCACTTTAAAGCGGTTGCTGCCGGATATCAGCCCGATTCCGGATCCTTTGAAATCAACTCGGATACTACCATTAACATTGCTTTGGAAAAGATAAAGTACCCCATTCATCTAACCGTGGAGGATGAGGAGGGAAATCCACTGGATTCTGTAGTTCTTGTCCTCGACACCCTGAAAAGGTATACCGATACAACGGGAGAAGTCGATCTTTACTTACCTGAAGGGAGCTTTACCTTTTCCCTTCATAAAGAAAATTATACGGAATTTACCGATAAGCTGAATATAACCGATACCACTTCTATGACCATTAAGCTCTCCAGGTTATATACGCTGGCATTTAATGTTATCAGTGAAGCCGACAGCCAGGCGGTGAACAATGCAACCATTCAGATAGACACCATGGATCTTCAGACAGATTCTCTTGGAAAGGCTACAACCAACCTGACGAAAGGGGAATATGCATTCACTGTGGAAGCCGGGGGTTATGAAAGTTATCAGTCAAACATCAATGTTGAGGGGGACCGAAGCATACAGGTGGTTTTATCTGATGCTTCCTTCGGCGGAAATCCATTGGATAGCCAGGATGTTCAGCTTTATCCCAACCCCAGCAATGGCCTTGTAAAAATTAGAAATAATACGAATTACAGGCATCTAATGGTCCGTATATACAGTCTTACTGGCCATATGATATACAGTAAAATTACTGAAGGACCTGTAACCACCATCAATTTAAGAAATCATCCGGAGGGTATGTATCTGATCCGTTTGAGTAAAGATGACCACCAGATCACCCAAAAATTGCTAATTGAGTAAAAAGAGATGGAGCATAAAAAACCCGGTGGCAATTTGCCACCGGGTTTTTATATGTTGCATATGAAATGTTATGCTACCTTCAACCGGTGCATATTGACCTTTCCAAGTTTTTGCTTGGCATAATCGAGGGAGATCTCTATCTCTTCCTCCTCCATTGAAGGCATATCATACATGACATCCGTCATAATTGCTTCACAAATGGAACGGAGTCCCCGTGCACCCAGCTTAAAATCGACGGCTTTCTGTACAATATAGTCCAGAACCTCTTCCTGGAAAGTGAGTTTTTTACCATCCAGTTCGAATAGCTTTTTATATTGTTTGACGATCGAATGCTTGGGTTCCGTGAGAATCTTCTTAAGTGCAGCCGGATCGAGCGGGTTGAGATAGGTCAGCACGGGCAACCTGCCTACGATTTCGGGTATCAGGCCATATGATTTTAGGTCCTGCGGAGCAATGTATTGCAGCAGATTCTCCCTGTCGATCTGATCTTTCTGTTTACTGGACGAATAACCTATTACCTGGGTATTCAGTCTTTGGCCGATTTTCCTTTCGATGCCGTCGAAAGCACCACCACAGATAAAAAGTATGTTGTTGGTATTTACCTGGATCATTTTCTGATCGGGGTGTTTTCTGCCACCCTGTGGAGGAACGTTAATCTGGGAGCCTTCCAGGAGTTTCAGCAATCCCTGCTGCACACCTTCCCCGGATACATCCCGGGTTATGGAAGGATTGTCACCCTTGCGGGCAATTTTATCGATCTCATCGATGAACACAATTCCCCGCTCGGCGGCTTCCACATTATAATCGGCAACCTGCAGCAACCTGGAAAGGATGCTCTCAATATCTTCGCCAACATACCCGGCTTCTGTTAATACGGTGGCATCTACAATGGTAAAGGGTACCTGAAGCATTTTAGCAATGGTCCTGGCAAGGAGGGTTTTCCCCGTTCCTGTTTCACCTACCAGAATGATATTCGATTTGTCGATTTCAATATCATCTTTTTGATTGCTGCTGTGATGCATCAGCCTTTTGTAGTGATTGTAAACTGCCACCGAAAGATACTTCTTCGCCTCTTCCTGTCCGATCACATACTGATCGAGAAATTCCTTGATTTCAGAAGGCTTCAGCAATTGTACATCGTTGATGTCGAAATCGCTTTTCTTCTTAACCTCTTCCTGAACAATACTGTAAGCCTGTTCAATACATCTGTCGCAAATGTGTCCTGATATTCCTGCAATCAGCAGATTGGTATCCTTTTTTTCCCTTCCGCAAAATGAACACTTTTCCATAGTAAACTATATCCTTCTTGTAGGTTCGTCAATACAAAATTCCGTGGGTAAAACCTCAAAGTAGGGTTAACGGATTATTCGTTCTCTTCTTCGCTGTCCTCCTGGGTGCGTACAAGCACTTCGTCAACCATGCCGTATTTTTTGGCTTCTTCTGCGGTCATCCAGAAATCCCTGTCGGAATCTTTTTCAATTTTTTTATAGGTGTTGCCTGTATGTTTGGCAAGCAAATTATATAACTCTTTTCTCAGCTTTAATATTTCATTGGCGGTAATTTCAATATCGGCAGCAGCACCTTGTGCACCTCCCATAGGCTGATGGATCATAATTCTGGAATGGGGAAGGGCAGACCGCTTGCCTTGTTTTCCTGCCGCCAGAATTACAGCACTCATGGAAGCTGCTATGCCGGTGCAGATGGTTGCTACATCAGGATTGACATATTGTATGGTATCATAAATACCCAGTCCCGAATGCACCTGTCCCCCCGGCGAATTCAGATAGATCTGAATATCCTTTGCCGGATCCGAAGATTCCAGGAATAGAAGCTGAGCCTGAATAATGTTTGAAACGTCATCATTTACAGGTACTCCCAAAAAGATGATCCTGTCCATCATCAGTCTGGAGAATACATCCATCTGGGCCACATTAAGCTGTCTTTCTTCTATAATGTAAGGCGTAATATAACTGTTATAGAAAGAAGCGTATTGATCAAGCCTCATGCTACTAATTCCCAGATGTTTATTAGCGTATTTTCTGAATTCATTACTTGAGTCCATATTGTTATGATATTTAATAATTAATTAAGGTCTTACAATTTATTGTTGTATTTGTTTATTCTTTTGGTCTTCCTCTAACATTTGCTGGAATTCCTCAGAGGTTACCTCTTTTTCTTCCAGGGTGATTTTTTCCTTGATAAAATCAATTACTTTTTCTTCGTATTTACGGTCGTAGAATTTTCTACGGTCTTCTTCTTTCTCAAGCATCGTTGGGGCATATTGCTCCAGCTGTTCATCCGGCAAATTGCCTAATCCATATTGCCTGAACTGCTGTGCGGTAACCTCTTTGGCCAATTCAAGCACTTCATTTTCATCCACCTGGATCTCATTTTCCTTGATAAATTTGTTTTTAATCAGGTCCCATTTCATTTCCTCCTCATATTTGGGAAACTCATTTTCAATGTCTTCTTCAGATATGTTCTGGCCCTGCTCGGTTTCTTTTAACCACCTTTTAAGAAAATCACTTGGAAGCGACGGATCAATATTTTCCACAAAATATTTTTTAATATCCTGTGCCAGCTTTCTTTCGCTTTCCGGTTTCACGTGTTCATCAAGCTCCTCTTTTATTTTCTGCCTGAATTCTTCCTCTGAGGTTACATTGCCTTCCCCGTAGATCTTGTCAAACAGTTCCTGGTTCAACTCGGCTTTTTCGAATTGTTGAACATCCTTAACAGAGATTCTGAAAAGGCCTTCCAGATTTTCAGCTTTTTCTTTATCAATGTTCAGCATGGAAGATATCTCCGTAGCATTGGGAAATGCCTTTTTCAGGTCGATATCGATCTCGTCTCCTACCTTTGCACCTTCAAACTTGTTCCTAATTTCTTCATCCTGGATGACCTGTAGGGAAAGTCTGGCATCTTCCTTGACAATTCCGCCTTCCTTTATATTTCCTTCCTCGTCTAGCTCACTGATATGGGCTGAGATGATTTCTTCCTTGGTTTGAACTGCGTCGATTGATTTAAACTCACCGAATCGTTGCAGATAATTGTCCACCTGTTGGTCAATAAGCTCATCTGTTACTTTGATGGTGTAATAGGGCAGCTTATCTTCTTCGGAAATGTCCGGTTCAAATTCCGGTGCCATGGCAATGTCAAAGGCAAATTCAAATTCATCGTCATGATCCCAGTTGATTGATTTCTGCTCATCATGGCTGGGCAAAGGCTGGCCCAGTATTTCCAGATCCTCATTCTGTATATATTCCGATATTTTTTCGCGGACCAGTTTGTTTATTTCTTCAATTCTTATTGACCGGCCATACATTTTTCTTATCAGGCTTTCAGGCACCTTGCCGGGTCTGAAGCCTTTCATTTTGGCCTTTTTCTTGTAATCTTTTACTACCTGGTCCACTTTTTCCTTATAATCCTCAGGCTTCACATGAACTTTCAATACAGCATTCAGCTCGTCTTTATTCTCTTTGGTTATATCCATGATTTCACACTTTTATTTTTATTCCATCTAAAAAACCGCTAAAACCTGATCCTTCTGTTTTAGCGGTATGTTCTCACAAATACTTATAGTGCGGATGGAGGGACTCGAACCCCCACGCCCGAAGGCACCAGATCCTAAGTCTGACGCGTCTACCAATTTCGCCACATCCGCGTAAAGGTGGTGCAAATATATGCAAATTTTTAATTCAATGGACGATTCAACCGAAAAAATCAAACCGTATCGTATTCAAATTCATTATATTTCTGTCCGATCTTAGCCCAACACAACCCAATCAATAACGATACATACCTTGCGTTATTTTCCGGTTCACCGCTACTTTCGCGGGTCAGAATTATTTGTGAATAATGGGTTAGATATTAATTGAAATTTCTTAGCTCGAAATTCTTGCCGAGGTAGACCTTTCTCACCTGTTCGTCTTCTGAAAGCTCTTTGGATGTGCCTGCCTTCATGATGGAGCCTTCAAAAAGCAAATAGGCTCTGTTGGTTATGGACAGCGTTTCATGTACATTATGATCGGTAATGAGTATACCAATATTCTTCTGTCTTAACCGGGTTACAATATCCTGTATATCTTCAACGGCAATCGGATCAACACCTGCAAAGGGCTCATCGAGAAGCATGAATTTGGGATTTAGGGCCAGAGCCCGGGCAATCTCGGTTCTCCTTCTTTCCCCTCCCGATAGCTGGATGCCCAGGTTTTTACGAACCCTTTGAAGCCCGAATTCATTGAGAAGACTTTCAACCCGCTCTTTTCGCTCGGATTTGGGAATATTCGACATTTCCAGAACAGCCCGCAGGTTGTCCTCCACAGTTAGTTTTCTGAAAACAGAGGCTTCCTGGGCGAGATATCCAATTCCCATTCTGGCTCTTTTATATACGGGTTCTGTGGTTATATTTTTGTTTTTCAGAAAAATATTGCCGCTGTTGGGCCGGATCAATCCCACGATCATGTAAAATGTGGTGGTTTTTCCGGCTCCGTTGGGTCCGAGCAGTCCGACAATATCACCCTGGCTAACTTCTATGGATACCTTGTTAACAACTGTCCTCGATTTGTATCTTTTTATAAGGTCTTTTGTATATAATGTAGTCCTTTCCGTCATCTGTTACCTCCTTTTTTATCACCAGATATTAATTTTTATCCGGCCATTTCTTCTTCCTCTTCTTCTCTTTGCTTTTGCTTTTCAATTCTTCTTGAAATAACAATTCCCACCTCATACAACAAGGCAAGCGGCAGGGTTACCAGTGCCAGGCTGAATACATCCGGCGGGGTTATCACAGCAGCCATAATGAATATAATGATAATGGCATGTCTCCGGTACGTCTTGAGAAACTCAGGATAAACCAGGCCGGCCTTGCTCAGAAAATAGATCAGTATCGGCAACTCAAATATCAGTCCGGCGGCAAGCGCTACAGACGCTATGGTCCCGATATAGGATTTCAGGTGAATGGTATTGCTGACCTGCTCGCTCACCTGGTAGGAACCCAGAAAATGCACCGATAAAGGTATAATGACAAAATAGCCGAATAATACGCCCATCAGGAAAAGAAGGGAACTGAAAAATACTGAACCTCTGCTGTATTGAATTTCCTTTTGATATAATGCGGGTTTCATAAAGCTCCAGAATTCCCAGAATATATAGGGGAATGCCAGAATTATACCAAGTACCAGTGAGATCATAATGTGCATGGCAAACTGGCCCGTCATTTTTATATTAATGATTTCCAGTGGAGTGCGGTTGATGCATAAATTGTCCATATTTAAGCTGTCTGCAAGGTTGCAAAGCAACTGGTTGGTGAAAAATTGCGGGTTTTTTGGGGCCAGTATGATGTTACTGAAAATGTAGTCTTTCGCTAAAAAAACCACAATAGCCACAACGACGATTGCAATAATCGAGCGTATGAGATGCCATCTTAACTCTTCCAGATGTTCTAAAAAACCTTGAGCGTTCGCTTGTTCTTGTTTCTTTTTACTCATTTGAAATGCCTTAAACGATCCCTTCTTTTAATATATCATGCAAATGGACCATGCCCAGGTATGATCCGTTATCCATTACTATCAACTGGGTTATATTGTGTTCTTCCATGATGTTAAACGCATTTATTGCCAATTCATTTTTTTTGATGTTCTTGGGGTTGGTAGTCATAATATCACTGGCTTTCAGCTCTCCTATTTCATCATGTTTTTCAAGCATGCGCCTAAGATCCCCGTCTGTGATGATTCCGACCAGCTTATTATCATTTAACACAGCACTGGCACCCAGTCGTTTTGAAGAGATTTCCATAATGGTATGTTTGATGCTGTCACCAACATTCACCTTTGGAACCTCGTTTTGCTTGTAAAGCTTTTCCACAGTCAGGTAAAGCTTTTTGCCAAGTGCACCGCCAGGATGGTATTTGGCATAATCTTCCCGTGAAAATCCCCTGTATTCCAGAAGAGAGACAGCCAAAGCATCGCCCATTACAAGCTGGGCTGTAGTGCTGGTAGTGGGAGCAAGGTTGTGGGGGCAGGCTTCTTTGTCTATAGTGGTTTGGATGACGTAATTGGCGTTTTTTCCGAGGAAGGAATTGGTATTGGAGATCATTGCAATAAGGGGATTGTTCCTGTATTTGAGCAACGGTACAAGAACTTCTATCTCCGGAGTGCTGCCACTTTTTGAAATGCAGATCACTACATCATCTTCCTGAATGATCCCCAAATCTCCATGAATGGCATCAGCGCCATGCATAAAGATGGCCGGTGTACCCGTGCTGTTCAGGGTTCCAACAATTTTTTCCGCTATAATGGCGCTTTTCCCTATACCTGTAATAATTACCCGGCCTTTAGAATGATATATAAGGTGTACTACATCTTTAAAATCTTCGTTTATATAATTTGCGAGATTCCTTACCGACTCAGATTCCTGGATAATGGTTTCTTTTGCTAGTTTTTGAATGTCAACTTCCATATCTGCTTATTGTAATGAATCATGATTTTTATCAATTTTATCATATAATCTCTAAATAAAGTGAAACAAAATTTGTGATAGATGAATAAAATATAGTAAATTTAAATCTTTGTTTATTTAGTTCCGTAAAAGAGCTCAAAGAAAATAAATATTCGGTACAAAATTAATTAAAATTAAAGTGTAATTGTAAAAATATAGAAGATTGGAAAAATGAGTGTAGGAGCAGAAATTTCGTTGAAAGACTACCTGAAGGAGTATTTCGGGTTTGACAGGTTTAAAGGAAATCAGGAGGCGATCATTCGTAGTCTTTTATCCGGTCATGACACCTTTGTAGTCATGCCCACAGGCGGTGGTAAATCGCTTTGTTATCAATTGCCCTCTCTGATAACTGAAGGTACCGCCATTGTTATTTCACCTTTGATTGCTCTGATGAAGAATCAGGTGGATGCCATGAGAGGATTTAGTTCAGATGAAGGAGTTGCCCATTTTTTGAATTCCTCTTTATCCAAAACACAGATGCAGAAAGTTAAAGAGGATGTGCTTAATAAGAAGACGCAATTGTTATATGTAGCTCCTGAATCGCTGACAAAGGAAGACAATATTGATTTTCTCAAACAGGCTAAGATAGCGTTTTACGCCATAGATGAGGCCCATTGTATATCCGAATGGGGTCATGATTTCAGACCGGAATATCGAAGGATTCGCCCTATGGTCGACAGAATAGGCAGGGCTCCCATTATTGCACTGACGGCAACAGCCACACCCAAAGTACAGCACGATATTCAGAAAAATCTCGGCATTCTGGATGCCGAAGTCTACAAGTCTTCTTTTAACCGGCCGAACTTATATTATGAAGTACGTCCCAAGAAAAATGCCACTAAGGAAATCATTAAGTTCATAAAGAACAATCCTGGCAAGTCGGGCATTGTATATTGCCTGAGCAGGAAAAAGGTTGAAGAGCTTGGAGAAACCCTCAAGGTAAACGGTATAAAAGCCTTACCTTATCATGCAGGAATGGATTCGGCAACGCGAACCAGCACACAGGATAAGTTCCTGATGGAAGATATTGACGTTATTGTGGCAACCATTGCTTTTGGTATGGGTATTGATAAGCCCGATATCCGCTTTGTTATCCACTATAACATTCCGAAAAGTCTTGAAGCCTATTATCAGGAAACCGGCCGAGCAGGAAGAGACGACGGTGAAGGGAAGTGCATCGCTTTCTATACCTACAAGGATATTCAAAAGCTGGAGAAGTTCATGCAGGGTAAGCCCATCAATGAACAGGAAATTGGAAAGCAGTTGCTTCTGGAAACCACAGCTTATGCTGAATCCTCAGTTTGCAGGAGAAGACAATTGCTGCATTACTTTGGGGAAGAATACCACCATGAGAATTGTCAGAACTGTGACAACTGCATCCATCCCAAAGAACAGTTTGAGGGTAAAAAGTATCTGATTAAGGTACTGAAGGCAGTTAAAGCTTTGAAAGAGAAATTCAAGCATGATCATATTGCCAATTTCCTTGCCGGGAATGTTACCAATTCCATTAAGTCATACGGCCATGATAAACTGGAGCTCTTCGGTTCAGGAAATGACTATGAAGCAGATTTCTGGAAGACCATCATCCGGAGAGCTATGGTTAAAGGACTGCTTGACAAGGATATCATCAATTATGGCCTGCTTAAGTTAAGCGACCGGGGTCGGGAGTATCTGGAGAATCCTTACAGCATCAAGATCAGCAAGGACCATGATTATGACCACATCGATGACAATGAGACAACTCAGGATGATACCAGGAAGAGAGGCACGGTTGATAATGAGCTTTTAAGCATATTGAAAGATCTGCGTAAAAAAATTTCCAGAGAACAAAGCCTGCCGCCTTTTATTATCTTTCAGGACTTTTCACTGGAGGATATGGCCATCCAGTATCCCGTCACCATGAACGAAATGAAGAATATAGCTGGTGTGGGTACCGGAAAAGCCCAGAAATATGGAGAACCTTTCATTAACCTGATAAGGGATTATGTTGAGGAGAAAGACATTATCCGGGCCCAGGATATGGTGGTCAAATCCGTGGTAAACAAATCCGGGCTGAAGGTTTCCATTATTCAGAGTATAGACCGGCAAATGCCGCTGGAGGATATTGCAAGTACCAAAGCGCTTGAAATGGCGGACCTTCTCGATGAAATAGAATCCATCGTGCAATCAGGAACCAAACTGAACCTGGATTATTATATCAATCAGGTTATTGATGAAGACAAACAGGAGGATATTTATGAATATTTCCTGGAAGAAGCCGAAACTGAGTCGGTGCAGGAAGCCGTGGAGGAGCTTGGAGAGGACGAATATTCGGAAGAGGACATCCGGCTGATGAGGATCAAATTCTTCTCTGAATATGGCAATTAATCTAGTCAGCTATGGTCTCTGAACCAATACTTGAAACTCGGAACCTGATCAAAAATTATGGCAGTCTGAGAGCCCTCGACGGTTTGAATCTGCATGTGAGACAGGGAGAAATTTATGGTTTACTGGGGCCCAACGGCAGCGGGAAAACCACTATTCTGAGCATTGTTATGGGTATTTTAAGGCAAACGGCCGGTGATTATTACTGGTTCAACCGAAAACCCAGTTTTAAATCGCGGCTAAGAATCGGGAGTCTGATTGAAGACCCCCATTTCTATCCCTATTTGACCCTTTACGATAATCTGAAGATTATTACCAGTATTAAGGAAATACCTGAATCCCAGATTAATTATTCGCTGGGCGTAACAGGGCTCCTGAAAAGAAAATACTCAAAATTCATAACCCTTTCTTCAGGGCTTAAACAAAGACTGGCAATAGCCGGAGTGCTTGTCGCCGATCCGGAAGTGCTCATTCTGGATGAGCCCACCAAAAGCCTGGATCCCGAGGGATTTTCAGACCTGAGGGACATTATCCAGAAAGAGGCGGAGAAAGGAAAAACCATCATTCTTTCCAGTCACATACTGGATGAAGTGGAAAAGGTTTGCAGCCACGTGGGCATTTTGAAGTCAGGTGAGCTTATTACTCAGGGTAAAGTAGAAGATATCCTGAGCGGCAAGGAGGTGGTCTTCATTGCCAGTGAAGATTCGGGAAAAACCGCGAGGGCCCTTGATCAATGTCCGTTTATCGAAAAATACGAAAAGCTGGACAGCAGGGAGTTTAAATTGTTACTCAACAAGAATGGTTCCCCTTCGGAGCTTAATAAATTCTTTTTTGACCAGGGAATTGTCCTTACCAAGTTGGTTAAGCAAAAGAATACCCTGGAGTCGGAATTTTTACAACTGATTAAATAATGGATCAATGCAGAAATTAATTCAGATTGAAAATATAAAAACGTTCTCTTCCAATACCTTCAGGGTGATTCTGACGCTTCATTTTTTATTTTATATTCTGGTAATTCTCGCTGTTTCAAGAGTAGAAATGAGTCTCGGACAGTTTTCCATTACAAGGCTTTACGAGTTTCCAAATGTTTGGGAATTTTTTTCATGGGTGGCGAGTTGGTTTAATATTCTTCTGGGTGTTCTGGTTATTGTGTTAATATGTAATGAATTTAGGTTTTATACCTTTCGGCAGCAAATCATGAATGGTCTCAATGAAGGTCATCTTTTGCTCGGCAAGATCTATATGGTAGTTGTTATAGCTGTTTATGCCCTTATTTTGGTTATCGTTTCATCATTTGTTACGGGTAATATAACAGGGAGCGGATCCTTGGGGGTAACTCAGTTTTCAGGAATGGAAGTTGTGCTTGTATATTTTTTGCAAACCCTGGCTTATATGAGCATGGCCATGTTATTTGCCATGCTTTTTAAGAACAATGGCCTGGCCATAGTTACCTTTATTTTGTATTTATTTCCCGCTGAGGTTATACTTAGAAATTTAGTTTTCAGGAATATTCAGGAATATTTTCCGGCAAAGCTCATTTCCGGGCTCACACCCTTACCTTCTATGTTCGGGGATCAGGAATCATCTCTTAAAGGCATCGGAATGAATTTCAATACCACACAAGCTACTGATGCCGCTTTAGTTACTTCTCAGGAGATCGGGCTCACCCTGGTATATATCTTTGTATTTTTGTCAATAGCTTACTGGATACTGAAAAGAAAAAGTTATTAACCCTAAGATTTCTTCTTTCTCTTTTTCAGGAGCTTGTTGCAGGTTTCGTAATCTTCAATTTTCTGGTAATAACTTAAAAGCTCCTTAAAAAATGCTTCATCCTGGTAAAAAGGGTGATCTTCGTTAAATGGAATTTCTCCGTTTATGGTTAATTCCAGTATATTCTCTCTGGATGGATCATTGCCGGCTTGCTTGCCGCTTTTTGAAGTCCTTTTCAGGTTTCGGTTTTCATATTCCTTGAGTTCGTTATAGTAATTTTCGATAAATCGGGTGATCTCAAACTGGATATGCATGGAATCGTTGTTTTCTTTAAGGAGTTTTCTGTTTTCCTGGTATCGCTCTTCAATTTTGGCCGAGCGATCTTCTGAAAAGGGCTCTTCTAACATGGCCTTGACAATCTGATCATTCATGTGGATGATCTCCAGGTTGCGCTCAGCCCTCCTTCGTAAAATATCCAGTGTTTTTCTGAGATGGTTTATCATTTTTTTCTGCTCGTTTTAAAGCCGTTGATATTTAAAACGAAAACAGGATTCAGGTTATTCTTATTGTGGTTTTCGTATCGAAAGCATCCCTTAATCCATTGCCGATTAGAGTGAAAGATAATACGGTAAACATAATGGCAAGCCCGGGGAGAATGGCCAGGTATCCCATGTCAACAAGGATATAGCCATAGTGCTGTTTGATCATGGTCCCCCACGAGGGAACAGGAGGCTGAACACCAATGCCCAGAAAGCTCAGTCCTGCTTCGATCAGTATGGCCGTTGCAAAGTTGGCGGCTGAAATGATGATTACCGGATTGATGACATTGGGCAGGATATGACGTAGTATGATCCTACCGGAATAGAATCCCATGGCCCTGGCTGCCTCAATAAATTCTTTCTCGCGTATGGAGATGATCTGGCCTCTGACCACCCTGGCCACTTCAACCCACATGGTTAATCCAACAGCTATAAAAATTTGCCAGAATCCTTTGCCGATGACCAGCGTGATGGCAATCACCATCAGCAGGGTAGGAATGGACCATACCACGTTGATCAGCCACATGATCAGGTCATCTGCTTTGCCTCTGAAATAACCGGCAATTGAACCTAAAGTGAGACCTATCAGCAAAGAGATGAACACCGAAATGAAACCTACGGATAAAGATATCCTGGCTCCTATGATCAGCCTGCTCAGGAGATCCCTGCCAAACCGGTCTGTTCCGAGAAGGAATTTTTTTTCTACCACATGCTCATTCCTGATTTTTTCTTTGAGCCGCTTTAGGGATACCTTCCGTTGATTCCCCTGAACATCGGTAAAGTGATAAACGTTGTTCCGGCTGGTTATGGAGCTGTCTGTATTTATGGCATAAACCAAATCCACCGGATGATATTCACTAATGAATTTTTCTTCCCCGGTGTATTCCGTATATTCTTCCGCTACCAGCATGCCATTTTGAAATGAATAATCGTTAACCGGAACTTCCTGATAAAGACTGGATTTGCCTGTAAACATCATTTCCAGCCAGGTTTTGTCTTTTTCTGCTTCGTTTCTTCTGATTTTAATCATTTTAACCGTAAATCCCGGTTTTTTTGTGGTGAGGGCAATATGCTGGCTGTTGGCATTGGGCGTGGAATCGGGAGTTATTAAATATCCCAGTAAAGCAACCACAAACATGATCCCGAGGAAGATCAAACCTCCCATAGAGAATTTATTGCGGTTGAATCTTCTCCATGCCAGTCTGCCCGGAGAAAGCTGTTTCTGAGCTGGCCTATGCTGGTTCTGATTTGCATCCATGATGAGGAACAAAATAAAAACAATTTATTGAATTTACCCTGAATTATTCAGAAACGAATGAATGAAACCCGCATCTAGGGACCTTCACAACAAGGACATGAGTAGCATGCGGGTTCCATGGTAATACAAGCAAAGTTTGTAATTTTGGTAAATAAATCAATTTGAAATTCATTTTTTTAATAAACTGTTACACTAATGAAATGAAGTTTCAATAGCATAGGAATTATTTGTGAACCACTCGGGTTACACGATAATAGCGATTTTTCCATTTAAAACCGGACAACTTACCTCCCAATGCCGTAACTGACACATAAAACGGATATATTAGCTGCGATGGAAGATAGGCCTTTAGCAAATGGTATCTTTGGTAACGGAAAAGAACAGGAAATAATAAAACTGCATCTATAAGAAATTTAAAAACAAACAAAGCAATGAAATAATTGATGAACAGCGGGTCAAAGAACATCAATATCAGGAATGTAATGAGCAGCAGATTGGCCCCAAAAACGATGAAGGAAGTGGCAAGAATATCGAAATCGCCATAATACTTGCTTTTTGAAACCCATCTTTTCCGTTGGTTCCAGAATTTTTTAAGGGTTTTTTCCGGGGCAGTTTTTACCATTGCCTGAGGATTGGTGTTAAACTGAATTTTTCCGGGATATTTTCTTTTTACGCTGAGAAGTAGAAAGGTGTCATCTCCTGAAGGTGTTTCCCGGGAAAAGGGATCGGAGAGCTGGCTGAAAATTTCCCGGGTGAATGCCATATTGGCTGCATTACTGAATAACGGACGATTAAGTGAGGCGGATCCGGCTGATGTTGCAAGCAGGCTTATGAATTCCAGGGCCTGAAAAAGTTCAAATGCACTGGATTTTCGATAGCCGTAAAGCACAGGTCCCAGGATCATATGTTTGTTTTCCTGCTCATAACATGCTACCATGGATTTGATCCATCCTTTACCCATAATGCAGTCGGCATCTGTTGTCAGGATAAGATTGCCCCGAGCGTTTTCTATCCCTTTTTTTAGTGCGACCTTCTTACCCTTTTCTTCTGGCTCATTATGTAAAAGCCTGATGTTTAAATCTAAATTCTGCTGCCATCGGTTGATCATTGCAACAGTATTATCCCGCGAATGATCATTGATCAGGATGACCTCAAAAAGGTGTGGGGAATATTCCTGAGCGGATAAATGGCCGAGCAGTGAATCCAGATTTTTTTCTTCATCCCTCAATGCTGCGACAACAGATACACTCGTAACTGGATTTGGAAGGTATTGGAAACATCCTCCAGGTTTTAATTTCAGCCACCCATAAATCAGTGCCGTTATACAAAGGCCATAAAGAAGGAAAATCGTGCCCGCTAATATTATTATGATCAAATGAGCCATAATCTTCGGATAAAATATATTTTTGCGTGCTGTTCTGAATAATAAGGATTAATTGTATAATTCGCCGGGTAAATAATTCTTACAAAACAACAATATATTTTTTATTTTGTAAATTAATTTATAAACTTGTTTTGTCGAATAAAGATTTTATCCATGGGTGTATATTGTAAAATAATATATGTATTTTGAAACAAATTGGATGTATTTAATTACATTTGCGAAGATTAACCACGAGAAAAAGGATTCTTACTAATATATGGACAAGATTAAATTAAACGTGCTGGGAATTTCATACAGCCAGACTCAAACCGGAGCTTACGCTTTGGTACTGACTGAAGAGAAAGGTGAGCGAAGGATTCCCATTATCATTGGTGGATTTGAAGCTCAGTCTATTGCAATCCAGCTGGAAGGTTTAAAGCCGCCCCGACCTCTGACCCATGATCTGTTCCACAATTTTGCCCTTACGTTCAAGATCAATCTGAAGGAGGTTATTATTTATAAACTCGAAGAAGGGGTTTTCTACTCCAAACTGATCTGCAACAATGGTGGAGAAGATGTCACCATTGATGCACGTACTTCCGATGCCGTGGCACTGGCTCTGCGTTTTAAATGCCCCATTTATACGACAGAGGAAATCCTCTCCAAATCCGGAATAGTAATCGATCTGGAACAGGAAAAGGCCGCCGGGGAGACAAAAAGTGAGAAAAAAACCAAAAAAACTACCACCAAAGGTTCTACCCAGAAATATAAAGACATGGATTTGGAAGAACTGGAAGGACTTTTGGAAGAAGCCGTCAAGAATGAGGAATATGAAAAAGCTTCCTCCATCCGGGATGAGATTAACAGGAGGAAAAAACAATAATCTGCTGTATAGCTTTTAATCTATCTATCCATATGAAATTCATCAGGCATTTTCTTGCTGTACTGCTTTTTTTCCCTGTTTTGGCTAACGGGCAGGGAATTCCCGACAACAAGCACGATTATCTGATTACCCTTTCCACAGACTATGGGGAAATTAAGATGGTATTGTATGATGAAACCCCCATGCATAAGATGAATTTTGTTGAGCTTGCAAAGGCAGGGGTTTATGATCATGTTACCTTTCACAGGGTGATTGATAACTTCATGATCCAGACCGGCGATCCGACCACACGCAATCAACCCCCGAATTACGATCCTTCTATCATACAGGAGACCATACCGGCCGAAATACGCCCACAATTCAAAAATGATTATGGAGCAGTTGGTGCGGCCCGAAGAAGCGATAATCCCGGGATGGCTTCCAATGGCAGCCAGTTTTATATCATTGAAAATCCCAACGGTGCCGAACATCTAAACAAGAAGTACACTGTTTTCGGCAGGGTCGTAAGTGGTTTTAGGATGATACACAAGATCGCCGCCTTACCTACCGACAAAAGCGATACCCCGAAGAAAGACATCCGTATGACCGTTAAGGTGGATACCGTGGAGCGCTCAGAAGTTGAAAAGTTTTATAATAACGGTTACTGAACCGAAGTTAAGCGTTTTTTTAATATATTACCGATGGATAGCTAAATAAACCCTGTTTCATAAATCTATAGCGCGGATTTTCTTTTCAACCCATGGGTGAGGTTTCTCTTAATTAACGACAAAAAGTGGATACATAATTTTAATAAAACTGTTTATGGGATTAAGCATACACTATAGCGGCAGAATCAGAAAACAGGCACTTCTTCCGGAGATTATAAAAGAAGTACAGGAAATTTCTGAAATTTATAAATGGAATTATACGATATTCAGGGAACAATTTCCTGAGGATTCTTTTGACAAGGATTCTTATGACGGGGAAATTTATGGAATCGTTTTCAGCCCGCCAAATTGCGAACCTGTTTTTATCACATTTCTTTCAAATGGAAAGATGTCGAGTCCGGTCAATTTGGAAACATTTGGCAAAGCCAGCAATGAAGCCAGAAGAAAATACGTATATCAATTGGCCGTAAAGACCCAGTATGCAGGAATTCATACCCATAAGCTGATCATACATCTTTTTAGACATCTGAATAACAGGTATTTTCAAAATTTTGAAATGACTGATGAAGGTCAGTACTGGGAAACAGGGGATGAAGAATTGCTGCAGCAGATATTTGATCGCTACAATAGATTGATGGAAAATTTTGCTTCCGCATTGGAGTCTTATCCAATGAGTGAAGGCGAAACTTTCGAAAGTTACTTTCAACGACTGGTAAAACAGATTAATAAAAGAAAAGGCAGATCATCATGATGATCAGACCGGGAACCTATCTTTCTATTCTTAATTCCAGAATAAAACAAATTATAATAATGAGAAGCGCTTATATTTTTCTAGTCATTCTTATCGGTATGTGCTCTAGCTGCAAACAAGAACCCAATTCCAAAATCATCGCTCACCGGGGTGCTTCCGGGTATGTTACTGAAAACACCCTGCCGGCAGTAAAAAAGGCCCTGGATTTGAATGCCCATGCCGTTGAAGTGGATATATGGCGCACCACCGATGATTCCCTGATCGTTTTTCACGACCGGAATACAGCCCGTCTGGCAGAAGATTCCCTGGTGGTTCCTGAATCTGATTACAAAGAATTGAGGAAGCTCAGGCTAAACGGCGGCACTTATATACCTACGCTGAGAAGTGTTCTGAAGATTCTGCCCTCCGATACGGAGATATTCATTGAGATTAAATGCTGCTGGGAAGAAGGTGAAGCCGGGCAGGTTTTTCCCATGCTTGCTGACCTGCTGAAGGAAACGGGAACCAAAGAGCAGGCCTCCTTGATCGCTTTTAATATGGAGTCATTGATAGAGGCAAAAGAATACGTACAGGATGTTCCTCTTTATTGGCTTACCAGTGAGCAACAACCGGTTTCCGAACTGATCGGTAAAGTTACCCGCGCAGGGGTTGACGGCCTCGATGTACACCATAGTCTGATCTCAGAAGAACTGATGAACCAGGCCAGGAGCAAAAATATGGATGTATATGTCTGGACCGTTAATGAATCAGAAAGAGCAGCCGAACTTGCCGGTAAATATGGGGTGGATGGCATTACCACCGATTATCCGGATAAGATAATGGAAGCTTTGGAAAGATAATAAATTAAATCACCCGGATTTACCCGGCCATTAGTTTCTCCCGTTTTGTTCCTCCTACGGCTTTCGTCCCGGGATATATATCCGGCCCGGAATTTTACTATTCGGTCCCTTTAAAAGGAAGCAACTCTTTCATCTTTTCTGGTATTGTTTTTCCCATAATATGTTGGCGTTTGCATTGCTGTTTAAAAGGGTGGTTTTTTCTTTCAAACTGAAAGAACATGTTAAGATCGGCTCAGATTGATCCATTTCATAAAATATCATCGGTAAAGTAAGGTTTTCCTTGAATCTTCGTCTAAAAAGTCAACAATCAATTAAAACCTTACGCATCATGAAATGGAGATATGTAACAATTTTTTTATTGCTTGTTGCTAATGTAACGCCGGTGAAAGCTCAGGAAGGGCTGATTGCCCATTGGAGCTTTGATGAAACCGAAGGAGACACCTTATATGACGAAACGAACAATGGCAACCATGGCACCATTTACGGCGCTAAACGGATAGAGGGCGTTTCCGGCAATGCTTTGTCCTTTGACGGAGAAGATGATTATGCCAGGATACCCGGTGACGGGGAGGCTCCTCCTTCTGTATTATCGGAATTGGGGGAGGGCTCCATCTCATTGTGGTTTAAGGTAAATCACATACCCACCAATTATGGAATTGCCCCTATATTCTACTATGGTGCTGAAGAAAAATGTGACTTCTTTGATGCTGCCAACAAAGGCCTGATCATTGAATTGGGGCACAGTCCGATTCACTATGGCTCGGAACGGCTGTATTTCACGATATGGAAAAACGGTTGTACATACCCATCCTTTTGCTACGATTCCAATTTTCCCATATCTGAAGGTGAATGGCAACATCTGGTGGTTGTGGTAGGGGAGGATTACAATACGGGTTATCTGAACGGAGAGGAAATGGTCAACAGGAGGTATAATTTTGGTAATGCTTCCTATTCACAGTTTTTTGCTGATGCCATTGCCCATGAAAAACTATGGTTGGGTAAAGGCCACTGGGATCGTACCACACAATATTATGACGGAGCCATAGACGAGCTGAGAATTTATGATACGCCCCTTTCAGAGGCTGAGGTCAAAAACCTTTATAATGGTCAGCAATCTTCACCTACAGCTACTCTCCCTTCCAATGCTCCCGAAGAACATGTCAGTGTTTATCCAAATCCCACATCCGACCGGTTATATTTTGACATCCGTAATTTGGAAAAAGAAATACAGCATGTCAGGATCCTGGATATAACAGGCAAAGTGGTTTTTCATAGCTCGGATATATTACCACGGGGGAGAATAGATACCAGTGGTTACCCGGCGGGTTTCTACTATGCCGTTTTTTCCGGCAGGGAAAACAGTTACAGGAAAAGATTTCTCATCCTGAATCAATAAAAGCAAAGGTGTTTCCTTAACCTGCATCATTGGCTTTATTTCCCTATATATTGAAGTTATATATATAAAACCCGCCATCAGTGTATTTTGTCTGACGGCGGGTTGAAAAATTTTAACCAACAGGTGTTTTATTTTACTTCAGGTATCTCCTGTCCCGGTGTCCATGGAGCTCCTGCTTCAATGAGCTTTTCCTGGAAGGCAGGAATACGTTCTTCCTTCAGCTGGTTAAGCTCCTTTCTAAGCCTGGCAAATTCCTCCTCTGCTATTCTAAGGGTTTTTTTATGGTTAGGCGTAGGACCGTAGGTTGACATCTGCGTTCCCATCTGTGCTGCATTTAACCGTTCTCTGACCGTTGGTTTGGCTGGTTCATTCACCGGCCTTTTCGCTGACTGACCATATAGCTCATCTTTGAGGTCATAAAGGGTTTGTTTGATCTTGTGAAGCTCCCGATCCAGTCCATCGGGTGTGGATTGCGAGGCAGCCAGGGCATTCTCCAGTTTTCCAACGCGTTCTTCAAGAATTTGCAAAAACTCACCGGCGGCATTGACGCTTCGCTGAAGCTCGGCTGTGCGGCGCCAGAATCTGGCTGTCTCCCCGGGGCTTTTTCCCTCGAGAGCGCCTTCACGCAACCGCTTAACTTCAAATTCAACCGGTCCTGCAAGGCGGGTCGTTTCCCCCCGAACCTGTTTGGAGAGGGTCACTTCATAGGTCCCGGGTGCCACCAGGGGTCCCTGCTCTTCATTTAGGGATGATCTATCCGGAGCGTCGCTCAGTTCAACGGGCGGATGGCTCAGGTTCCAGGCTACCCGGTGGAAACCCTTGTTGGTCGGTCCGGAGATGCGGCGCACCACTTCTCCTTGCTGATCTTTAACTGTAAGCAGAATTTCAGGTTCAGGTTCGGTTTGTTCCTCATGAAGGGCCTCCCAGCCCGGATAAGTCGGATGTTCTCCTTTCTCAACCATCTTTTCTTCCTTTTCCTCTCTCATCTCTTTCCTTGTCTTAAGACTTTCCTTCAAATAGTAAGTAAATACTGCACCATAAGGCGGATTGGGAGCTATGTAGTAGGAGTCGCCCTGAGAGGCCTTGCCTCCACTGCCAAGGGGACTCCGCGGGATATACCACCAGGCCCTTCGGCTATCAAACAATAGGGCTTCCTGATCAAGTTTTTCCTGGGTAACTTCCCGTAAAGCAGTGTAGTCGTCCAGAACCCATATGCCTCTTCCGAAGGAGGCGCCGACCAGATCATTCTCCCTACGCTGGATGGCGAGATCCCGAAAAGCAATGTTGGGAGCGCTTGCGGTCAGCTCGGTCCAGTTTTCGCCACCGTCAACGGAAAAGAAAATGCCAAACTCGGTGGCTGCAAAAAGCAGATCTTTTTTGACATGATCCTGTATAATGCGCCATACGATATACCGCTCAGGCAGATCTTCGGATATCTTTTCCCAGGATTTGCCCCGGTTGGTGCTTTTATAGATCAGTGGCCGAAAATCACCGGATTTGTGCAGGTCGATCACTGCATAAACGGTATTGGCATCATGCAGGTCGGCCTTGATGTCGTTGACAAAGGCACGATCATCACCAATGCCCGGGAAAGAGCTCACCTTAATCTGGCGCCAGCTTTCTCCTCCATTTTCGGTGACCTGGATGAGGCCATCGTCCGTACCGGCATAGATGAGGCCTTCCTGTAAAGGTGACTCATCCAGCTGTGTGATGGTGTTGTAGTTGGACATGGCCCCCATGTCCCACACTGCATCCCAGCTCCACTGACGTCCCATAAATTCGAACTTCAACCGGTCTTCGTTGCGGGTTAGGTCACCGGATATGGGCTCCCAGCTGTCTCCGCGATCTTCAGAACGCCAAACGCGTTGTGAGCCATAGTACAGCCGTGTGGCTTTATGGGGACTGATCTTGATGGGTGCATCCCAGTTGAAACGTTGGGGCGGATCATCGGCACCGGGCTGGGGCCTGATATATACTTTTTCACCGGTGGTGCGGTCAATCCGCATCAGGTTGCCCTGCTGCCATTCGGAGTAAACGATATCGGGATTGCCGGGTTCTGTGGCCGGTTGATGGCCATCAGCAAACAAGGTGATGAACCAGTCGCAGTTGCGGATGCCGTTTATGTTGTCGGTTCGGGAAGGACCACCCTGTGTGTTGTTGTCCTGTGTACCACCATATATGGTATAAAATGGTTTTTTGTCGTCGAGGGCGATCTTATAGAACTGGGTGACGGGAAGGTTATCGATAAACCGCCAGGTGTTGCCTCCGTCGAAGCTTTCATAAAGGCCCCCGTCGCTGCCAAGCAGGCGATATCCGGGTTCGTCCCTGCGAAAAGCAAGTGCATGATGATCTACGTGAATGTTGTCTCTGTTTATCCGGCTAAAGGTCTTACCGCCGTTGTCCGAAACTCCCAAAACAACATCGGCGAGGTAGATCTTGTCAAACTGATGCGGACTGGCATAAAGCTCCTGGTAGTAATGGGGGCCGGTACCACCGGAAACCACATCGGAGCGCTTCTCCCAGTGGGCTCCCCGGTCGTCGGACCGCCAGATGCCGCCCTGCCGGCGCTCCGTTTCTATGGCAGCGTAAACTACGTCGGGTTTCTGTGGTGATATGGCCAGGCCGATCTTGCCCATATCCTTATCGGGTAAGCCTTTGGTCAGCTTTGTCCAGCTTTCGCCACCGTCTTTGCTTTTATAAATACCCGTCATCGGACCGCCACCCATATAGGCGGCTTCCGTTCGGTGGCGCTGCCAGGTTGCAGCGTACAAGCGATCCGGATTGCGCGGATCAATCACCACGTCGGTGACGCCTGTCCATTTATCGGGATTAAGCGTATTCTGCCAGGTTTCTCCCCCGTCAGTTGTTTTGTAGAGCCCGCGTTGACCGCCTGAAGACCATAACGGTCCCTGGGCCGCTACCCAAACGATATCCGGATTTTCAGGATGAACAATAATTTTGGAGATGTGCTGGGATTCTTTCAGCCCCATGTTTCTCCAGCTCTGGCCTCCATCCTCACTGAGATAAATTCCATCACCATAGCCAACGTGCCGGCCGCCGATATTTTCACCCGTACCGACCCATAACCGTTTTAGATTGTGTGGATCGATGGTGACACAACCAATAGAATAGGAGGATTGATCGTCAAATATCGGTTCCCACGTAGTACCTGAGTTGGTGGTCTTCCAAACACCTCCCGACCCTACGGCTACGTACCACAGATGGGGATTCTCCGGGTGAATGGCAATGTCGGCAATACGTCCCGACATCAGGGCAGGCCCAATGTTGCGCATCTTAAGTCCCTTAAAAGTCTGGGCTGAGCGTAGCTCCTCCTTTTCTTCATTGTCTTTTTCCTGATTGCTTTGGGCAAAAACTGAAACCAATGGTGTCATCATTAAAGCAATAAGCAACATCTTTAAGCCAGCTTGTTTCACTGGATTGATTATTGCATTCCGTATTTGAATGCTTGACCTGAGCGGGTTTAATGGTTTGGTTCCGGATAAAAACATAAGTCTCTTTTTTTTATTATAAAATTTACTGGATTTCTCTTTTGAAAAGTTGTTGTACGGAATTATATTTATACTGATCGTTATTTTAATTGAAAATGGGAGTAGTAAAAATAGAAAACTTATTCAGAAATTGAAAAAACTTAACAGATTTTGATTTGTGGAAGGGCCCTTTTACTGTTTTATTCTTGTTATCAGTTAACAATTATCCCGGATAATTGTATTTCAACATAAAAAGCCAATGGAATATCAAAAAATTACTCAAATTTACATTCTGGCGCTGGCATTTATCCTTTTTCCCTATTTTTCGAATGCCCAAATCACCATCGGCTCCACAGAAGTAGATACCCAATCCGTTGCCACCAACCTGGATACACCGTGGGAAATCCTCTGGGGACCGGATGATCACATCTGGCTGACCGAGCGATACGGCAGGGTGAGCCGGCTGGATCCGGAATCCGGAGAGCTCCGGGAACTGATTACCATTGAGGAGGTATATGAAACCGGCGAGTCCGGTTTGCTAGGTATGGCCCTTCATCCCAATTTTCAGGATTCACCCTATGTTTACCTTGTATATAATTATCTGGAGGGTTCATCGATAAAAGAGCGATTGGTGCGCTATACCTACGATAATGAACAACTGAATTCTGCTTTGGTCTTGATGGAAGGCCTCGACGGAAGTTCCATACACAACGGATCCCGGATTGTCATTGACAGTCTGAACCACCTTTATTTTACCACCGGCGATGCCGGCAATACCTCCCATTCCCAGAACCTGGACTCCAGGAACGGCAAAATCCTGCGGATGAATTTGGATGGAAGCATTCCAGACGACAATCCCTATCAGGACAGCTATGTATGGACTTATGGACATCGTAATCCCCAGGGACTGGTCATTTCACCCGAAGGCATCATGTACAGCTCGGAGCATGGTCCGGCCAGCGACGATGAGGTCAACATCATTGAGAAAGGGAGAAATTATGGGTGGCCGGATGTGATGGGTTATTGCGACGAATCCTCCGAAGCCGCCTTCTGTGAAGAGCACAATGTGAAGGAACCCATTGCTGCATGGACGCCAACCCTTGCTGTTGCAGGGATAACTCATTACCATCACAGCCCCGTCCCGGAATGGGACAACAGCATCCTGATGACTACATTGAAGGAATCCGAGCTGGTTCAGCTTAAGCTGAGTGATGATGGCAAAGAGGTTGCTGAAGAAACCGTATGGTTTGATAATTGGTTCGGCAGGCTGCGCGATGTATGCGTATCTCCCGACGGGAAGGTGTATCTGGCCGTGAGCAACCGCGACGGCAGAGGCAATCCCAATCCGGAGGATGACCGGATTGTTGAATTTGCTGCTGCTACCTCAACATCTTTATCTTCCTTTTCCAAAGAAGATCAGACATTGGAGATCTACCCCAATCCAATGGAAGGCTTAACCCGATTAAACATACCGGATGAATATGTTGACGGAACCATAAAATTGTATAATGCTATAGGTTCATTGGTTTTCCAGAAAAAAGCCACCCAGAGAAATGAAACACTGGATGCAGGTCAATTTACTGAAGGAATTTATATTATTGTTTTACAGAAAGAACACCGGCAAATCAGCGAACGGGTAATCCTGAAATAATATATCCGTTTCGCATAAAATACATTAAGAGGCTTGTCAATATCTAAAAACTTTATAATATGAAGCCATTGAATACTGTTAAATGGGGTACAATAGGATGCGGAGATGTTACCGAGGTGAAAAGCGGCCCTGCCCTGCAATTATGCGAGGGTTCGGAGTTGGTTGCCGTGATGCGGCGCACTGCAGAAAAGGCAGAGGATTACGCCCGCAGGCATCAGGTACCCAAATGGTATGATGATGCAGATAAACTCATAAATGATCCGGATGTCAATGCCATTTATGTGGCAACCCCTCCCGATACGCATCATTATTATACCATAAAAGCCCTCCATGCGGGGAAGCCGGTATATGTTGAAAAACCAATGGCAATGAATTATCCGCAATGCCGGGAAATGATCGGTGTAGCTGAAAAGAATGACCTGCCCCTGTTTGTTGCATTTTATCGCCGGATGTTGCCCAATTTTCTAAAAGCCAAGGAGCTGGTGGAACAAAATGCCGTCGGAGACATTCGTTTTGTCAATCTCAGACTTCATCTGCCTCCCGCTCCCGGAGATGATAATCCGGAGGAAAAGCCATGGCGCCTGAAGCCAGAGATTGCAGGGGGTGGGTATTTTGTTGATCTCGCCCCTCATCAATTGGATTTTCTGGATTATTTGTCCGGGCCCATCGTGAATGCCCGGGGGATTGCCAGCAATCAGGCGGGCTTATATGAACCGGAAGATATTGTGTCCGCAGTCTGGGAATTTGACTCATCATCCGTCATTGGCAATGGTAGCTGGTGCTTTACGGTGAATGAAATGAATGAGGAAGACATCATTGAAATTGTCGGCTCAAATGGGAGTATTGAATTGTCCTGCTTTGACCATGCCAATGTATACCTTAAACGGAACGAACAGACCAGGACCTTTCGGTTTGAGAAACCCGAACATGTGCAGCAACCGCTTATCCAGACTGTGGTGAATGAACTGCGGGGCATTGGTGAATGTCCGTCCCACGGGGATAGTGGTGCCCGAACCAATTGGGTCATGGATCAAATATTGCAAACCTATTATCATGATAAATAAAAAGCATGGATACAAACCACCTTCCCGACGAATCAGAAAAGTATAGCAAAGGGCTCCTGATGGTTAGTGAGGAGCAATTCAGCCAGCTCATCAGGAATTCCTTTGATATGATCGTGCTTCTGGATGCCAACGGAATTCAGCGTTATGTAAGTGAATCCTGCGAATACATCCTGGGCTATAAACCCGAAGAGCTGGTGAATGTTCCGGTTATCGACCGGTTTATTCATCCGGACGACCGGGAAAAGGCCAGGGATGGACTTCGGAATGTTCTGAAAAATTCTACCAATGGGGGTACGCAATACCGGCATCGCCACAAGAACGGCGGCTGGGTTTACCTGGAAGCATTTGGCACGAATCAGATCGACAATCCTTCTATTCAATCGGTAGTGCTAAACGTGCGGGATATTACCGAACGAAAAAATGCCGAGCAGGCCTTAAAAGCGAGTGAAGCCAGGTTGGCCGAGCTTAATGCCACCAAGGACAAGCTTTTCTCTATCATCGGTCATGACCTGAGGGGTCCGTTTAACAGCATCATTGGATTCAGCAATCTGCTAACAAACCAGGTTCAGCAAAAGGACTATGAAGGAGTTGAGAGATATGCCCGGATTATCCGGGATTCCTCATACCGGGCGATGGATCTGCTCACCAATCTGCTGGAGTGGTCAAGGGCACAATCGGGAAAAATTGAATTCAACCCCGAGTATATCGAGCTGGTAACCGTGATCAATGAAGTCACAGATCTGCTGGATGATTCGGCGGAACAGAAATCCATCACCATTTCCCAACATTTGCCGCATAACCTTCCTGTTTTTGCTGATAAGGATATGGTCCTTACCATCCTGAGGAATTTAATTTCCAATGGGATCAAATTCACCAATCCGGGAGGGGAAGTCATGATCCGTGCAGATCAGCAGGATGATCGGGTGATGGTCTCTGTCGTAGATTCCGGCGTAGGAATAAGTGAAGATGACTTCGATACACTGTTCAGAATGGAAAACACTCGTCCGAAACCGGGTACGCAACAAGAGAAGGGCACCGGCCTGGGGTTGTTGCTTTGCAAAGAATTTGTGGAAGTGCATGGCGGTCAAATATGGGCGGAATCAACAGAAGGAGCGGGGAGCGTCTTTTATTTTACGATTCCCCTATAAGGGACAGAGCATGGAGCAAGGAAAGATTGTTTCAGGTTTGAGGTTTAATGTTTAAAGTTTGTCATTTGGGATGATTGAATGATTGGATGAAGAATATTCTGGCAGATTGCCAACTTGTTAAATGGAGGCTGAGCAAAAAGTTTAAAGTTTAAGGTTTGAGGTTGGGAATATGGAAACCAAATTTCCTGTAAGTAAAACAATAAAATTAGGTATTAAACCCTTTTAAAGGAGATAATCAAATATAAATTTGTAATTTTAGCCTGCGATGATTGACAGAGTTGCCATAATAAAAGAGTTAAAAAAATATCTCAGGAGCCATCTTGGTGATTATATCAAGGATATCATTTTATTTGGATCGCAAGCGACTGGTACTTCCAGTGAAGAATCAGATTACGATATTTTAATTATCGTTCAAAGCAAACCTGACAGAGATTTAAAAAGAAAAATATCTGATTATTGCTATGATATTGAGTTAAAGCATAACATCATTCTGGATACTCATGTACTTTCCAGGGACGAATTAAATGAGATTCGCGGAAAACAGCCTGTTTTTCAAAATGCAATTAAGGAAGGAATATATGCATGACGCTTAATCAACAGGATAGGGAGCAATTAATAAAATACAGACTGGAACAGGCAAAAAGTATGATTGATGTTGTTGATTTATTAATCGCCAACAATAAATTGCCTACTGCGGTAAATAGAATTTACTATGGAATTTTTTATTCATTATTGGCTTTGGCCTTAAAGTATGAATATGAGACTTCAAAACATTTACAATTAATAGGATGGTTTAATAAAAATTTTGTTAATACAAAGAGGATAAACATAGAATATGGAAGGATTTTAAGAGAAGCCTACGATAATAGAAGATCAGGAGATTATGATGCATATGTTGAATTCAACAAGAGTGAGGTAGAAAAATTGTTTTCAGATATGCAGAAATTTATTTATTTCATGGATGATTTTATAAAAAGAATCTGACCCATAGACTTATAATTTAAATACAACTATGTACTATATTTTATTCTACAAAACCGTTGAGAATTATATTGAAAAGCGGGCGCCTTACCGCAGCGAACATCTACAACTGGTGCAGGAAGCCCATAGCAGGGGCGAAATTGTTATGGCCGGCGCCTTTGATGAGCCCGCCGACGGAGCCATCCTTGTTTTTAAGGGAGAAAGCCCCGACAAAGTGAAAGCGTTTGTGCAAAACGACCCATACGTTAAGAACGGGCTGATCAAAGAATGGTACATCCGAAAATGGAATGTGGTTGTTGGCGGGGAGTGAAGGGGATACAACATACCTCTGCCGATATAATTGCTTCAAATGGCGTGGTACATGTGATCGATAAAGTTATTTTACCACCCGATAAGTAAAGCATGAACCAGGTACGGAATTTTTGGGGAGGAAATCAAACTATGCGGGATTTCCTCCCCTCATATTATGGATTAGCTAAATTTATAGAGAAAAAATCTTAAACGATATGCATTTAACCGACCAGGACATCAAGGATACGGACCGGATCAAAAGGCTGAACCTGATCAATTCCATCACCGGGATTAAACCTGCCAATATGATCGGCACCGTATCGCAGGAGCAGAAAACCAATCTTGCCATTGTCAGCTCTGTCACTCATATAGGAAGCGATCCGGCACTCCTTGGTTTTATTTCCAGGACATTTGGTGCCTCACGCCGGCATACCTATGAAAACATCCTGGAGATGAAGGTATTTACAATCAACCAGGTTCATTCCGCAATAACCACTAAAGCCCATTACACCTCAGCCAAATTTGAAAAAGGCATCTCCGAATTTGATCAATGCCGATTGACAGAAGAATACATCGACGGTTTTAAAGCACCTTTTGTAAAAGAAAGTCAGGTCAAAATCGGGCTGGAGTGGGTTGAAACAATACCCATCCGAAAAAACGATACGGCCCTTATCATAGGGGAGGTTCAACACCTGGTTGTCCCCGGCGAAGCAATGGATAGCGAGGGAGGGATTGATCTTGAGTATTTAAAAGGAACAGGAGTTTCAGGATTGAACACTTATTACATGCTGCAAAAAAGCATGACCTTACCTTATGCCCGCTTTGATGAACTTCCGGATTTTATTCGATGAGAACGTCCGGTAATTAGTGTTTGTCCATAAAGTAAAAGAAATTTGAAAGAGTCTCGTCTAAAATGTTCGCTGGCAAGGCT
>CAYNPZ010000018.1:4556-38943 GCA_964399175.1 uncultured Bacteroidales bacterium | reverse complement strand
ATTTATCTCAGACTATTTAAAGGATCTTTTTTATTGGCTTTGCTCCTCCTTAATGGCAGCCTGTGCTGCAGCGAGACGAGCAATGGGTACCCTGTATGGTGAGCAGCTCACATAGTTCATGCCCACCCCGTGGCAGAATTCCACAGAACTGGGTTCACCGCCATGCTCACCGCAGATACCAACCTTAAGGTCTTTACGGGTTTGTCTTCCTCGTTTTGTAGCCATTTCAACCAGTTGACCAACGCCTTCCTGGTCGAGAATCTGGAACGGATCATCCTTAAGGATTCCGTTGTTCATGTAAACGGGGAGGAATTTACCTGCATCATCCCTTGAGTAACCAAAGGTCATCTGGGTGAGGTCGTTGGTACCAAAGGAGAAGAATTCGGCTGATTCTGCAATTTTATCAGCAATTACAGTTGCACGCGGTACTTCGATCATGGTACCTACCAGGTAATCAACTCTGTCGTTGTATTCTTCAAATACTTTTTCTGCAGTTCTCCGGGCAATGTCTTCCTGCATTTTCATTTCCTCGTAGATACCGGTCAGGGGCACCATAATTTCCGGATAGGCTTTGATGCCTTTCTTCTTGAGGTTAAGAGCAGCCTCAATAATTGCTCTCACCTGCATTTCAGTAATCTCCGGATAGGTATTACCCAGGCGGCAGCCTCTGTGTCCCAGCATGGGGTTCATTTCATGAAGAGAATCAACGGTTTTCTGAACTTCTTCAAGGCTTACACCCAGTTCATCGGCCATTTGTTTCTGGTTCTTTTCTTCATGGGGAACAAATTCGTGCAATGGCGGATCAAGCAACCTTACGGTTACCGGCAGATCCTGCATGGCTTCAAAAATGCCCTCGAAATCCTCCCGTTGCATGGGGAGCAATTTGTGCAATGCTTTTTCCCGGTCTTCTTTCTTGGTGGAGAGGATCATCTCACGCATGGCTGTGATCCTGTCGCCTTCGAAGAACATATGCTCGGTCCGGCATAGTCCGATGCCGATTGCTCCAAACTCCCTGGCCGTTTTGGAGTCATAGGGTGTATCGGCATTCGTGCGCACGCCCATTTTGGCATATTTTTCGGAAAGCTCCATTACCCGGGCAAAGTTTCCGCTTAATTCGGGATCGTGTGTAGGCACTTTACCTTCGTACATTTCACCGGTACTTCCGTTAAGAGAAACCCAGTCACCTTCTTTATAGGTTTTTCCCTCCACGGTCATGGTTTTTTTCCGGTAATTGATCTGGACACTGCCTGCCCCTGCAATACAGCATTTTCCCATACCCCTTGCCACGACAGCGGCGTGGGATGTCATACCTCCGCGGGAAGTCAGGATTCCTCTGGCCAGGTTCATGCCTTTCAAGTCTTCCGGAGAAGTTTCGGTCCTTGCCAGAATTACGTCTTTGCCTTGATTGCCCCATTCTTCAGCATCATCTGCAAAAAATACGAGCTGACCGGTAGCAGCGCCCGGAGATGCAGGCAAGCCTTTGGCGATGGTGTTGGCTTCTTTCAGGCCTTCAGGCTCAAATACCGGATGGAGCAATTCGTCCAGTTTATTGGGTTCATTTCGCAGAACGGCTGTTTTTTCTTCAACTATACCTTCATCCAGCATATCCATAGCTATTTTGACCATGGCCGCGCCGGTACGTTTACCGTTACGGGTCTGCAGCAACCATAGTTTCCCTTCCTGAATGGTAAACTCAAGGTCCTGCATGTCCTTATAATGCTGTTCAAGTTTTTCCTGAATTTCGTATAGTTCGTTATAAATATCGGGCATCATTTCTTCGAGGGAAGGATAATCCTTCTTTCTTTCTTCTTCGGATACGCCTTGAAGCTGAGCCCATCTTTGGGAACCTTCCTTGGTGATCTGCTGTGGAGTACGAATGCCTGCCACCACATCTTCACCTTGTGCATTCATTAAGAATTCACCGTTAAACACGTTTTCACCGGTTGCAGCATCTCTGGTAAAGGCAACTCCTGTACCGGAATCTTCTCCCATATTACCGAATACCATAGCCATTACGTTTACAGCAGTACCCCATTCTTCGGGAATCTTGTTTAATTCACGGTAGTATTGTGCACGGGGAGTATTCCAGCTGTCAAATACAGCCATGATGGCACCCCATAACTGTTCCCATGGATCTTGAGGGAATTCTTTTCCAAGACGCTTCTTGATTACGTCCTTGAACTGCTGAACCATCTCCTTGAGGTCGTCTGTGGTTAAATCCACGTCCTTTTCAACCCCACGTTTTTCCTTCATGTTCTCTATGATTTCCTCAAAAGGATCGGGATCTTCCTTGCTTTCCGGCTTCAAACCCATCACTACATCACCGTACATCTGGATGAATCTTCTGTAAGAATCCCAGGCAAAGCGGTCGTTATTGGTTTTTTGCGCCAAGCCGGTTACAGCTTCGTCATTCATACCAAGGTTCAATACCGTATCCATCATACCGGGCATGGAAACCCTTGCTCCTGAACGAACAGACAGAAGGCAGGGCGATTCGTTACTGCCGAACTTGGTATTGGTCTGTTCTTCAATTTTGGCAATTTCTTTCTCTACATCATCCCTGAGAAGTTCAATGATCTTATCTCTGCCTAATTTATTGTATTCCGTACATACCTCTGTGGTAATTGTAAAACCTGGAGGCACCGGTACACCAATAGAGCTCATTTCAGCAAGATTCGCACCTTTTCCGCCGAGCAGATTCTTCATTTTCGTTCCACCCTCGGCCTGCTTATTTCCAAAACTGTAAACTCTTTTTTCTGCCATCTTTCCCTTTTTTTTTAAAAGTTTGCCTATTAGAATTATGTGTTTTTACAAAATTTAGGATACAAATATATTTAAAAATTTGTGATTTGGTAAACAAATTTAATTTATAGAAGTAATAATGAAAAATGAATTTAAACAGAATCTTATGGAGCATAGGCAGAATAATGAAGGTAAATATATTGTCTGCGGAGCAAGCAGCGGTTTCGGACATGCTGTGGCAAAAAGTCTTTTAAATGAAGGTTTTTCCGTGATTGCAGTAGCCCGTAGTGAAGATGCCTTGCAGAATCTTCAAAAGGAATATTCCGGGCGTGTCGATTATGTGGCCGGGGATCTAACGGAGAACTCCACCCTTGATCGTATTGTGGCAAAATCAGACAAAGAATTTCTGAACGGAATATTTCTGAATTCCGGAGGTCCCCCGGCCAAATCAATAGAAGAAACGACGATGGAAGACTGGGATGATGTCTATTCCTCTCTTATGAGGTGGAAAGTAGAATTGACTAAGCGGCTGCTGCCAAGGTTTAAGGATCAGCAATACGGGCGGATCTTGTTTCTGGAGAGCGCTTCAGTTAAACAGCCCATTGAAAATCTCGTACTGAGCACTTCGATGCGCCTGGCTGTTGTGGGGTATGCCAAAACCCTTTCGGAAGAGATGGCCCATATGGGCATTACGGTAAACATCCTGGCACCGGGGTATCACGATACCAGTGCCCTGAACCGTTTATTGGAGAAAAAAAGCAAGAATGAAAATATTTCTTTAGAGGAAGCCAAAGAGCGAATGAAACAGCAAACAAAGGTAGGGTTTATCGGTGACCCGGGAAAACTCGCTTCTCTGGCTAAGTGGCTTTTGTCGGAGGAATCGGAATACATAACGGGGCAAACCATTAGTGTAGACGGAGGAGTGATTAAGGGTATTCACGGATAGTCATTATTAGGTTTGAAGTTCCCTGATATTGAACTTTAACTCGGATTCACGCTCAAAGTCTTTAATTTCATCGATCATATCGGGGTCATCGGGATCATAGTACCAGGTGACCTCGACTTTTCCGCCTTCACCGGAATATTTCTTTAGGATCTCGAAAATGTCAAGCAGGCATTTGGATGTGCTGGTATTAAAATACATCAGTTTGACATTGAGATATAGTATGTCCTTTTCTTTTTCAGTAAATTCCTTAACCCAGTTGATCAGAGGAAGATAGAATTTATAGGCTTCTTCCATATAGGATTCCCCTTCTATATCACAAACCCCTGTCTTTGCGTTGAATTTGATACCTGGGTAATAGGGTGCTGAAGGATCTCGTTCAAAATTAATGTTGTTCATTCTTGTCAAATTTTACCATCAGTTTAAAATACGAATAATATCTGTTTTTTTCAATTAGTTGAAAATCCAGGGGATTGTTGGAGATCAGCCTGGCCTGAACCAATCCAATCCTGGCCCCGAGTTTATTGCTATCTGAACTTTTTCGCAGTTCCCTTTTCAGGCCTTTCAAATCGTCCAGAGCTGAATTGTTGATTATATCACACCGCTGGGACAATACATTGGCATCTCTGGTTTTAACCAGATTCTTGGTCATCAGTTGATATTGATTCGGGTCTTCTGTGATTCTTAACTCACCGATCCCAACCTTTTTCGATTCATTTTCAACGGTAATATAATCTTCTGCATAATAGGCGACATTTTGGGACAATTCCACATAGATCTTGAATAGCTTTTTTTGTATTAAGGTATTATTTTCAGTCATTATTTTCAGATAATTGCCGAATATGGTCAGCAAATCGATAAAGAAAGGCCCTTCATAAGCGATAAGGCTTTGTTCCATATCGATTAGGTGCGTGCTTATGCGATTGATAATACCTTTTTCCTCCATAATCTATATGATTTTTGCCCCCAATACGGTGATGTCGTCTCTTTGTTCCGAATTTTCCTTAAATTCATCAAGTTTTTTTTCCATTTCCGTGTGCTGAACTTCAAGAGACTTGTCAACATTTTGATGGAGCACATTTAAAAACCGTTTGCTGCTGAATCGTTTGCGTGAATTGTTGACCTGGTCAAAAATGCCATCGGTGGTAAGGTAGAGCATGTCTCCCTTATGAAGCTTAAGCTCTTTTGAAGTGAATTGCTTCTCTTTTTTATTCTTGTTGATGCCTCCGATGGAATAACGGTCTCCTTTTATTTTTTTGATTTCGTTGTCGTTTTTACTGAAATAGTACAGCGGACGTTTTGCCCCGGCGAAGCGGATATTTTTTGTATTGTTTTCCGTATGTTCCATGCTGATCAGGCAAACGTCCATTCCGTCGGTATTATCGGTCGTTTCCTGCTTCAGGGCCTCAACAATATATTGATTGAGCAGCTTCAGTATTTTGGATGGTTCCAGGATCCCCTTCTCAGCAATGATTTCATTAAAGATGCGGTTGCCGATCATCGACATGAAGGCACCCGGAACGCCATGGCCCGTACAGTCAACAACAGCAAGAAACGTAATGGGTCTGGGCATCCCGTTTTCATGGATCTGCGTAAACCAGTAAAAATCGCCTGAGACAATATCTTTGGGACGATATAGAATGAATACGTCAAATTCTTTTTTTAACTGCGAATGAACAGGCAGTATGGCTGCCTGTATATTTTCAGCATAGGACAGGCTGTCGTTCAGCTTGTTATTTTGAATCTCCAGTTTATTCTTTTGTTCCTGAATCTGCTTATTTTGTGCGCTGATTTGTTTGTTTTGTTCTTCCAGCTTTTTATTGGCCTTTTTCTTTTGTTTGTAAAAATGGTAAAGCAGGACAGAGAAACCTACAAACAATATAAATCCGATAATTAGTGAGTTGCGTATGGTTCTTTCCAGTTTAAGCTGGGCTTGCTTCTTTTTGATTTCAAGTTCTTTCATCTCCAGGCGCATCTGTCTCTCCCGGCTGATCCGGGAAACTTTCTGAAGACTGTCCTGAGTCATTTTTCTTTTATCAATCTCTTCCTTCAGATCTTCCTGAGTTTTTTGTTTTTCTGCCTGGGCCTGGTTCACCCTGTTTTTAGATTCTTCTTTGATTTCTGAAACCTTTTCATTTTTCAGGTGCTTATCGATGGAAGAGAACAGATCGAAATACTTGATGCTTTTTTCCGAATTGCCCAGTTTTTTGAAGTTTTCCGAGAGCAGACTGTAACAGGATCGTACGGATTTTAGATCATCCTGTTCTTTGGCTAAAGAAAGGGCTTCCCGGGCATATTGATTCGATTTTTCGAAATTGTTCATTATCTGGTAGGTTTGACCCAGATTAATCAGACCGGATAAAATGCTGCTTTTTAAATTTAGCTCCCTGCTGATCTTTACACCCTTCTGAAATGACTGTATTGCCTGATCGTATTGCTCCTTCTCAGAATAGATCATTCCCAGATAATAGCTTGTCAGTTTAATTCCGTTCTTATTGCCTAACTCTTCATTAATCTCAAGGCAACGGCGGAAGTATTTCTCTGCCTTATCATAAAAGTTATTCTGCCAGTAAATAAACGCAACTTTATTGGAGTATTCCAGCTCTTTTTGAATATTTTCCTGGTTGCGATGCCGGGTTATTTGTTTTTCATATTGCTGCACTTCTTGCCTGGCATCTGTGTTCAGGCTTTGTGAGACAGCAGGCTGAACTGTTGCAAGAAACAGCAAAGACAATATTAATACGATACGAAGCTGGATTTTTGGTCTTTTCCTGTTCAAAATGTTAAGTTTAACTGATTTTAATTCCCACCACCAAAACATCATCAAGCTGATCATAGCCTTCCTTCCATTTATGAAAAGTTTGTTCCAGTAATTCCTTTTGCTGCTTTAAAGAGGAACCATTGCTGCTTATCAGCAGTTCCTTGAAATATTTGTATCTGAATTTTTTCCCTTTGGGCCCTCCGAATTGATCGGGATAGCCATCGGAAAATAAATAAAGGGTGTCCCCCTTTTCTACTTTAATCTCCTGGGTGGTGAAAGGTTTATTATAATTCATGTTGATGCCTACCGGCATACGGTCTCCTTTGATTTCACGGAAATTGCGGTTGTTGATTATGTAGAGTGGATTGTTGGCTCCGGCAAATCTGACGGTATAATTTTTATAATCTATATTACAAATGGCCATATCCATACCATCCTGTGCCTCGCCATAGCTTCCCGTTTGATTCAGGGAGGTTATTACATAATCCCTGAGCTCTTCCAGAATTTCACTGGGATTTTCAATTGATCTGTGTTTGATAATCTGATTAAGGAACATGAGCGCCATCATGTGCATTAAAGCGCCTGAAACCCCGTGACCTGTGCAATCGCCAACTGCAATAACTGCTTCGTTATCATTTTTTTCAATCCAGTAAAAATCGCCGCTTACAATATTTTTGGGAATGATGAGGATGAAATGCTGGGGAAAAATTTCCCTGAAAAGCTCCTTTTTGGGCAGAATGGCATCCTGTATACGTTTGGCATAGGTCAGATCGGCGGTAATTTCCTTATCTTTCCTGTTGATGATCTCCTTTTGGTTCAGCACCGATTCGTGTTGCTTAATTATCTTATGGTTTCTCTTCTCTATTTCCAGCTTCTGCCTTTCTATGGCTCTGTAAGAATCAACCAGGTTCAAAGCCGATTGCGTCCGTATGATCAGGTTGTCTTTAACCAGGGGTTTTTTAATGAAATCCATTGCTCCGGCATCAAAGGCATCCTGAAAGTTTTCCGTAGCCGTAATAACCAGGATGGGAATATGTTGCGTGCGGTAATCGCTCTTAAGACAGCGAATCACCTGAATACCGTCCATTTTGGGCATATTGATATCGACAAATATCACATCAGGATGGTTGGTGAGCGCTTTTTCACAAACCTCGGAACCGTCATGAGCCAGGAGAATTTCATAATTCTCATTATGCGATGTTAAAGCCTGTTCTGCAAACATTAAGTCTAATTCTGAATCGTCACCAAGCAGTATGGTATATTCCTTCTTACGTACCAAATCGGTTGAGGTTTCTTTCTAAATTTTGAATGGCCTCTAAAATAGTAATTCGGCCCAAAAAATTCAATGAATTGGTAAAATTGTTTGATTTAATATCTTTGTAAGTTGACAGATGAACATTAAAATGTTTTGAATCTTCAATGACGGTTTTTTATCCGTTTATAAAGAAGATAAACTACTGAAAAATGAAAGTTAAGAAGAGTGCGGAATACTGGATAGACAAGCTGGGGCTGGAGAAGCATCCTGAAGGCGGTTATTACCGGGAAACCTACAGGCATGAAAAGATAGTGGAAGGACGTAATCTGGCGACGAACATATTTTATTTGCTGCCATCGCCAATACCCTCGCGGTTTCACAGGTTAAAATTTAATGAATACTGGTATTTTCATTATGGTTCTCCTTTGAATCTTTATTTTTTTACCCCGAAAGGTGAGTTTGAACAGCATATTCTTGGAAACGATCCGGATAAGGATGAGCAGTTGTCGTTGCTTGTACCGGGAGGAACCATTTTCGGAGGGGAGGTAGCAGAACCCGGGAGTTTTGTATTGGTTAGCTGCAACATGTCTCCCGGCTTCCATTTTGAGGATTTCGAGATGTTTACCCGGGAAGAAATGTTCAGAAGATACCCGGAACACAGGAATATATTAAAGAATCTGCCATGTTAGGAGCTATTGCCGGAGATATCATTGGTTCAAGATTTGAGGTAATTCCCACAAAATCCCGCGATTTTGAACTTTTTACAGGTTTGAATACTTTTACTGATGATACGGTGCTTACCGTAGCTATTGCAGATGCCATCCTGTATGGTAAATCCTATGAGGAGAATCTGAAATATTATGGAAGACGTTATCATGATGCCGGATATGGAGGCAATTTTATCAGATGGTTATCCGGAGCCATCGAGGGACCGTACTACAGTTTTGGCAACGGTTCTGCCATGCGGGTGAGTCCTGTTGGTTTTGCTTTTGACACGGTTGAAAGGGTGCTTCATGAAGCTGAAAGAACAGCTAAAGTCTCGCATGACCATCCAGAAGGAATTAAGGGAGCACAGGCAGTAGCCCTGGCAGTATATATGGCAAAGCATGGTTATGATAAGAGTCAGATAAGAAGAGAGATTGAAAAGCGTTTTGAATATGATCTTGACAGAAGCCTGAATGCCATCCGGCCGGATTATTCCTTTCAAGTTAGCTGCCAGAAATCGGTTCCCGAATCCATCATAGCTTTTCTGGAATCAGAAGATTTTGAAACCACCATACGAAATGCCATCTCCCTGGGCGGCGATAGCGATACCATGGCATGCATCGCCGGGGCCATAGCCCAGGCATACTACGGAGAAATACCCAGGCACATCACTGAAAATGTTTGTTCCCTTATACCCGAAGAATTTGAACAGACTTTGATACTTTTCGAGCGAAAATATTTGTAAAAATTTTTTGGGGCTGGGTATAAATTCAAATTTTTTTTTTGAGTTTTGAGTTCTTAAATTTTCATTATTAATAAACCTTTAAATGTTTTAAACAGAAAATGAGCGACAAAAAACAGATTTTTGTTGTAGGCCTCGATGATTTCAATCTTGAAAAGCTGAAGAGATTGCCCGAGGCAAAGGAATGCGAATTCCATCCTGCAGTTAAGTACGGAGAGATGCGGGGCCTGGAACAGTTCGATATGAAGGCATTGATCGAAACGGCCTATAAATATATCGACGAGCATGGTAAAATCGATGCCATTGTTTCCTATTACGATTTTCCCGGCACAGATCTAGTCCCCATAATCGCAGACCGCTATGATTTAACAGGTCCGACCCTGGAAAGCGTTTTGAAGTGTGAACACAAGTACTGGAGCAGGTTGGAGCAGAATAAGGTAATCCCCAGAAGCGTTCCCATGTTTATGGCTTTTGATCCCTTCGACGATCAGGCTTATCAAAAGATTGAGATGATCCCTCCGTTTTGGATCAAGCCCATTAAATCCTTCCGGTCATTCCTGGCATACCGAGTCAACAGCGAGTATGAATTCAATGACTATATGCAGGAAGTGAGAGATCATATTGATTACATGTCCGAACCATTCAATTATATTTTTAAGAATTATCAGCTTCCCGACGAATTTGCATACATGAAGGAAACCTGTATTGCAGAATCACCTATCAGTGGACATCAGTGTACTGTAGAAGGATATGTTTATGACGGAGAGGTGGTGGTTTATGGGATTGTAGACTCTGTAAGAGAAGAAGACCGCTCCTCTTTTGCCCGTTATGAATATCCTTCCTCACTTCCGCAGGAAATTCAGTTCCGGATGGCGGATCTGACAAGAAGGGCCATCACACAGATCGGGCTAAACAATTCGGCATTTAATATTGAATTTTTCTATAACCACACGGTGAATCAGATTTTCCTGCTGGAGATCAATCCCAGGATCTCCCAGGCCCATACCGATATTTTTGAAAAAGTTCACGGGATCTCCCATCATTCCATAATGCTTAACCTTGCTCTTGGACGCAGGCCCCAAGCGCTGGAATATAAAGGGAAACACAGAATTGCCAGCAATTTTATGCTGAGGATTTATGAGACCGGCCGGGTTAAGAAAGTACCCAGGATGGAAGAGGTGGATAAACTGAAGGAGAAATATCCGGATTTGACGCTTAAATTGCATGTAAAGGAAGGTATGCATCTTTCTGAATTGCAGGGGCAGGACAGCTACAGCTACGAACTGGCAAATATGTTTCTCGGGGCCAGAAACCAGGAGGAGTTAATCCAGAAGTACGATGATTGTATGGCCAATTTGAGTTTTGAGGTTGAGCTGGATGAAGTGCCTCAGGTACATTAAGCTATAGTAGAATCTTTCTTTAGCCCCGCATTAGGGAAAACAGCTTTTTCAATAGCGTCAGAATTATTCTTGAATAATTCGGGTTATAAAATCACAGGTATATTATTTGGCAGTGGCGTTCTTTAGCGGGTTCGCCACTGCTTTTTAATTAATGTAAGTTTTCCATTCATTATGAATTGGTTTTTTTAGAAATGACTTTCTGAATAATCAAATTTTGAAATAAATTGTTTTGAACTCTGCATAATAATTTTTACTTTTTAACCTGCGTATAATGCAAATTCTATAAAAGGTAAAAGAGATGGGATCGCTTTGAGGTCCAGTTAACAAATCGAAATATATCGCATTATGAATATACTAATTATCTTTTTACAGCAAAGTAATAAAGAATCGGATCTTGTAATTACGCTGGGTTTGATCATAGCACTGCTTATTGTATGGATGTTGCTTCGGAAAATGGGCAGAAGGGGAAAACGCACATTCAGGAGTACCAGTTTGAGAAATCTCCGCAGGCGCTATCTTGATGGTGAGATCAGCGATGAGGAATATGAAAGACAGAAGAAAGAGCTTTCCGACGAATAGGCATAATAAAGATAACGTTTGGGAATTAGGGGAACTAAATCAGGTGTAAAACTCATTTTTAATACAGATTGCAATGAATTGGGCAGTCGTTGAATAAATCGATTAAACACTGAGGTTTTGAAGCAGATCTTTCGGATGCTTAAGAAACCATATCCTTTGATCATCTTGCAGCTCATACCTGAATTCAGTTTGTTCTTCGGAGGTTTTTGACCATAAAGCTGCTGCAAATGGTGTCCCCACCTTTTGGGCCATTTCAAAATCTCTGAGATGGTCACCAACATAGAGCGTTTCGTTATTTTCCTGCTTTAGCTGATTGATTGCTGTCTGCAAACATTCTATGTTGGGCTTGTTTTGGTCTACGTCATCGTCGGTAATTATTACATCAAAACTTCCCAATTCACATTTTTGCATTGAAATATTCCAGGCAGCCCGGCTTTTTCCCGTTACAATTCCGAGTGAATAGCCTGAATTTCTCAGTTGGTCTAGCATTTCTTCAACACCTTCATATGTCCCTCCAAAAAATGGATCATGAAAATTGCTGTAATGGGTAAGAAAACGCCTGAATGCCTGTTCTCTTTCCTTCTCGGGAACACATCGCTTTATGAATTCCCTTTCCGGGGTAGGTTTTGATCCGCGGATATCATCAGCTGTTAGGGTTTTTCTTACATAGGGCTGAACAACGTAACGGTACACTTCACGGTAAAGATCCCACGTATCGATTAAAGTGCCATCCAGATCAAAGAGAATGCCTGTTATCATAGTCAATTGCTTTATTATTTAATATGCACCCGTATTATGTATAACATCAGAAACGAATCAATTGTTTTAATCAGCATTATTTGTGAATAATCCGGTTAGGTCTGGTTAAATGAACATATAAGGATTGATCCCGTTTAGCATAATAGGTAATTATTTCTATAAGCAATTATTTTTTTGCAATTTTGTGGGTCTTTTCAACTGAAACTAAAAATTAACTTATCAGCATAGTTGCGAATACAGGGGTTATGGAACTGATCAAAGTGGAGCATCTGACAAAGCGGTTTGGTGACCTGACTGCGGTGGACGACATTAGTTTTTCCATTAAGCAGGGTGAAATATTTGGATTCCTTGGCCCAAACGGGGCAGGCAAGACCACAACACTTTCAATATTATCTACACTGCTTTCACCTACTGGAGGTTCGGCAACCGTCAACGGTTATAATGCGACCACACAGAAAGCGCAGGTCAGAAGATCCATCGGTGTTGTTTTTCAGGATCCCACTCTGGATGAAGAACTGACCGCATGGGAGAATATGGATATTCACCGCAGGCTATACGGTATGAGGAAGAGTAGGGGGAAAATTAATGAGTTGTTGAGCCTGGTTGAGCTGGAGAATCGCAAGAAGCAGCTGGTCAAGAATTTTTCGGGCGGGATGAAAAGAAGACTGGAAATTGCCAGGGGCCTTTTACACGAACCCAGTATCCTGTTTCTCGACGAGCCTACACTGGGACTGGATCCGCAAACCAGAAACCATTTATGGGATTACATTCGAAACATGAACCAGGAAAAGAAGGTGACGATCATCCTCACGACGCATTATATGGATGAAGCGGAGAAGCTTTCTGACAGGGTGGCAATCATTGACAAGGGCAAGATTGTTGCTCTGGATACGCCGGGAGCTTTGAAAGAAGAGGTTGGAGGAAGTGTGATAAGGATTGAATCGAAAGAGACCACAAAGGTCAGGGATAAACTGGCCGGTTTGGACTGGCTGAAGAACCTTTCCCTGCACAACGGCTTTGTGGATCTTACCCTTCAGAATGCTGAGAAAAGAATAGCCGAAGTGATTAAAATGCTGAATGAGGTTACCATCGATTCGGTATCTCTGAAAATACCCACTTTGGAGGATGTCTTTCTGAATTACACCGGTAAAACGATAAGGGAACAGGAAGCCAGCGCTAAGGACCGGATGAGACAACACAGAAAAGCAGCACGACGATGAGTGGATTAAGCGCAATATATACCATTTGGTACAGGAATGTCCTGAAATACGTCAGGATGAGAAGTCGTATTATAGGAAGTCTGGGTATGCCGTTCTTCTTTATGGTGATTGTTGGGTTCGGGCTCAACTCGGCCATTTCAGTACCAGGAATGAAGGTGAACTATGTGGAATTTATCGCTCCGGGGATCATTTCAATGAGCATTTTGTTCTCGAGTATGTTTTCCGGGGTTCAGCTGGTGATTGACAAGCAAATCGGGTTTCTGAAGGAAACCCTTGTTGCTCCGGTTTCCAGGCTGCATCTGATGATAGGTCAGACAATAGGGGGAGCGACTACTGCTGTTTTGCAAGGTTTGCTCGTATTTATCATTTCCATAGCCATAGGCGTTAATATACCTTCCTTCTCAGGTATTCTGATTTCCTTGGTATTCATGTTTCTGATTGGTCTTTCATTTACTTCAGTAGGCATAGCTTTTGCTTCGAGGATGGAGGATACCCATGGATTTCAGTTGATCGTCAACTTTGTGCTTTTTCCCGTATTCTTTCTCTCTGGGGCCTTGTTTCCGCTGGACAGAATTCCCGATTGGCTCTCGTTTCTTACTTATATCGATCCTTTAACTTACGGGGTTGAGGGTATGCGTTACGGCATGCTGGGAGCTTCTCAGCTGAATCCTTTGCTCTGTTTCGTCGCATTGGGTGGTTTCCTCGTAGTGGTACTCCTGCTGGGTAGCTTCCTGTTCAATAAAATCAAGATCTGATTCAGAGCAAATTTTCCAGCCTGACATCACTCAGCCCGGATTTTATACCGCTCACCGATGGCTCTTCAATATATGTAACAATGGATTGGAGTTTAAAACGTTATTACCAGGCTATTATTTTGGGTTTATTAAAAGAAGGTTGAATTTATGGGTTTGAATCAGCAATATATTGGACGTGACATAATTTATCTTTTACTGGTTATTCTGATGCCCCTGGCTTTTATTTCATGCGGACCTGATTATAATGAGCATCAGCTGGAAGTGACTGCCACAGCCTACAATTCCCATAAAAGTCAAACTTTAGGTAACCCCCGTATAGCTGCCTGGGGTGATACACTTAAGCCGGGGATCAAGGCCATTGCCGTATCAAGAGATCTTTTGGATTCCGGTTTGACCTACGGCGTGAAAGTAAATATTGAGGGTCTGCCCGGCGAATATGTGGTGACCGATAAGATGCACCGCAGATGGACAAAGAAGATTGATGTCTATATGGGCGACGATATAGACAAAGCAATGGAATGGGGCAGAAAAGAAGTTACCATTACCTGGAGGACCAGAAGAGACTAGGGTTTTAACGAGCTAATTTATAACGGCTGAGTTATTTGTAAATAATCCAGCTTGGATAACAGGCGTTTATTCAACTTATGTTTTCAGCCCGACGAATATCAGATATTTTCGCCTGTTTTGCAGCAGTATTACGTTTGTGGTCACCTGAATGAAAACAAATAAATTTAACATGAGGTATGTAAAATAATTGCTAAACTGTTTTCTTTTTATCCAGTTGCCGAAATTCTTGTACCCTTTGATCACCTCCGGTGTAATGTTTTCTTTATGTACAAGAGTAAGCTCAGTCTGCCGGAAAGATTTTGCATATTGAGATTCGGTCCAGTGATGAAAGCTCATTTTTCTTTTCCATTTTTCAAGAAACGGAATCCTTTTTTTGTTGGATCTGGAGAGAATGTCTGCAATAAGAAATTTTCCCGAGGGTTTTAACACCCGTTCTACCTGCTTTAAAAACAAGTTTTTTTGGGGATAGTGAAAGGCGCTTTCAATACAAAGCAGAATGTCAATGGAATTATCCGGTATTTTTTCAAGTTTCTGGGCATCATCTACATGAAATTCCAGTTTTTCATGCCCGTTTTTCAGACTCTGCGCCAATTCGATATTGTTTTGGTTAATGTCGACACCTATGGTTTTCTTAGGATGAAAATTATTATTCATATAGATGCTCTGGGTTCCATTACCACACCCAACTTCCAGAACAGTCTTGTTTTGCATGGATCCTACTTTGGAAAGACAATAATCGGTTAAATTAACCTGTCTTTTTTCAAGGCTTTCATTTTTCTCTTTAAAGAAAGGATAATGTAACATCAGGTATTTATTGAAAACAATTATATAGGTGTTGTTGATTGACTGATAATAATTTTTGGTTGATCCTCCTGTTTCAAATAGATTTTTTAGCATATGGTTCCTTATTTTGGTTCTTCATTAAGATAAATGGGGCGCAAGCTATTCAAAATAATCGAGCTTACAAAGTTAATTTTCTTAATAAAAATGAAAGCACCTATTGCTAGTAGGCTTAGAGAATTCATTTTATAAATCCATATTTTTGTTTTATTTTCGCCTGGACCCGGACAAAAACTTTAATAGCCAGTATTTCTTAATTATATAAATATTAATTAACAATCATTTCATTATGAACGTAGTGCTTTTTAACGGCAGTCCCAGGGAAAATGGCAATACAGCTCACCTGCTTACACGCATGAAGGATGTATTTGCCCAGAAGAATGCCCACACTGAGTTAATTCAACTGGGAGGTAAATCCATTCGGGGCTGTACCGCATGTATGGAATGCAGGGAAAATAAGGACGAAAAATGTGTGATAGACGATGATGAAGTAAATGACTATATTCAGAAGATGAAAAAATCCCATGCCATTGTGATTGGTTCTCCTGTGTATTTTTCACAAATGACGCCTGAAACAAAAGCTTTAATCGACCGGTGTGGGTATGTGATCAAAGGCAATGGCAGTTTTCTTAGCCGAAAGATCGGTGCTGCAGTGACCGTTGCCCGCCGGGCCGGGATGATGCCGGCATTTCATTCCATAAACAATTTCTTTTTTATTAACGATATGATTGTTCCCGGATCACGATACTGGAATGTGGCCGTTGCCAAAGAGCCGGGAGAAGTGCAAAATGATGACGAGGGATATAAAATTATTACCCGTCTGGCCGAAAACATCATCTGGCTGCATGAAAAAATTTCCGGATAGAATTGTCGGACAGAGGGAATATTTTTATTAAAACCAAATAAATATTTTGTTTTGTATTCCTTATCAGATCCATGAATTGGAATTCATTCATTGGAATAATCATTCAATCTATTGACCCCAATTGATCTATTCTGTATCTTTAGAAAAAATCAAAATCCTTTGACAACATGGAAGATTTTGATCAAATGCTGCGGAAGCAACAGGCATTTCAGTCATTTCTTAAAGATACGCGTTATCTGTATACTTATATTGCCCCAAAAGACAGGGAGAAATATTTCCGGTTTCTGGAAAGGATCTATAATTCAACGGTTTCAAGTTCTTTGTATAAAATCCTTACCAACCCTGATACTGTGAGGAAATTATTGAAAAATCTGGGATACCTTGAAGATACAGAACTGGAGATCTATGTTGCCACCAATGACAGATACACAACGGTGTGGTCGAATTGGACAATGCAGGAATATATTGACAAGGAAAACATACAGTTTTGATTCGATCGGGATGGAGTATTTCTTAGTGCTCTTTTTCTGGGGCTTTTGTATAAAGTTAAGACATTGTTCGGGGTGTATCCGGTTTATTCTTCATCTGCTTTCTTACCGATGATTAAAATTATTTATTAATTTAGGAAGTTGTTTTTTTATTCAGAACCAATATACCCTCATTATGAGTGAAAATATCGCTTATGCCGGGAATAAAGGCGAAAATGTAAGATCAGATTGTTTTGTTGCCCTTGAGCTAAGATACAGGGGAGGCATTGAAATCGATATTCAGAGTAAGGTTAGCTCAATCTATGGAGAATCCATACATGATCTGGCAAAGGACATACTGCACTTTTTTGAAGTGAAAAGTTGCCATTTACAGATTGAAGATACCGGGGCCCTCCCTTTGGTTATTGCAGCCCGTATAGAGGCCGCACTAAAAAAACTTATGGATCCGGGGGAATCCTACCTAATGCCCATGCTGGAAGAAAACAAATATGGCTCTAGTGAAGATCAGTTTCGTTTTTCGCGGCTATACCTGCCGGGGAATACCCCAAAAATGATGATCAACGCCGGTATCCATCATCCCAATGGTGTCATTCTGGATCTTGAAGATTCAGTAGCTCCCGACCGTAAACGTGAAGCCTGTTATCTTGTTCGCAATGCACTGAGAGGCATCAATTTTTATGGAGCTGAGCGTATGGTCAGAATCAATCAGTTTCCTGCAGGATTGAAAGACCTGAAATATGTGGTTCCGCATAATGTGCATATCATTCTTATGCCCAAATGCGAAGTGGCAGAACACATCTATGAAGTGGAAAAAGAAGTGCATAAGATAAAAGAGCAGTATCAGACCAGCAATGATATATTTTTAATGCCCGTAATAGAAAATGCACAGGGTGTGGAGAACGCTTATGAAATTGCCACTGCGTCGGATGAGGTAGTCGCCATGGCCATTGGCATGGAAGATTATACAGCCGATATTGGCGCTCAGCGGAACAGCACAGCCCGTGAATCGTTATATGCGCGTTCCCGGATTGTGAATGCATGCAGGGCCGCACAGATCCAGCCAATAGATTCCGTTTTTTCAGACGTAGGTGATGAAGAGGGTTTAAGGGCTGCTGTACGGGAAAGCAAGTCGCTGGGTTTTGAGGGAATGGGTTGCATACATCCGCGTCAGATCAGAATCATTCATGAGGAATTTGCACCGGATGAGGAAGAAATCGAGAGGGCTAAGAAGATCGTCAATGCAGCTTATGAAGCAAAGGAAAAAGGTTTGGGCGTGGTGGCACTGGGTACGAAAATGATTGATCCACCCGTGGTTAAAAGAGCTCAGAAGACACTCCAGTTGGCGGTGTTCCTTGAACTGGTGCCTGAAAGCTGGAGGGATAAACTAATATACTGATGCGATTGTTTGCATATGCATCCCTTTTTATCTATTTTTACCAAATTAAACCGTTTACCGAAGATTTTGTTTTCAGATTAATCACACTCAATTAAAGAATTTATGGGGCAACCGGGCAATGACCATGTAAAAAATGCGTTGGGCAGACGTGTTCCGGAAAAAGTGAACGGCAATCCTGTGGTACCCTACCAGGGCGTTGGTAAATACAAGCCTTATGGAAAGCAGTTTGGCCCTTCCATCCGTTCCTGCGCCGATTATCCTTCCAATGGTGATAAAAGGGTGGCAACCCTTAAAGAGGCCCTTGAAAATGCCGGAATCAGCGACGGCATGACCATTTCAACACACCATCATTTCCGGGATGGTGATCTGCTGGCCAATAAACTCTTTGACGCCATTCACGAACTTGGAGTGAAAAACCTGGTATGGTTCCCTTCTGCTTCTTTCCCCTGTCATGAGCATTTGATACCTTATCTTGAAGACGGTACCATCGATCATATAGAAGGCGGCATGAACGGTCTCCTCGGAAAATTTACCTCTGAAGGCAGAATGAAAGGGACCGGAGTGCTTCGCTCCCATGGTGGACGCTATCAGGCGGTGCAGGATGGGGAGGTCAAAATAGATATTGCTGTGATAGGTGCAGGGTGTGCCGATACTTTTGGTAATGCAAACGGACTTTACGGGCCCTCCTCCAGCGGACTGCTTGGATTTGCCCTTGCAGATGCCCGGTATGCAGATAAAGTGATAGTGGCTACCGATTATATGGTGGAATTTCCCTGTCTGCCCTGGCAGATTCAGGGGAATTATGTGGATTACACAGTAGAGATGGATGAAATCGGAATTCCAGGGAAGATTGTTTCCGGTACAACCCGTATTACTAAAAGTCCAGATCGCTTGCTTTTGGCCGAGATGACTGCCGATTTTTGTGAAGCAACAGGGATTCTCAGGGATGGCTTCTCATTCCAGACCGGGGCAGGCGGAACCTCCCTGGCTGCTGCCGATTTCCTTGCCAAAAAGATGAGAAAGGAAGGCATCAAGGCCCGCTTTGCCCGCGGCGGCAGTAACAAATATCTGGTTGATATGCTTGAGGAAGGACTGGTTGAATACATCCTCGACGGACAGACCTTTGACCTTGAAGGGGTTCGTTCTTTGAAAAATAATCCGAATCATGTGTGGACAAGTCCTTTTACGAGCTACAATTATCACGGAAAAGGAAATTTTGCAGGCATGGTAGATGTTGTGGTTCTTGGCGCTACCGAAGTGGATGTGAATTTCAACGCCAACGTGGTTACCCATTCCGATGGCTATCTTTTACATGGAATCGGTGGATGGCAGAATTGCCTGTTATCTAAAACGGTAATATTGCCTGTTCCACTGTTTCGTGACCGGATACCCATTCTTAAAGATGAAGTGACAACCATTTGCGGACCGGGTGAACTTATTGATGTGGTTATAACAGAAAGGGGAATCGCAATCAATCCTCTTCGCACCGATTTAATTGATAAGGCGAAGAATGCCCGTTTGCCGGTTAAGCCTATAGAGGAGCTAAAGGAAGAAGCCGAAAAGATTTGCGGAAAGCCTGCCAAACCCGAACTGGATGATGAAATTGTGGCTGTGGTTAAATGGGTGGATGGTACGGTGATGGATGCCGTCAAAAAATTAAGGACAGAATAGTTGAAATATTGTAGAACCTCAAATATATTGAATCTATGAAACGATACAAATGTAGCGTATGTGGATATGTATATGATCCGAAGGAAGGCGACCCCCAGGGCAATATTCAACCGGGAACTTCTTTTGAGGATCTGCCGGATGACTGGCGGTGTCCGATGTGTACAGCTGAAAAGAAAGAATTTAAACCGATTGATTGACGGATAATCTAGGGATCAAGGGTATAAATGTCAGGCATGAAATGACGAATTTCCGCCTGATATTCATTTTTTTCCTGAGGCCGTTAAACAGTTTTTGATCGCTGAATACGGTCCATTGTTCGGCTACGCCAAAAAGCCAGAAGCAAATATGAATTCCCCATTTGCCGACATGGAGGTTCTATTAATAATCATTAATTTTTAAATTTTGAGCTTATGAAAAAGTACAAATGCAGAGTATGTGGACACGTTTACGATCCCAATGAAGGAGATCCGAAGGGAAACATCAAACCGGGTACTACGTTTGAAGAAGTTCCGGACGATTGGAGATGTCCGGTATGTGGTGTTGGAAAAGGGGAATATGAACCGATAGATTAGCCAGTCTGTTCATATAGTGGAATTTTTATTTTATCCGGATTAAGAAGCTGTGGCGTATTGAAATCCATTAAGACATCGAATTAATGCATCTTTCGATGTGTATATCTGCGGGTTTTCAGAAAAAATCCGCCTGCAACAACGGCCAAAACAAAAAATGCGATGGATGCCAGCGCCAGTGCCTGAGATAGTGAAAAATGGTCGGTGTACCATCCCAGAAATGGCCCTATGCCCGCAAAGAATAACCGGATCATAAAATTTCGTACTGATAACACGGTTGCCCGGGTGCTGGATTCAGTCAGCCTATTGATGTAATCTTTGAGAACAGGTGTTGCCAGTCCGCGCATCAGATAAAACAGGAACAATACGGCGATTCCCCATATTACATCTATCCGGCTGAGGATAAAATAAAACAGGGGCAATAGCAGAGTGATGAAAATGATCATTTTAACCTGGCCCAGCCGATATTCCACTTTATATGCCAAAAATGAAGTGATGGCAACCGAAAGGTTGAGCAGAATACCCCGAAAAGAGACAATTCCAGATCGACATGTTTAAAGTAAGGCTGTACAAACCAAGCCATGGTTAGGGTGGATGCTCCAATGACGGACGAATACACAATATTCCACTTCAAATGGGGGTTCCCATGAAGAGAATATCTGACAATTTGCAGAATATCCTTAAAATTCATTTTTTTGATCTTCTCTTGCCTGATGGGTTCAATCAGCATCAGGGCCGCAGGAATACCAATAAAAGCGACCCCCGTTTGTGCATAAAATGGCGTGCGAAGGCTGATTTCAGCCAACAATCCTCCCAGAATTCCGGCTACCCCTTCTGCAGCGTTCCCTATAGATACCATCTTGCCTTCAAATTTGAGGTATTTTTCCTTTTGATTACCGGCTTTCAGGGTGTCGTAAAGCATGGCGGAGTCTGCACCGCTAACCAGACTGGTGCCGATACCCATGGTAACTTCCGCACCCAGAAAACCCCAGAAATCATAAGATAAGCTGTAAATCACAAACCCGCAGAATCCCAGAATGCTACCTATGATCATTGTGGTTTTCCTGCCAAGTACATCTGCCAGGTAGCCCGATGGAATCTCCAGTATTACTATGACAACGGAATAAATGGCCTGAAGAACAAATATATCCTGCATTTTTAAGCCATTATTCTGAAAAAAAAGCACAATGATGGGCATGAAAAGCATGAACCATTTGGAGATCTTTATCAGATAAAGCTTAACAATATTTGCTCTCAGGTTTGGCTCCATTAATTATTCAGATTGTCGGCAAATGTAATGGAACTAATCAGAATTTTAAAAGTCGGCTTATATTTCTGCAGTCAATGGGGTAATTCTGCCAATATAAAATGATCATAAAACTTGTCTGTTGTACCCCTTCCTGAGAAGCTGATGCAGATCATTAAGAAGAAAAACCTGGTGAATTGGATCAGGTCGGGGTAAGAAAGCAGAATATTTCGGCGAGATTGGAAACTGCGGTTTGCCAATTGCCAACTCTTTAAATAAGGAAGCAATGCCTGATTGGGTGCTGAAAATTCCAGACAATTTCTTTTTTCAAAGGTCAGAATTTTATATTTTTGCATGGCTTTATTCAATGGTCCCGTAGCTCAGCTGGATAGAGCAACGGCCTTCTAAGCCGTAGGTCGAAGGTTCGAATCCTTCCGGGATCACTGAGCCGGTTCTGACCGAACCGGTTTTTTATTCATCTACCAATTGTCGCTGGCGATAACCCGGAACCCCGAGACTCTTGACACGAAGCTTCAATCTCTCTGCTCTAGTGGCCCTAAGCTCTGAGCATTAAGCCTTCATTCAATCCCGCCTGATAGCGGGCAGGCCCGTCTGATAGCGGGCAGGCATCCAATCAATCAATCACTCATTCAATCATTGGTAAGTATTTGACGATTGACAAGCGATTTATTAATATTGCATCGTTCTATAATAAGAACAGAAAACATAACCGATGGAAAATATTATTTATACTAAGATGAAAAACCGACAATCCAGGCTTTTTTCATTTTTATATGGTGTTTCGTTGAAATCGGTGATGGCAAAAACGGGGATTTTTATTGTTCTGACCCTGTTTTCACCTCTTAATGTCAATGCCCAGGAGGATTTCAACATACCCTATGTCCCCACGCCTTCTTCGGTAGTGAAGAAAATGCTGGATATTGCCAATGTAGGTCCTGGCGACTATGTGATCGATCTCGGCTCGGGGGACGGACGAATTGTGATTGATGCGGCAAAACGTGGAGCCGTAGGTCATGGTGTGGAGATCGAATCTGAGTTGGTCAGGAAGGCGGAGGAAAATGCCCGCAATGCTCATGTAGACGACAAAGTGATGTTCCTGGAGGAAGATGTGTTAAAGACCGATTTCAGCCGGGCCACTGTAGTGACCATGTACCTGATGAACTTCATTAATTTGGAGCTTCGCCCGATCCTTGTGGAAAAGCTCAGCCCGGGTACCCGCATTGTGTCTCACAGTTTTGATATGAAAGACTGGAAACCCGACAAGCATGTGGAAGAAAGCGGACACCAGATTTATTACTGGATGGTACCTGCAGAAGTTGAAGGGGAGTGGCAATGGAAGATCAACGGAAAGCAGTTTAGCATGACGGCCGAGCAGAAATTCCAGGAAATTAACCTGGATATCCTTTTGGAGGGAGATAGCCTGGAAGTGAAGGAACAGGTCCTTAAGGGCAGGCGATTGAATTTTACTGCCGTGAATCCGGACCGGGACGTCAAATATTTATGCCACGGGGAAGTAAGGGGAAGAAAGATCACAGGCAAGCTGCAGGTTATTGCCAATAACACGGAAACAGTTAAAAACTGGACTGCCACAGCCATTAAGTCTAAACCCCGGTCTCGGTAATCATGCAATAAAAAACAATATTTTTTTAATTTCGGGGATTTTGTAATACTTCTTAAAAAGATGAAAATACGGTTCAAGATACTTTCCGGTTTTTTGTTAATGGCCGCTATGTTGTTAGCGGCAGGAGGACTTTCCATAATTGAATTTTCCAAGATCAGCAAGTCAGTACAGGACCTACTGGATGACAATTACCGGTCTATCGAGGCATCCAAATCCATGCTGGAGGCTTTGGAGCGGGAGGACAGCGGAGTATTGCTGCTTTTACACGGAAACTGGGAGAAAGGCCGGAGCACTGTTTCCCACGGCGATAGCTTGTTTCAGGCTTCCTTTGGGATTGCGGAAACAAATATAACCGAATCCAATGAACCGAGGTATATTGACAGCATCAGGCATCATTATTCCAATTATAAAAGTATCTGGGAGCGCCCCATAGTGAATACCTTTAAGGAAGAGAACCTAGACTGGTATTATAATGAAAATCATGAAGCATTTATCAAGGTTAAAGGTGCAGTAAAAGATCTGATGACACTGAATCAGAACAGCATGTACAATGAGGCCACCAAGCTGAGGGAAAAGGCCAAAAAGGCCATCATGCCGGGTATCGTTGCCATTCTTTCGGCTTTTATCTTTTCGTTCCTTTTTAACTATTTTATTAATCATTTTTTTGTTTCTCCCCTGGAAAGACTGATCTCAAAGATAGAACATTATTCTACAAGTATGGACACGATTGATGTGGGCATTATGACAAAAGATGAATTAAAACGATTACAGGAAGCGGTCAACAATTTAATTTCAAAATTAAGATATTCCAGATGAGGAGTGATATCATCATCAGAAATACTGCTCTGATCATCCTCTTTAATTCAGGTTTTTTATTTATTTCAGCCATGATTTCCGGTATACTCGGAGAGAATTCATTTGCTCCCCTATTGTATAGCACCTTGGTGGCGATTATCTTTGGTGTATTTCCCCTTATTTTTATTCCTAAATTGCATGATATACAGCCCAGGGAGGGAATAGTTACCGTAGTAAGCGGCTGGCTAGTGTCCTGTATTTTTGGAATGCTGCCATATTTGTTATGGGGTGGAGAATTCTCAATGATCAACGCCTGGTTCGAGAGTGTTTCAGGTTTTACAACTACAGGATCATCGATTTTGACAGAAATAGAAAGTTTGCCAAAGGGATTGTTGTTTTGGAGGGCCTCAACGCATTGGATAGGAGGAATCGGCATAATACTCTTCGCTTTATTGATTTTTCCCAGAACAAGTCCTTCCCGACTGACGCTCATCAGGAGTGAGTTGTCGAATATCTCTCAGCAGAGTTTTAGTGCCAAAGCCACCGATATCTTCAAAATTATACTTTATGTATATATAGGTCTGACTGTGCTGGAGACAATATCTCTTTCAATTGCAGGAATGTCGGTATTCGATGCAGTTACCCATACTTTTGCCACCATTGCCACAGGGGGATTTTCTACAAAAAATCTGAGCATAGGACATTTCAATTCGCTGAGCATTGAGATCATCATAATGGTCTTTATGGTGTTTTCAGGTCTTCATTTCGGATTGCTCTTTGCCACCATAACAGGCAAACGTGAAAATATCTTACGCTCGCAGGTGGTACGGTTATACCTGCTTTTTCTTGTTATTGGTATATTTTTGGTCACCCTTAAATTGTATCTTACCGGTTACGCTTCTTTTGAGGAGGCCCTTCGGGATGCCTCTTTTCAGGTGGTTTCCCTAGGTACCACCACAGGATTTGCCACAGTGGATACAGCCATGTGGCCCTATTTTACCCGGCTCATCCTTATTTATTTCTCAATTCAGTGTGCATGTGTCGGGTCCACCTCCGGAGGGCTTAAGTTTGACCGGATATTGATCCTTTTGAAATCTATAAGAAAACAAGTAAGGATATTTTTACATCCGCGTGCAGTAATTGTCAACAAACTGGGTAAAATAAAACTTTCTGAAGACCTCGAATATTACGCCCTGACTTTTACTGTGCTTTATATCCTGTTAATTTTTATATCCACATTAACGATCAGTATGATGAATGTTGATATAGAAACTTCATTTTCCGCTACAGTTGCAACAATGGGAAATGTAGGCCCGGGATTTGGAGAGGTGAGCTCACTGGGTAATTATCATGCACTTCCCCCACCGGTAAAAGCCATACTGTCGGTGAATATGCTGATGGGGAGACTTGAGTTGTTTTCCATTTTATCCCTTTTTTATATCAGAAGCTGGAAATAAATTGCTACCTTAGTGTGGAATAACAAGGTAATTTTTCTTGTACATTTATAAATCCAATTAAATCAGTGTTTATGAAAACTTCAATATGGTATCTTATCGGTATTTTTCTTTTTACGATAATGATTTCCTGTGATTCACAGGATTCAGAAGACCACGAATTGGTCTGGTCCGATGAGTTCAATTACAGCGGCCATCCGGATACCTCCAAATGGACTTATGAACAAGGAATGATCCGCAACAACGAGGCCCAGTATTATACCAAAAGGCGGTTGAAAAACGCCCGGGTGGAAGACGGACATCTGATCATTGAAGCGCATAAAGAGGATTATGAGGGAGCTGAATACACCTCTGCCAGCATCAATACTTTCAATAAGAAACATTTCAAATACGGCCGGATTGAAGTCCGTGCCAAAGTCCCCACCGGTAAAGGCACCTGGCCGGCCATCTGGATGCTGGGGACGAATATTCCGGAAGTGGGCTGGCCTGCATGCGGAGAGATTGATATTTTGGAATATGTGGGATACAATCCGCATGAGGTCCATGCCAACATTCACACCGATGCATATAACCACGTTGAAGGAACAGGTAAAGGGAACAGCATAACACGGGATAAGCCATGGGAGAACTTTCACACCTATGCCATTGAATGGAGGAAGAATCGCATCGACTTCTTCGTGGATACCACAAAATATTTTACATTCAAGAATGACGGGGAAGGAAACAATGCAACCTGGCCTTTTGACAAATCCCATTATCTGCTGATCAATCTTGCAATAGGTGGTTCCTGGGGAGGACAGCAGGGCATCAACGAAGAAAAGTTCCCCCATCAATATTACATCGATTATGTCAGGGTGTATGGTCTGAAACAATAAACCTTCGGGGTAGTGTGTTTTTATCTGTGATGTGAACAATGACAACAACAGGAGTGGCAAATATGAAATCCGAACTGGCCAACAAAACGCATGACGACTTCTATAAGAGCCTTAGGAAAAAGGTGGATCAGTGGTTTGATAAGAAAAAAGGGACCATCAGATATTCGAAATACATATTGCTTGCTCCGGATATGTTCCACCTGCTATGCAGGCTTGTAGCCGACCCGGAAGTGCCTGCCGGAGAAAAAGCCAAACTGGGTGCTGCCATCGCTTATTTCATTACCCCGATGGATTTCATTCCCGAAATGATAGTCGGTCCCGTTGGATATATGGATGATGTGGCTCTGGCTGCCTATGTATTGAACAGCATCATCAACAATGTGGATCCTGCGCTGGTAAAAAAGCACTGGGCCGGCGATGAAAATATCCTGGAGATCATCAAAGGGATACTTGCCAGAGCCGACCAAATGATCGGAAAAGGCGTCTGGGAGAAAGTGAAGCGAACCATCAGATAAGGCGGATTTCTGGAGAATGTTTATTATTTTTGTGAATGATGTCAAACAAACAAATAAATTTATGCTATGAAGAATTTGGTAATACTTATAATGATTTCAGTTATGGCCGGGTTCACTTCCTGCAGACAGGCACAACAGGAAGGTCAGGATCAGGCCGGTGAACAGCAAGCTCAGAAAGAAGCAACCCCCGAACAGGCAAAAGGAGAATGGACCCCTTTGTTTAACGGTAAGAACCTGGAAGGATGGCAGGAATATAAAGAAGGCGATCTTTCAAGCTGGAAAGTGGAAGACGGAGTGCTCATGTCGCTGGGTAAAGGCGCTGATGTTGGCGGCGATATCATCACTACCGAAAAATATTGTGATTTTGAGCTGAAGTGGGAATGGAAGATTTCCGAGGGAGGCAATGCCGGACTGTTTTATCATGTATTGAAAGGCGAAAAGTATGATGCGCCTTATGAAACAGGACCGGAATATCAGCTCCTTGACGACAAGGGATGGCCTACCGAGCTTGAAGACTGGCAACTGGCAGGTGCGGATTACGGAATGTACCCTCCAAACGAGAAAAAAGAACTGAAACCGGTAGGAGAATGGAATACATCCCGTATCGTTTTTGAAGATGGCCATGTGGAACACTGGCTGAACGGGGAAAAGATCTTGGAATTTGAAGCCTGGAGCGAAGAATGGAAGCAGCGGGTTGAGGATGGCAAATGGAGCGATTTCCCCGATTACGGACAAGCCAAGTGCGGATACATCGGTCTGCAGGATCACGGACACAAAGCATGGTTCAGGAATATTAAAATTAAGGAATTATAGTTGGAATAAAGTGTTAATGCTTAAATGCATGAATGGTTAAATGGGATTATTGTTAAATTGTTACATTGTTGAATTCTATAGTGCGTTGAATTCATTTAAACGTTTAAAAACTAAGGGCATCTTCAATTACCAACGTATTCAATCATCCAATCACCCGATCACCCGATCATTCAATCATTTATTCAAACATTAAAATAATAGAAATTATGAAGAAGATATTATTCACAGTCCTAATGACATTCATCGCCGCCTCCATGGTGGGGCAGAAGGAGATCTCCCTGTTTAACGGCAAAAACCTTGAAGGATGGGAGGAATATGGCCAGGAAAAATGGTATGTGGAAGATGGCCTCCTGATATGTGAAAGCGGACCGAAGGAAGAATACGGTTATCTGGCCACTGAAGAGAAATACAAGGACTTTGTTCTGGAACTGGATTTCAAACAGGTTTCTAACGGAAACAGCGGGGTTTTCTTCCGCTCTTCACTTGACGGTACCAAAATTTCTGGCTGGCAGGTGGAAGTAGCGCCTCCCGGAAACGATACTGGCGGAATTTATGAATCCTATGGAAGGGGATGGCTGAAAAAGATCCCCGAACGCAAGGAAGACATCCTGAATATGGGAGAATGGAATCATATGAAAATCCGGGTTAAAGGCGGCAAGGTAACCACCTGGCTGAATGGAAAAAGAATGATGTCGCTATCCGATGAAAAGATAGGAAAAGCCAACGGCAAGATTGCTTTACAAATTCATAGCGGAGGTGGCATAAAGGTAATGTGGAAAAACATCCATTTAACACTGCTTTAATACATTGCTTTTAGTTGTTATTTAGTAAAATACGTGTTATACTTATAACTAATAAAGCCGCCTTGTTAGACAATTAGGATTTGTTTAGGATTTAGGCTTTAGATATTAGAATTTTAACTTTAATTTAAGGGTTTCAGGCAATTGGAACCCTTTTTTCGTATTATTCATCTGTAAACTATCCGAAAACGAACATCCGGTGATTCAAAAACGGACAATGGGCGGTAATTTTTTGTTTTTGTTTCTGTCTTTATTTTCTGAAAAACAGGAAATAAAGCGCTCAGGCATGATTGTTGATAAACAATTCTCAGGGAACAATCATCTTGATTTTCACATTTCATTTTAGTCATAATAAGGATATTAAATTCTCAAAACTTATGGAACCCAAAAAAAGCAAAAGAGCAGATCTGGAAAATAAAAGGATTCTTTTCCTTGAGATAGGATTTATTGTAGCCATAGGCCTGGTGCTTGTGGCCTTTGAATGGACGTCACAGCCTTCCGAGGTAAAAGGTTTTGCAACAATTGAAGAATCTGATGTGGTTCAGGAAAATATTCCGATCACGAGGCAGGAACAACGTAAAGAACCACCCCCACCGCCTCCTCCGCAATCTGCGGAAGTGTTAAACATCGTGGATAACCATGTGGACATTGAGGATGAATTGGTATTGGAACAGACCGGTGCCGATGAAAATACGAAAGTACAGGTTGAAGCCTTTGTCGAGGAAGAAGCAGAGGAAGCGGAGGATATTTTCGTCATCGTTGAAGAGATGCCCAGTTTTATGGGAGGCGGGCTCAATGCTTACTCCCTTTACATTCAGAAGAACCTTAAATACCCCCCATTGGCCTCTGAAAATGGGATAGAGGGTACGGTCTTTATTAGGTTTATTGTAGAGAAAGATGGGTCCATAAATATGGTTGAAATTCTGAGAGGCGTTGACCCGGTATTGGATGATGCTGCTGTAGCTGCAGTGGAGCGTGCTCCCAAATGGGAGCCAGGCAAACAAAGGGGAAAGCCAGTCCGGGTTTCCTGTACCATACCCATTATGTTTTCATTGGATTAGCATTTTTATAGATGAAAATGTTATAAAAACCAAAATTTGGTTTATATGAGCTGCTTAGCTCATATAGAAAACTGTAAATAACCATGAAAGTTTTTGTGAATTTCGCTAAAAAAGCCGCTAAGTGCTTTTTTATATCTAACTCATAGATGGTGTGGGGATTGATAAGATGCAGCAAATGTTCTAAAATACAGTCTATTATTTGATTTTTGATCACTGCTTTTTATTTAAGACCAAAGAACCGGGCCACTTCACCCAGAAATTTACTTCCCCCGTTGGTGTCTCCATTGTTATTTCCGTTGGCTGCAGTAAGCAGCTTTTCAGGAATCTGGGCTTTTTCAGCTTCAAAAAATCCAATGGAACGGTACTTGTTATACCGTTGATCCTTCATTTTTTCCTCATCCATGAATGAAAAGCGGAAGACATCGTCATAAAGCATTGCTTCCAGCTTGTCGAGTGTTGGTTTTAAATTCGTTTCGAAATCCTTGTTTTCTTCTACGATTTTGTCAATAATACCCATCTCAAACAGATCGAAGGAGGTAAGCCGCAGGGAGCTTGCCGCTTCTTCAGCTCTTGCTGAATCTTTAAATATTATGGATGCACAGCCTTCTGGGGAGATCACGGAAAGAATGGCATTCTCCATCATATAGATTTTATTGGACACAGAGAGAGCCAAAGCTCCGCCGGATCCGCCCTCACCGGTTATCACAGTGAATGTCGGCACATTCAGGTCAGAGAGTTCGAAAAGATTTCTGGCTATGGCTTCTGCCATTCCCCTTTCTTCTGCTTTCAGTCCGCAATATGCACCGGGCGTGTCCACAAAGAAAATGACCGGACGCCGGAATTTTTCAGCCTGGCGGGCAAGCCTCAGCGCTTTTCTGTAACCTTCAGGGTGCGGCATGCCAAAGTTGGCATTCATGTTCCCTTTCAGGTTTTTGCCTCTTCTGGTACCTATGGCTGTTACCGGAATATCCTTAAGATAACCAATACCTCCGAGGATTGCATTGTCGTCACCACTGAGCCTGTCGCCATGGAAAGGGATGAAATCTTTGATCATATTCTCAATGAAATCCTGAGGCTTTGGCCTTTCCAGGTTCCTGGCAATTTTGACTCTTTCCCATGGTGTATGTTGTTTCTTTTCTTCCTGGTAATGACTGTCCTGTTCGGGATATATGTCAGCCAGTTTTTTTTCCAGGCTGTTTATTTCATCATTCAGATCGATGCCCTGGTTTTTGGATAGCTGTTCAAGGCTTTTTATGGTTTTTTTTATTTTATTGGTGTAATCCATGGTCTTGAAATTTATTGTTTAACAGGTAATGGTATAAAACTGTTAATACTGATGTACTTTAAGTATTTTTTGAAGCGTATCCTTCAGTTTTTGTCTTTCACAGATCAAATCCACAAATCCTTTTTCCTTAAGAAATTCAGAAGTTTGAAATCCTTCAGGCAGCTTTTGCTTGATGGTTTGTTCAATAACTCTGGGACCTGCAAATCCGATCAGTGCGTGAGGTTCGGCCATAATTATGTCGCCAAGCATGGCAAAAGAGGCCGTAACCCCGCCGGTTGTCGGATTGGTGAGCAAACTGACATAAAGATTCCCGGCATTGCTGAAGCGTTTGATGGCTGCGGCCGTTTTGTTCATCTGCATCAGGGAGACTGCTCCCTCCTGCATGCGGGCGCCGCCCGAGCGGGAAGCAATAATTACCGGCAGCCGTTGGGCTTTTCCTTTTTCAAAAAGCCTGGCCACCCGTTCGCCCAGTACCGATCCCATGGAACCAAGAATAAAGTCGGTATTCATGATACCGAACAGTACAGGGATTCCATGAAGCCTTGCTTTTCCGGTTGTAATGCCTTCATTGACATTCTTCTCATAGAGTTTGTCCAGCTTGTCCTTGTACCCGGGAAAGTTTAATACATCAAGGGTTTTATATTCCTCAAAAAGAAGCTGAACCGTTTCATCATCAAAGAGGATGTTCATCCATTGCTGATTGGAAATCCTTATATGATGGCCGCAATCCGGACACACACCCTGATTTCTGTCGATCTTCTTCTTATAGATCATTTTCTTGCAATTCGGGCATTGCGAGAAGAGATTATCGGGGATGTATGTCTGGTATTTGTTTTTACGTGTTTTCAAAAAGTTTTGTATTATATCCTGAATTTTTGCACTCATAGTTTGTTTTTACCTTTCATTTTACATTAGCTCCTTTTCAATGAAATTAATAGAATAATTTCCATCCAGGAAAGAATCGGAAGAAAGGATCTTAATTAAAAACTCTTTATTTGTCTGAATTCCATTAACGTAGAATTCTTCAAGGGCGCGGATCATTCGCGCAATGGCCTCTTTTCTGGTGTTGTCGTAAGCAATAACCTTGGCCACCATAGAATCATAATGTGGAGAGATTTTATATCCCGGATAAATTCCAGAGTCTACGCGTATACCCGGACCTGAGGGGAATACGATGTTATGGATGGTGCCGGGAGAAGGCATGAAGTTTTTGCCTGGATCTTCAGCATTAATCCGACACTCAATGGCATGGTTGTTCCAGCGAATCTGGTTTTGTTTCCATCTGAGTTTTTCACCCGCTGCTACCTGTATTTGTTCTTTAATGAGATCTGTTGAGGTGGTGATTTCAGTGATGGGATGTTCTACCTGGATGCGGGTGTTCATTTCCATAAAGTAGAACTTGCCGTTTTCATAAAGAAATTCAACGGTACCGGCATTGGTGTAATCCAGTTGTTTGAGTGCCTGAGTCACTTTCGAACCTATGTTTTTCCTTTTATCCTGATCGATCGCGGGTGAAGGGGTTTCTTCGATCACTTTCTGTTTACGTCGCTGGCTCGAGCAGTCTCTTTCTCCCAGATGAATACAGTTCCCGTGTTCATCGGCGATAACTTGTATTTCGATATGTTTGGGATTCTCAAAATATTTTTCCACATACATGTTGGGGTCACTGAAGGCCAGATCGGCTTCATATGAAGCTTCCTGAAAAGATGAAATAAAAGAATGCTCATCCTCAACCAGGCGGATGCCTCTGCCTCCGCCACCTGCAACGGCTTTGATGAGCAGTGGAAAGCCGATGTGCTTAACCTGTTCAAGGGCAAACTCTGCATCGGTAAAACCTTCATCGGGCCCTGGTATTACGGGGACGCCGTGTTTTGCCATTAGCTGTTTGGCCAGAGATTTGTTGCCAAGCCTGGAGATGGCATCCGATGAAGGCCCTATGAATTTTATACCGATCTCTTCACACATGTGGGCAAATTCACTGTTTTCAGAAAGAAATCCGAATCCCGGATGGATGGCATCTGCACCCTTCTGAACAGCTGCAGAGAGGATGTTGCTGATATTCAGATAGCTCAGTCCTGCTTTGGCAGGGCCGATACAAACGGCCTCATCGGCCATCAATACATGCAACGATTCGGCATCCGCTTCCGAGTAAACGGCGACGGTATCAACTCCCAGTTCTTTGCTGGCTCTGATTACCCTTACTGCTATTTCTCCCCTGTTGGCTATTAATATTTTGTTGAACATATTTTTTCAATTCTGGTCAGAAAAATGAAACGGATCACTCCAACTTAATTTTGTATAATTCCGATCCGTATTCTACTGTTTGTCCGTCTTCAGCAACCTCTTCCACTATTTCCCCCGATACCTCGCTTTCAATTTTGTTCATGACCTTCATGGCCTCGATGATGCATAGAACGTCGCCTTTTTTAACCTTGTCACCTTTCCTTACATAGGCCGATTTTCCTGGCGAAGGCGCTCTGTAAAATGTACCGATGATCGGGGAAGTAACTGTAAAAAGATTTTCCTGTTCTGCTTCGGCCGGCTTTTCTTCTTTTTCCTCTTTTTCCTCAGAAGGCTGGTCGGTCGAAGTACTTTCTCCGCCGGATTTTTTTCCCTCCGTTTCCTTCAACAGTTCCTTCATTTGATCTGTATCCATGTTCTGCAACTTGGAAGGTGCCACCGATCCGTTTTTGTTCCTGGAAAGCTCAATCTCTTCGTCTCCTGTCTTATACCTTAAACTGTCGATGGAACTGGTTTCGAATTGTTCTATGATCTTTAATATGTCTTCCAATTTAATATTCTGCATGGTCCTCCTCCTTAGTTAAATTTTAGAAAGGATTTTAATGGTTTTTTATTGTGAAAATGTACGAACATATATTGTTTCAAAAGTTTAATTCAAGTGATTTACCTGCCATTGATATACCCTCAATTTATACCTTTCACATTAAAAGAAATGAACAAACCTTTCTTTTTCATTTATTAATAACTCTCACTCAAAAAAATGCATCGGCTCGTAGGAAAAAATTCGGGTTACAAGTTATGTAATAAAAAGTGAAATTTCAAATATCTGGTAACTATATAATTTATAAAAATTCCTGTGTTACTTTCTATATTCCCTATTTTCAGAGATTTTACTCTTATTTAATGCATAAAAGTATACCATAACAAAACTAAAACGTTGTTTTTTTATTCCTATTTTGAAGTTATTGGGTTAGGCTGGGTATAATATATATTCAAAATTTTATTAAAAGCATTATCTTTGATGTTTTGATTTCGATGAAGCCTCAGGCACAAAAAAAGTGTCGGGGAGGGTAAAAATTTTATTTTCTGGTTTTACTTAATAAAAAATACCACATGATGAATGTATTATATTATGATTGTTTTTCGGGAATAAGCGGTGATATGAATCTGGCGGCAATGATCGACCTGGGTGTAGATGAGCAATATCTGAAGAATGAACTGGCCAAACTTGGATTGCAGGAATACAAAATTACAGTTAGCCGGGATTCACGGCATTCTATTTCAGGGACCCGGGTGGATGTAGAGGAAAATACAAACAGGGAGGAGTATCATTCGCACGGGGAAAATCATTCGCAAGGAGATCATAAAACCCATAAACATACGCATTACCATGACCATTCCCA
>CAYNPZ010000018.1:0-4456 GCA_964399175.1 uncultured Bacteroidales bacterium | reverse complement strand
ATCATACCCATGAAGAAGCCCATCATCATGAACACGGTCATGAATCCAATCATAAACATAGCCATGAACACCGCAACCTGGAAAAAATTTATTCGATTGTCGATAACAGCGAACTGAATCAAAATGTTAAGGATATAAGCAAACGTATGTTTCGGTTAATTGCAGAAGCTGAAGCCCGGATTCACGGAACCACCGTTGACCAGATCCATTTTCATGAGGTGGGTGCGGTGGATTCTATAGTGGATATTGTCGGTGCTGCAATATGTTTCGATTATTTTCAGGTTGATAAAATTAAAAGTTCAGCGGTGGAGCTGGGAGGCGGCTTTGTGAAGTGTGCCCATGGTACTATGCCTGTACCGGCACCTGCTACGGCTGAGATACTTAAGAACATACCCGTAAGAACCGGTACCGTAGATAAGGAAACCACCACACCTACAGGTGCAGCCATTCTGGCAGCCAACGTGGATGAATTCACTGATGAGCACAACATGGAGATAGAAAAGATCGGGTATGGTATAGGCCATCGTAATCTTGATATACCAAATGTTCTCAGGGTTTATCTGGGTAAGGAAACCGGAAAAAAAAAGAAAGGGTATCATACCAGAACGGCCTTGGAAATAAGCTGTAATATTGACGATATGAATCCGGAGCATTATGATTATGTCATGGATCAGCTTTTTACAGCTGGTGCTGATGAAGTTTACCTCACCTCCGTTATGATGAAGAAGTCCAGACTTGGCTCTAAGCTCAGCGTGCTCTGCAAGCCCGATTATGAGGAGGAGATTAACAGGATACTCTTCACTCAAACAAGCACCCTGGGTTTAAGAAGCACTCCGCTCCAAAAATCCGAACTGGAAAGAAGTTTTGAAAAAAAATCCACACGGTACGGAACGGTTAACATTAAGGTTGGCTATCTCAACGAAAAACCAGTCAAATATAAACCCGAATATGAGGATTGTCGTAGGATAGCAAAAGAGCATGGGCTTTCTGTTCAGGAAGTTTTTCACGGAATTATGAACGATATTCGTAAAAATTTGTAGTTATAGGATATGATGATCCATGATGAAAAATACCAGGAGCTTCATCGAATATTAAGAGAAATGGGAAGTATGGTGGTTGCCTTTTCCGGGGGGGTAGACAGTACTTTTCTGCTGGCTGCCGGTAAAGAGGCTTTGGGGGAAAACATTCTGGCCATAACGGTTTCTACGCCCTATGTTGCAGGTTGGGAAAAAGAGGAATCCAAAGAGATTGCAAAGGATTTGGGTGTGGAACATACCATACTGAAGTATCCTTTATTTGAAAATATAAAGAACAATCCGCCTCAGCGTTGTTACTTGTGTAAAAAGCAGATTTTTACTGCCATATTGGAAGAGGCAGAGCGCAGAGGCTTTGCTTTTGTTGCAGATGGTACCAATGTAGACGATTATCAGGATATTCGTCCGGGTATTAAAGCCTTGAGAGAACTTAAAATATCAAGCCCTCTTGCCAAAGCCAATATGGGCAAGGATGATATCCGGCGATTATCAAAAGAGATGGATTTACCAACCTGGGATAAACCTGCTTATGCCTGTTTATTATCCCGGTTGCCTTTTCATACACCCATCCATCAAGAGATCCTTGACCGGATCGAACATGCCGAAAAAGTGGTACGAAATGCCGGTTTTCCTGCAGCAAGAGTAAGAACTCATGATGATATAGCCAGAATCGAGATTCCTGCGAAAGAGCTACAGGAATTCATGCAGAAATCTTTTGAAAAAGCACTCCCCCAAAAGCTAAAGGATTTGGGATACAAATATGTTACGCTCGATCTGGAAGGATACAGGATGGGAAGTTTTAATGAACCAGAAAAATAAAACGTATGGATGCACAATCACTGGAAAACATTCTAAAAAAAATTCAGCAGGGTAACCTTTCCGTTACTGATGCCATGAATCAGATGAAATATTTTTCCTATGATGACATCGGCCATACCAAGATCGATGATCATCGTGAATACCGCACCGGCTATCCGGAGGTGATATACTGTTCCGGCAAAACACCGGTTCAGGTTAGGGAGATTTTCGAGGCCATGCAGGGAAAAGATGTGAACATTATTGCCACGCGGGCGGGTAAGGAGACCTATAAGGAGGTCTTCCAGGCCATACCGGAAGCCGAATACCATGAGATGGCAAGAATCATTACCTTAAAGAAAAAGGAGATATCATTTGTTAAGACCTATATTTCTATTGTTTCAGCGGGAACATCCGACATGCCTGTAGCTGAAGAGGCAGCCATAAGTGCTGAATTTTTCGGGAATCCGATCAAACGATTTTATGATGTAGGCGTTGCCGGAATTCACAGGTTACAGAAAAACATTTCAGAAATTAATAAAGGAAAGGTTATTATAGTCATAGCCGGAATGGAAGGTGCGCTTCCCAGTGTAGTTGGAGGTTTGGCAGATAAGCCTGTTATAGGTGTGCCTACAAGTATTGGATATGGCGCAAATTTTCAGGGATTGTCCGCTCTTTTGGGCATGCTGACCAGCTGTGCCAGCGGCGTTAGCGTAGTCAATATTGATAATGGATTTGGTGCCGGATATATAGCGAGTATGATCAATAAATTATAAAGCATTTCCTCTTTTTCTGAGTTAGGGATTAAGAGGATTTTGCTGCCCGAACTTTTTTTACTATTTTCAAAGTCTGTTGTTAAGTGTTGATTTTATGAAGGAAAAAATCCCTGCTATTGTTTATATACATCGGATACTTATTGCCTTTCAAACATTAAGTGGTTTAGCGGGAGGTTTGCTCATGCTTCTCGATCCCTCGGGTAAATCATTGAGAATGCCCCTGATCTTTTTAATGGGATCACCATTCCCGGATTATTTTGTACCCGGTTTATTTTTGCTGGTGTTTTTGGGCATTCTGCCATTGTTAAGTCTTATCGGATTGATGAGCGATAGTTGGAAATGGCCCAATATAATCAATATTTATAAAGATCGGCACTGGGGATGGACATTTTCTCTGTATGTTGGATTGATACTGGTATTATGGATGGATTTACAGATCAGTTTCATCGGCTACTGGCATTCGGTCCAGACGTTCCAAGCGCTAAACGGCGTAGTAATATTGATTTTCACTCTGATGCCTCCAGTAATGAAGTATTATCGTAAAGAAGAGAAAAGTTAGTTTTTCTGTTGCAGCTTGTAAAATCAATATTTTTACAGAAGGTGTTTGTGTATAATTTTTTCAATTTAATTGGTTTATTGTTTCAGTTAAGATATCAGATCTTTTTCCCAGCTTTCCACCAGGCTTGATTCTTTACCCTTAAGCAGATCCACAAAAGCGAGAAGGGCTTTACGGGCATCCCCTATGGGATAGTAGAAAGCGTCCCAATGCTCACTGTCTTCCCCGTCATGATTGGGAAGGACATAGTCAAAGTGATTGGCATCCTTCAGCTCCCGGTAAGCGCTGGAAGCCCTGGTTTCTATGTTCTCCAGATCTTTCAGTGAAAGTTCACCTTTCTGTTTTCTTGTTCTTCGCAAGAGTTTACGCCTCATAATGTCGGTGACAATCTTTTGAAGATTGGAACCATTCTCAGGGGCACTCAATTCCTTAATTTCATCTTTTGACAAGGGGGACATGAAGGCGCTGAGCCTTTCAATGGTGCTCAGTTTTTCATGGGTTTGCAGAACCCTGCCTACAAAAGGGTTTCCTTCAAAAAATACATCACCGTAATTCAATTGATTTTTTAATTCTTGGATATCAAGGGCTTGTAAGTCCCCACGTACTTCCATTACAACAAATCTGTCCTGTCCTTCCAGGGCGGAGATCTCTTGCCGGTCCCTGAAGTGATAGTCTATACCATCTTCCTCACCGGGACGTGGAGCACGGCTGTTATACAAAACAAGATGTTGCAGGTTATTTCTCAGATCGGGATAAAACCGACCCAGGGCTTTGTCGATCGGACTTTTTCCTACACATGAAGGTCCGGCAAGTATAACCAATTTTCCCATAATTATTTTTTTAGTGAAAGTTTTTATAAAGATATTTCAAAGCAAATGATTCGGAGAAGACAACATAAAAAAAAATTTGATACGTAAAATAAAATATCTATTTTTGACCAATCGTTCGGTCAAAAATAAAGCAGGGATTGCCCCTGTTTTAAAATAATAACTTATTGACTGATCGGTTGGTCAATAAAATAGGTATCGTATGTCACCAAGAACGGAAAAACAATTTGAAGCCATTCGGGAAGAAAAGCGCGCCAAGATACTGGATGCAGCTTTGGAGCTTTTTGGAAATGAAGGTTACCATAACGGCTCCATAAGCAAGGTAGCTCAGAAAGCAGGTATCTCAAAAGGATTGGTTTACAACTACTTTGAAAGCAAAGAGGCGATCGTCAGAGAAATCCTGAGCACTGGTCTTCAGAAGATGCTTAACATTTTTGATACCAATCATGATGGTGTGCTGGAAAAAGC
>CAYNPZ010000017.1:0-39580 GCA_964399175.1 uncultured Bacteroidales bacterium | reverse complement strand
GATCCGCGGGGAGGCCGTGATTACAATACCGTAGATATGTCCATTCGCAGGCTGAAAGAAACATACCTTCCTCCTTTCAAAGCCGCACTGGAAGCCGGTGTTGCTACGTATATGACCTCATTTAATGGACTTAACGGCGTACCCGTGACCGGCAGTGAAAGATTTGTAAAGGGCATCATCAAAGATCAATGGAATTTTAACGGTTTTATCGTATCTGACTGGGGTTCCATTTCAGAAATGATCGTACATGGTGTGGCCGGAGATAAATATGAAGCTGGGGAACTCGCTATGAATGCAGGTGTTGATATGGATATGGAAGGTCGCGTGTATATTGAAGAACTTAAGAATCTTCTGGAGAGTGAAAAGATCACCGAGGAACAGATCAATGATGCAGTCAGAAGAATCCTGAGGAAAAAGTTTGAGTTGGGGCTTTTTAAAGATCCCTACAAATATTGTGATAAGGAGCGGGAGGAGAAATTATTGCTTGCCGAACCTCATAGAAAACATGCCAGAAGAGTGGCTTCTGAATCTATGGTTCTGCTGAAAAATGAAAATAATACACTTCCACTGAGCAAGGATTTGTCAAGGGTCGCCCTTATCGGACCTTTGGTAGAGGGAGATCAGGAATATATTGGAACCTGGTCGGCCAGGGGGGAAGCGAAACATGTCATCAACACCCTGGAGGGATTTAGGAATAAACTCGGGAACAGTACGGATATTCTTTTCTCCAAAGGATGTGATATCACCGGAAACAAGAGGGAAGGCTTTACTGATGCTTTGAAAAAAGCGAAAAGGGCTGATGCTATAGTTGCAGTAGTGGGTGAAAGCGCTATGATGAGTGGGGAAGCCCTGTCCAGGATGAATATCGATCTGCCCGGCGTACAGAAAGAACTTGTAATGGAACTAGCCAAACTCAACAAACCGCTTATAGTCGTTTTAATGAATGGCCGTCCGCTGGCAATTCCTGAGGTTGACACGGCTGCCTCCGCTGTTCTGGAAGCCTGGCTTCCCGGAACTGAAGGAGGAAATGCCATTGCCGATGTGATCTTTGGCGATTACAATCCTTCCGGGAAATTACCTGTGTCATTTCCTTATGCAGTAGGCCAGATTCCTGTCAATTACGAACATAAAAACACCGGCCGGCCCAAACAGGAAGACGTAAGGTATACTTCCAAGTATATTGACGGTCCCAATAAACCTTTGTATCCATTCGGATATGGATTGAGCTATACAACTTTCTCATTTTCAGAGATTCGTATGAATAAGAGAGAAATAAGTTTTGATGAAACGCTTCAGGTAGCTATTACTGTTGAAAATACAGGCAACATGGCCGGAGAAGAAGTGGTACAGCTTTATACCAGGGATATGGCAGGTAGCGTTACCCGTCCGGTTAAGGAGTTGAAAGAATTTCGTAAGATTTTACTCCAGCCCGGTGAAGAGCGGGATTTGGTCTTTAATATTACCGCAGAAGAGTTAAGATTCTATACAAAAGATATGGAATATAAAGCCGAACCGGGAGAATTTAAAGTTTTTATCGGGAGTAGTTCTGAAGATCTTAAGGAAAGAGGGTTCAAGCTGGTAGAATGAATAAGATCATTTTAAATAAATTTGACAAATAAGTTGAATATGAGAACAATAGAGATACTGCTTGTGTTTCTTCTTTCCCTATTGGCTTGCGGAGATCAGTTAACAGGGCAGGAGCAGATAACTTATTCCCATCATGTAATTGACAAACCCCTTCCCGGAGAAAGCTGGGGAACCGGAGGGTTTACCCTTGCCGATCTCAATCTTGACGGGGACAAGGACATCACCATAAGCCGGAGAAGTGACCGCACCGTGTATTGGTATGAATTTCAGGAAGCGGATGCCTGGAGGCAACATAAAATTGGCAAATGCGACGGTGGTCAGCTGGGGGCTTTATCTTTGGATGTGAATCAGGATGGCTACCCGGATCTGGTCATGGGACGGTTCTGGTATAAAAATCCCGGGAATCTGGATGAACATCCGGACCATGAATGGAAACGTTTCAGGTATAACGGTGGATTGCCGGAAGAAAACCATGATATTGGCGCTGCTGATTTCGACGGTGATGGAAGGAAAGAAGTGGTTTGTTACAGTCAGGATGCTGGAAACGGAACCCTTCGGATCTTTCAGACAGCCGAAGGAAGCAACTGGTCATTCTCAGATGTTTCATCCGGGGTGAATGAAACAGTAAAGGAGCGTGATGAGAAAGGCGTTCATGGAGGTTTTGCACCCGGCGGTCTGGGGGATCTGGATGGCGACGGAGATCCTGATATTGTTATGCCCGCCGGATGGTACGACAATCCTGGTAATCCCAAAGGTGACTGGAAACTACACCGCTGGAATTTTACTGTAGGAGTCTACCCCAATGCTTACGGTACAAGCATGCGAAGCTGGGTAACCGATATAGATGCGGACGGAGATAATGATTTGGTATATGCCGATTGCGACGTACAGAATTCTAATCTATGGCTGGTTATGAACCATAATGGTTCTTTTGAAAGAAAAAAGCTTAAGGCTCCCGCGGAAAAGACCGGCTCATACCATTCTTTAGCAGTGGCCGATTTTAATCAGGATGGTCTTAAGGACATTTTTACCGCTGAACAGGAGGATAAGAACCATCTGATGAAGCCTGAGGGATTGGAAGAAAAGGGATTGCTGTATATCCAGGAAAAATCTGGTGGCAGTCCGGAATTTAAGCTTCAGGTGGTACACAAAGATAATCCCGGATGGCATGATACCCGTGCAGGTGATGTGGACGGGGACAGGGATATTGATCTGGTAACCAAAATATGGAATGCCGATGAGGGTGTTTATCACGCCGATTACTGGGAAAACAAATTGATAAAGTGAGGAGTGCCCGGGAAAGACGGCCCAATTATGAATAAGAAAAACAAGAGATAGTATGGAATAAGGATGTGTCTTTAATAAAGGGAGGTAGATTATTAGGTTAATCTCTTTATTAATGATTATATTTGAGCGAAAAATTTCATTAATTAATCTTAAACAAATAAAAAACTCATTTTTATGGCAAAATCAAAGTCTTACAACAGGGGTTATGTTATTCTGATTGCTGCGATTGCAGCATTTGGAGGTTTGCTCTTTGGCTTCGATACTGGTGTGATATCCGGGGCCTTATTATTGATTAAAGACGATCCGAATTTATTAATTAATGGCATGTCGCAATTGCCGGAACGTACACAAGAATGGATTGTCAGTATCACAGTTTTAGGTGCCGCAATTGGAGCATTAGGTAGTGGCAGGATTACGGATGTATTAGGCCGTAAGAAAGTATTGATCATTACTGCTCTGATATTTGCAATTGGGTCGGTCGGTCTTGCCGCCGCCAATAGTGTTGCTGCCCTCATCATATGGAGGGGAGTTATTGGTATTGCTATTGGTGTTGCTTCTTATACCGTACCGCTTTATATCTCAGAACTGTCTCCCACACACGTACGCGGAGCCCTGGTTTCCATTAACCAATTGGCTATAACTGTAGGTATTTTTGTATCCTATCTGGTTGATCTGGGTTTTGCAGGTTTTGACGAGGGATGGCGCTGGATGTTTCTCGTGGGTTTGGTTCCTTCACTTATTTTGTTTATTGGCATGTTTTTCCTCCCCGAAACTCCGCGTTGGTTAATGAATTATAAAACCGAGAGCCAGGCAAAGAAAGTTCTGGATAGGGTTGGAGAGCCCAAGAGAGATGAGGTATTGGAGCAGATTAAAACAAACATTCAGAAAGAAAGAGAACAGCCCGGAATACTCAAAGCATTGAGTGCCAAATGGGTTCGTCCCGCCCTTATCATCGGGGTTGGTATAATGCTTGTCCAGCAGCTTACAGGAATTAATACCATCATATACTATTCACCTACAATATTTGAAATGGCAGGGTTCGGTGCCGAAGCGGGAGATCCCGTTTATAATGCCATACTCCCCTCATTACCCATTGGTTTTGTTAATGTACTCTTCACGGTGGTAGCGATTTATCTGATTGATCGCTGGGGAAGAAAGCCCTTGCTTTATCTTGGATTGATCGGAATGATTGTGGCACTTCTCGCACTGGGTATAAGCTTTACATTCTATCAGTCAATAGGAATTGCCGGACTTAAATGGATTGCTTTTGTCAGCATGATCATTTATATCCCTTTCTTTGCTGTGAGCCTCGGACCTATTGCATGGGTACTGATTTCAGAGGTTTATCCTACAAAGATCAGAGGCTTGGGCATGAGTATTGCCACAATGGTGAATTGGGTGGCTAACTTTTTAATCGCCAATACATTCCTTTCGCTTGGCAGAGCAGTTACAGGCGAAATGTCCCATCCGGCAGGAGAAGGTATGCTCGTTAACCCTGGTGGTGCTTTCTTTATTTATGCAGTGGTTGGTATTATTGGACTGATCTTTATTTATTATTATATCCCCGAAACCAAGGGTCATTCCCTTGAAAAAATTGAGAAACACTTCCTTGACGGAAAACATCCCAAAAAGCTTTAATGGATCTTTGTTCTATAACAAAAAAGACCGGCAAATTCATCTGCCGGTCTTTTTTGATGTTAATACTGTTAATCCACAGTTAGGGATTAAAATCCCGGATTTACGGTTCTCACTTTCTCGTCTTCCCGTTTCTCTCAGTTTATCAGGATTGCAACCCTATTACAATATCAAAATGTACGGTTAGCTTTCTGCGGGCCTGAATAAGCCCGTTTAACCTCGAAGGTGGCTGAACGTTGTACTGAATCATGTCTATGGTGTGCTTTCCTTTCACATGAAAACGATGATTCTCCAGATGTTTTACACGTAACGGAAAGAACGCCTGGTTTTTAACATTTTTTATTTCCAGAATTCCTTTTATTTTAAGTGGATTCCATGTATAGATGTTGTTTATTTCAGGTGTAACATCCAGACCCTTGTAAGTGTAAATTATTTCCCGGTCTTCAGGATAGTTGAGCGCCTCATGAACGTCCCGGTTCATTAATTTGTTACCGCATTGAATGTCACTAATATACAGTGTGAGCGAAAGATGATCCGGTTGGATGACAAGTGAATCCTTGTCCACGGTTTCATGCCGGAAAGTGCCATCTGCTTCAAACCGGAAACTGTCTATCGAGCAGTAATATTGGCTTATATTGGTTTTTCCCTCAAGCCAGATTTTGCTGCCCTCTTTTAATTCTAGTTTTTCAGGATTCTGAGCAGGAATAATAAAAGAAGGCAGCAAAATTAAGAGTTTGAGGATCAATAATCCACGATATCCGGCCATATTAAAATACCGGCTTTATTGCTGGAATACAGCCGTAAATTGAACATCAACCTGATCACCTGACCGGATTGCCCCAAACAATGCTTTAGGGGGTTCAATATTGAACCGGGTCATTTTCAGATTTTTGGCTCCTGTAAATTTGACAGCCTGTCCATTTATCTTTTTCCCCTCCACCTGCATCGATATCTGGCGGCTTACTCCTGCAACCGTCAAATTGCCACTGGTTTGTACTGTAAATTCATCTCCGTTTTGGCTGATGACCTCCGAGCCGATCAGTTCGTATTCAATATTGGGATATTCCTCTGCTTTCAGAGCATCATGCATTATATCATCCATTTTACCCTTACCACTTTTGATGCTTTTTACGGGAATGGTAAGTTTAACATTTTTTATAGGATTGTCCGGGGAATTGCTGCCGTTTAAAAGCGCTTTGGCAAACGCTCCTTTCCCTTGGATTTCAGTTACTTTGCAATTCCAGTCATGGACATTGGAAGTCCCGTCAAAGGACAAATCTGTATTGGATGCAATGTTGAGCTCTATTTTATCCTGCGTCATTGCGGGCAAAGCAATGAGCATATTAATCAATATCAGGGTAATTAACCTGGATATTGTCTTTTTTCTGAATTTTATAGTTTTAGATTTCATCGTTATTCTGTTTTTATTCTTTTTAAAATCATTGGAAAAGTTTGAATTTATACTTTCTTCTGTATATGTGTATTTTGGTAGCTACGAAAAGTTCGTGGCCATTAGAAATTCATTTGATCAGTGCTCATCTTTTGTCTGATATTCTTCGGTTGTCCTGTTATTGTAACTCTTTTGCCGTTCCATCAGATCTTTTAGCGTATATTTCGAAAAATAGTCAATAATTAGGTTGTTAAGGTCTTCCCAAAAATCTCTCGGAGCACAGTGGTTTTCATCCTCGCATTGTATATTTTCAGAAAGACAATCCACAATGTTCATGTCCGGTTCAAAAGCTTTGAAAATGTCATACATGGTTATCTTCCTTGCTTCTCTTGCCAGGATGTAACCGCTTTTTTTACCCTTTACGGGTGTAATTAGCCCTGCCGCTTTTAACGCCGATACAATCTGATCAAGATACTTAAAGGAGATTTTCTGATTTTCTGAAATTTCTTTCTGATAAATTCCATTCTCATCGCTTTTAAGCGCAATTTCCAGCATGGTGCGTATGCCGTACCTGGTTTTTGTGTTGAATTTCAATTTAAAGTATTTATTGGATTATTGGTTTCCAAAGAAAATTAATTAAAATAATAACCCCTTTACCTTATTACCTGAAAGGGTAAAGAGGCTATTATCATGGTGCTTAGAACGAGATGACAGATTCAAGCACTATACCGCTGAATTTTCCGTTCGTTAGTTCATTGGGAGCATCCGGATTGCCCCATGTACCTCTGAAGTTTTCATTATAATTCTGGCTGACGTATTCAAGCTTTACGAGGGTATGTTTGGTAATGAACCAGCCACCACCCAGGTTTACCCTGTTGGTGGTTTTGGTATTCGGCTTTGTGCCACCTTCAGCATAATCTCCGTATCCGGAAACCGAGTTGTACCGGCCACCGATATAAAACTGGTTCCATGTCCCAAAACGGTAGAGAAGTTCAGCTCCGATTTGCGTGAAACGTCCATCTTCCCGGTCGGCGTCTCCGTTATTACCCATGGATTGTTCAAATACGCCAAAGAATTCCAGTCCGCCGTATTTGATGAAGGGGTTGATCTGGAAAGCGGTTTCCTTATTGAAGCCCGGGTCGAATCTACCACTGGCAAAGTCGGAATTTACGGAAGACGAGTCACTGGCAATATAGCTGAATACATCATAATAACGGGCCCCTGCTCTGTCTCCTCCGTAGAGATGGTTCCCATTGTCTGCTCCCGGGGCGTTGTAAAATGACCCGGTCAGGCGAACCCGCAGGTTGTTATTTACCTGCTTGTCAATACCAACTTTTCCGTATACGGTAGTTTTCCATTCAGCGGTTCCCAGATATCTCCCTGTTCCCCATTGAGTAATAGCTTTGTTTACCGTTGGATTAAGCAGACCATTGCTATAACCTCCGACAAGAATTAAGTCATTGGGCTGCAGGTTAATTTCCAAAAACGGTTCTGTAGTAAATGCGTCCATGATATAATTTCCTACAAAGGGATTATAAATGGCACGGGCATTGTCACTTCTTCTGAAATGGGCATCCCCATAATTGAGCTCATCAACTCCTGCACGGAAGGTGGAGATATCCATAAGGCCTGAAGCCAGCCCTTCTTTTATGAAATCCAGCCTGTCAACCTGAACATAGCCTCCCTTAACCCAGGTGTCGTTATGATGGCGTGAACTGAGATAAGTTCTAAGATGCATACGCATTCCTTCCTGGAGCTGAACATCAATGTTTAAATTGGCTGTAGGGAGGTTGACATTGCTGCCCAGTTCAACCAACTGAGGCGCTCCGTCAGCGTTAGAATGGCTCAACCCCTGGAATTGGAGAGCAAAATCGCCGCCTACGCGGACTTCCACGCCATCATATTCCACTTCGGTTTCTTTTGGGGTTTCAAACACATTCAATCCTTCATATCCGGGTTGTCTAAAATATTGCAGCGCACGGCTGTTGTCTTCTTCTCCTTCCTCATTACCTGTTAACTGACCATAGGAGAGCGAAACGATCATTATAAAGCTTAATAAAATACTTAATTTCTTCATAGTTCTGTTTTTTAATTATACTTAAATTTATCTTATTAATCCTATCATTTTGGTAGCACAAATATAAACAATTTTATGTTGACAATACAAAATACATATAAACAAGCAATAAATTACTTATTTATCAAATTTGCATGGTTGCGGTAAAACGATGAATTGATGTTATAAAACATATAACTGAAATTCTGGATACCTGAATCATTTATAGCTACAAGCTCCTGCACAGCAGCTCAAATTTTCACTTTTGGCTTTTTCGAATGCCTCCCTGCCTTCACTGAAAGCGAACCACGCAATTCCCAGAGATCCTATAGTATCAATATAACCGATCTGAAAGATCTCATAAAAGCCGCTTGAAGCCAAAAGAATGATTGACAGATAAAAGCAGGAACGAGTACAATTGGCATCGGCCAAAATGGCATCTGAATTCAAAATTTTTCCTATTTTTAGTTTATAACGCATGAGAAAAAACATAGTCAATATAGAAATTATGGAGATGATGATCCCTACAACAGTAGTTACGGGCTGGTTGTTTTGAATAAAATTAATGGCTGCCCCTGCTACCAGTCCACCAGTAAGCAAGTAAAAGCTGAAGCCGGTTATTCTGAGGGCCATCCTCTCAAATCGATCGCCGGTTTCTCCGCCTCCAAATTTCATTCGCCAGATCATGTGGGCAATACCCAAACCTGAAATTACCTCCACAAAGCTATCAACACCAAATCCAAGTAAGGCAAGGGTCTCATCTTCCATTCCAAAGGTTACTGAAATAAGACCTTCGACTATATTATAGGTAATTGTGATGATACTCAATGCAAAAGCTATATTGAGTGCTTTTTCCGGTTTCATAGAATTTGGTTTATATGGATAACATCAAAGTCTTCAAATTGTTGCATGCGCTTAAAGCTTGTTTATTATCAAATAGTTCGTAGAAATATTCTGAAATGTTCCGAGAACCTTGTCGGTGATTTCATTCATTCGATCGCGAAGTATTCACAGAGGATTCTGCGGAACAATCCAAAATATTTATGTTGCATACTTGATTATTTATTAGTGCATGGATATACTATTTACTGCCCTTTAATTTCTTCCCTTACTTCTCCACAAGTCAGCATCTGGTCACCATAGTAAGGATTCCTGACCTGATCCTGTGGGCTTAACCAAAAAGCTCCTTTATTTTCGTTGGCCATGGGGCAAAACTGAACAAACAGCTTCCCTCCTGGTGCCTGGAAGGTCTTTACAAGGTTGATCATAGCCTCGGAAAGAGCTATAAATTGATTTCTTTGCTCTTCCAGTTTCTCAGCATTTGAAATTGCCTTTGCTTTTGTATGGATGGTTTTCTGAAGCTTCATCCATATTTTGTGGGCTTCATGTGAAAAGGCATTCATTTCAACAGCAGAAAGCGCTGTAAGCATTTCTCCGGCATGGACTTCATCTTTTTTGTCGTTTACCAGTTCTTCTTTCAGAGCAAGATAATGATCCACAAGGGTTTTATAAGATTCCTTCTGGGAATCAGGCCAGGTTAGGTTTTTAACCGGATCTTTATCTTCTGTTGGTTTTTGGCCGGTCGTTTCTCCCATTGCCTGGTGTTCATGTTCTGTTGAGGTTTTCCCAATATCCTGGTTCATCATGCTTGGCTTTCCTGCCAGCTGGGCTGCGGCATCCACTGCAAATGTACCGTGTGTTACAATTTCTTCGTTTCTTTCCAATCCTTCCTGGACCATATAGGAATCTCCAAGAGAAGGTCCCAATACTATTTCCCGCAATGCGAAGGTTGGTCTTTCCCGCTCCGGTTGTTTCACGTAAACCACAGAACGTTTCCCCGTCCACATCACTGAACTTGAGGGAATGATTAATTCCTCCCCGGAGCCGATGTTATCTGAGGTCATCGTACCTTCGGCAAACATGCCTGGTTTAAGCAGTCCTTCCCGATTTCCTGCTTCTGCTCTTATCCTGGCCACCCTGCTTTTTTCATCCATCAGGGGATCGATAAAGGTGACGGTGGAATTAAAAGTCTTTCCCGGAACACTGGAAACGGTAAAGTCGATCTGGTCACCCTCGTTGATCAGGGGTACATCTTTTTGGTAAACATCAAACATAACCCACACCGAATCAATTTTGGCTATGTGATAAAGCATGGAACCTTTTTTGACATAATCTCCTTCATTGACCATCTTTTTATGCACAATACCGCTAACATTTGCTTTGATTTCCATATGTTCTGTAATTTCGCCCTTCTGCTCTATGTTTCTGATCTGTTCTTTACTTAGCTTCCATTGCCGCAGTTTTTCCCGGGCGGCTTCGAGCAAACGTGGATTGGACTCTCTGGTTTTCAGGCCCTCCAGTAATTCTTCCTGGGCTGCAATGAGCTCGGAAGAATATACAGTTGCAATCGTTTGTCCTTTTTTAACATATTCTCCAAGGAAATTTAGATGCAGCCTCTCAATCCTTCCCGGAAAGTGGCTGGATTGGGTATATACCTTTCTTTGATCTACTTCTATTTTACCCGTCAGGCGTAATTCTTTTGATGGAACCCTTTTGCTTACTCTGGTTGTCTGTATCTCAGCCAACTTTAAAGCTTCTTCCGTCATTTCCAGTTCAGTGGGTTCCTGGTTACCTTTGGTTTCTTCTGCGGGAATAAGCTCCATACCACAAATCGGGCAGTCGCCCGGCTCGTCCTGACGTACCTGTGGGTGCATAGAGCAAGTCCAAACAGTTCCTTGTTCCTCAGTTGCCTGATTTGTATCTTGTTGATGATTGTGTCCTGCATTTGTTGCTACCTGCTGTGGTTCCCCGGAGGAGCTGAAAACAAGAGCTCCAAAGAGCGTACCGGCTGCAATGAGCAACCCGCCTCTTATCAGATCATTACGTTTAATTCTTATATTTTTCATTGCGATTGATTTTGATTGGTTAAATATTTAAGTGTCGATACGGCTATATTTTGATCGGCTTTTGCCTTTTCCAGTTTGAGTTCATATTTTTGCACCATCAGACGGGTGCGCAAGAGCTCGAAAAAGTTCTCCCCATCTGTGGAATAATTTGTTTTAAGAAGCTTGTAAATCCTTTCGGTCTCTTCAACCTGTTCCTTATAGAGATCAACTTTCCTGAGCGCATCTGCATATTGTTCTTCCGCCTTTTTGTATTGCGAAGAGAGGTTATTGAGCCTGTTTTTCTGCTCATACTGAACGGCATCCAGCTTCATTCTTGTTTCCTGTTTGATGGCCTTGTATTTTTTTCTGTAAAGAGGTAAAGAAAATCCAACCATTGGCATGATGACGTCTCTTCCGTTTTGTTCCACCTGCATATCCTGGCGCTTACCAAGCACTGCATAATCCAGGCCCAGTGAAATGCTGGGGTAACCCTTTTTCTTATCCACCTCGTACTGATGTTCCAGCGCTGTTTCTTTATGGCTGAGCGCCGTTAATTTCGGATTTTTTCTTATGGAATCACGGTATGCCACGGTGTTAAAAGTGTCCAGCTGAATGCTCACTGGCGTGGCGAGCGAATCCCCACCCTCACGGTTCAACAGCAGATTAAATTCTGTTTTTTGTGTAGCCAGTTGCTCCTGAAGATCATCTAGTTTGTTTTCCTGTTCCCGTATATTAACATTAACACGCAAGAGATCTGCCATTTCACTTTTTCCTGTTTCATAATTTCTCCTGCTTAATGCTTTCAATGAACTGAGAATTTCCAGGTTTTTCCTGGTGATCCTAATGGCTTGACTTGTTTTGTACAATTGATACCACTGGGTTTTCACCTGTTTGTAAACTTGATTTTTCAGGTCCAGAAATTGTTGATATTTTATCCTGGCTTTTTCGGCAGCAGCCTTTTCTTTTTCTTTCAATGTACCGAACCATGGAAACATCTGGGAAACTGACACTTTAAATTGCTGAGGGCCAAGTCGTGTTTCCACGGGACTTACAAAAAAGCCAAAGCTCAGCATCGGATCTGGCAACGTACCAACCTGGGGTACTTTTTCAAGAGCGGCATAGTATTCGTGCCAGGCTGCCTGCAGCCCCGGATGATTTTTTCCTGCTTCCTGCAGGTAGTCATTCAGGGATTGTCCCCTGACTAAACCCGAAAATAACATGGCAACCGGAATTAGAATAATCAAATATTTATAGGTGCGTTTCATCATGATCTTTCCTTTTTAAGTTTTGATTCTTTCCATTTTGAATAGAGTATGGGTACCACAAACAGAGTAATGATCTGTATGCTCATTCCCCCGAAGGTAGGAATGGCCATAGGTATCATTACATCAGATCCTCGTCCTGAGGAAGACAGTATGGGTAACAGAGCCAGCAGTGTGGTCGCGGTGGTCATCAGTGTCGGGCGTATACGTTTTTGACCGGCTTCCAGCACTGCTTCCCGTATGGTTTGTACATCCTCCGGTTTGTTTTTCTCGAATACCTGTTTCAGATATGCAGCCAGGACCACACCGTTGTCTGTTGCGATGCCAAAGAGTGCAATGAATCCAACCCACACTGCTATACTCAGGTTGATAGTTTTCATCTGGAAGAGGTTCCTCACATTGGTTCCAAACACCTCAAAATCCATGAACCATCCCTGAGCATAAAGCCAGATCATGAGGAAACCACCTGCAAAGGCTATCGCAACGCCTGAAAAAACCATCAGTGTGGTAGGTACCGACCGGAACTGCATATAAAGGATTAGAAAGATAATAATCATGACCAGGGGCACTACAAAGGACAGGCGTTTTTCAGCCCTTACCTGGTTTTCGTAGCTTCCCGTAAAGGTATAGCTCACTCCTTTTGGAACAACAAGCTCGCCACTTTCTATCATTCCGTTGAGATAATCCCTGGCCTCGTTTACCACTTCCACCTCAGCATTGCCCTCTTTTTTATCGAAAATGACGTAACTGATCAGGAATGTGTTTTCACTCTTAATGGCCTGGGGTCCCTTTTTATAATTGATGTTTGCAACCTCCTCAAGTGGGATTTGGACTTTTCCCTTTGCAGGTATAAGGATTTCTCCAAGCGATTCAGGATCCTCCCTGAGTTCTCTGGGATACCGTACCCGCACAGGATAACGCTCACGGCCTTCTACTGTGTTGGTGAGCTTCATGCCACCAACAGCTACTTCGAGATATCGTTGTACCTCTCTGACCGACAAACCATAACGGGCCATACGCTTGCGATCCAGATCGATTTCCATGTAAGGCTTTCCGACAACCCTGTCAGCAAATACCGATTGGCTCTTTATACTTGGCACCTGTTTGAGGTGTTGTTCCAGCTTCAAGCCGAAGTCCTGAATGGTTTGAAGATCCGGACCCGATACCTTTATCCCCATCGGTGCTTTCATGCCACTTTGCAGCATCACCATTCTGGCTTCAATGGGCTGTAGCTTTGGAGCAGAAGTTACTCCCGGGTATTTGGCTACCTTTACGATCTCATCCCAGATATCATCAGGAGACTGTATGTGATCCCGCCATTGACGGAAATATTTTCCATTATCATCCTTGATAAGATTTCCTGCCGAATCTCTTACGTAGTTGTCTTCATCGTCCACACGAAAGCGAACCCGATGTCCTTCATCATTCGTAATATACTCTGATTTATAAGTGATGATATTTTCAAACATCGACAAGGGCGCCGGATCTAGCGCCGATTCAACCCGTCCTGCCTTACCTACTACGGATTTAACTTCTGGTATTGCTGAAACGGCCATATCCAGGTGCTTCAGGATCTTTTTATTCTCTTCTATACCCGAATGAGGCATTGAAGTCGGCATTAACAGGAATGATCCCTCATCAAGGGCAGGCATAAATTCTTCTCCTACCCCCGGAAATGTATGGGCCAAAGTGCTCCAGACTTCTGTGGTACGTATATTAACATTGATCTCATCAAATCCTTTGGCAATGAATCCGAAAATGGAGTTGAATCCCATCCATATTACCAAACCCAATATCAGAATAAAGGTTGGTACGCTGAGGAATGTTGCCTTGTTTCTTAAACTCCAGTTAAGAATATGTTTATAATACTTGATAATCAAGGCAAATAGGGTGAGAAGCAACCCGATGATCAACAGTACAAAAAATATGTTGGTAAACAGCGTTTTTTCCGGCCCCAATGGCAACCACTCCCTTGCGAGAATGAATGATACCGTTATGACCGCCAGTGCATTGGTGGCCCACATGCTATATTTCTTCTGATCTTTTTTTAAGAAGGAGCCGGCAAAACTTATTGCTCCGAAAAGCATGATGATGATTCCTGCCCATGGTTGATAAAAAACAGCAATGTACAAGCCTCCTGCCATGATAAGTCCGTTGATGACTCTCCGGATTTGGTAACCCTTGATCTTGATTGAAAAGAACAAATAGGCCAGTGTAGGAATAATGAAGATGGATACAATAATTGCTGCGGCCAGAGCAAAAGTTTTGGTAAATGCAAGTGGTATAAAGAGCTTTCCTTCAGCTCCTTCCATAGTAAATACCGGTATAAAACTAATGATGGTAGTCAGCACTGCGGTAACAACAGCAGAGGCCACTTCCGTAGTGCCACGATATACTACCTGCAGCCTTGATTCTTCCGGGTCGGACCTGTCCAGATGTTTGACGATGTTCTCTACCAGCACAATCGCCATGTCTACCATAGTACCAATGGCTATGGCTATTCCTGACAGGGCTACGATGTTGGCTGTTACATCCATGTATTTCATAGCAATGAAGGAGATCAAAACAGCAATTGGCAACACGCCTGAAATCAGCATGGATGCACGAAGATTCATCACCATGATGATCACCACAATAATGGTGATGAGAATCTCCAGGCTCAAAGCTTCTTCCAGTGTACCAATGGTCTCTTGTATCAGCTCCGTGCGGTCGTAGAACGGAACGATCTTCACCTTTGAGGTAGAACCATCTGCCAGCGTTTTGGATGGGAGGCCTTCCTCTACCTCCTTGATCTTATCTTTTACGTTTTGGATTACCTGCATGGGATTGGCTCCATAGCGTGATACCACGACACCACCTACTGCTTCTGCTCCCGATTTATCAAGTATCCCGCGGCGTGAAGCAGGGCCGTATTTTACCTCAGCCACATCTTTAATTCTTATAGGTGTGTGGTTGTATGATTTTACTACTGAGTTTTCCAGATCCCCGAGATTTTCAATGTAACCAAGTCCCCGTACCAGGTATTCTGCATTATTGAGCTCCAATGTTCTGGCTCCAACATCCAGGTTCGAGTTCTTTACACTATTCATGATATCCATTAGGGTTACATCATAAGATTTCATGGCTGCCGGACGCACATCGATCTGATATTCCCTGACATAACCCCCTATGGAAGCTACTTCGGAAACCCCTTTGGCCGAGGAGAGCGCGTATTTCACATAATAATCCTGTATTGAACGCAATTCATGGGGATCCCATCCTCCAGTCGGATTTCCGTTTTTATCTCTTCCTTCCAGAGTATACCAGTATATCTGGCCAAGTGCTGTTGCATCCGGTCCCAATGAAGGCTGGACTCCATCCGGCAGGAGATCTTGCGGTAGGGAGTTCAGCTTTTCCAGGATCCGGGTTCGGCTCCAGTAAAAATCAACTTTATCCTCAAAGATTACATAAATACTTGAAAAACCGAACATAGAAGAACTGCGAATGGTTTTAACACCCGGTATCCCCATCAACGTAGTGGTTAAGGGATAGGTAATCTGATCTTCGATATCCTGCGGGGAGCGCCCCGGCCATTTCGTGAAGACGATTTGCTGGTTCTCTCCAAGATTCGGAATGGCATCCACCGGAACCGGATCACTGGGCAAAAGGTTGCTTTTCCAGTTAAACGGGGATACGATAATTCCCCAACTCACCAGAAGAACCAGCAATATTATGGTGATCAGACGATTTTCAAGAAAATATTTAATTACTTTGTTCAGCATGTCTTTGTTTTTTAACTAAATCATTGTATCCATTTGAAAAATAATAACTTCTATTATCTACTTCCCCTTGCGGATGAATGAAAGAATCACGCAACCGGAGTTGAAAAGTTACCGAACGAGCGTTAAAAGCCGTATTTGTGATTATTCGGTAAATTAACAGGACAAGTAGAGCCGAAAAAGTAGGCTATCAAATGATGAATACCTGAAGAAATTCCCTCAAGGGGATTTTGTGAGGGTAAATTTTTGGATGATAGATGGTATTGGGGAATACAGCCTGCTCTGCAAGCAGAATATTGAAATCAACACTTATAAGATCCGTTGAATGTTTTACAAGTGTTTTCTGATATGTTGAGTGAAGGGGATTGGTTATCTTTAATATTTCAGTTTCCTCATAGCAGTTATCCTCATGATCCCCCTCATCGCAGCAACTCTCAGGATTGGAAAAGAGTGAAGCGGAAAAGAGTTGTCCGTTTGAATAATGTTTGCTGACAACCAGTCCGCCAGTTGCACCAAGCACTACAAAACACATTACTATATTTACCAGATTTCGGATCATATAAACATCATTAAGCCATTCTAGAAATAACACTGTAAATAACAACCATGCATGTCAAAATGATTTTCAAAATTTTCAAAAGAATTTGTAAAATTTTTTGCTTATGGAAACCGAATGATCCATGACCAATTACAACTTAAATTATTGTTTGACGGGTAGGTATTTTTTCTGTTTTCTATACAGTCAGATAATTTTTACGAACTTTACCATCCCAATTCAATGGCTATAATGGTAAGACCGAAAAAAGCGCTGGGACAACATTTCCTTTGGGATAAGAATATTGCCCGGAAAATTGTGGAACATTTCAGGGATGCCCCTACTGCGGATATACTTGAAGTAGGTCCTGGAAGGGGTGTCTTAACCGGTTTATTAAAGGAATATTTTGGAGATCACTTGTATGCAGTCGAAGTCGACCAGGAATCGATTAATTATCTGGTTAGTGTTTATCCCGGACTGGCTTCTCATCTGATCCGTCAGGATTTTCTGAAATTAAATCTGGAAAATTATTTTACCTTACCCATATCTTTAATTGGCAATTTTCCCTATAACATTTCCAGCCAGATTTTTTTTAAGGTTTTGGAAAACCGAAATAAAGTCCCTTTTCTTATAGGTATGGTGCAAAAAGAGGTGGCTGACCGTATTGCTTCCCCGCCCGGATCAAAAGAATATGGTAAACTGAGTGTACTTCTTCAGGCATTTTATCAGATCAAAATTCTTTTCTCCGTAGGCCCTCAATCCTTTACGCCGCCACCTAAGGTGAAATCAGCGGTGATCCAGTTATATAGGAATAAAAAACAGCATCTAGAATGCGATGAGGATCTGTTTTTTCGTATCGTGAAGGAAAGTTTTAATCAGAGAAGGAAAATCTTATCCAATTCCTTAAAAAGCTTTTTATTAAATTTGGAGGTGAAAGACGAACGATTAAAGAGAAGGCCCGAACAATTGGCAGTTAATGATTTCGTTGAAATTACCGGAAAATTGTCGCAGGAATAAATTAAAACCATAGAGATGGCCAATACAATGAATTTTGAACTGACAAAGGAATACGTGGATGAGCTGAGGGAACGTATCGACAACCAGAATGAAGATGGCGCTTATAAAATGATTGCAGATCTTCATCCTGCCGACATTGCTGAGATTTATAACGAGTTAAATATTGAGGAAGCTCGTTTTATTCATATTATGCTTGATGGAGACAAAGCGGCAGATGTGCTTATCGAGCTGGAGGAGGACGACCGGGAACGTTTTCTTGAAGTGCTTCCTGGAGATGTAATTGCCAAACAGTTTATCGATAAACTGGACTCGGACGATGCTGCAGACGTATTGGGTGAGTTATCCGAGGATAAGCGGGATGAGGTGCTTTCCTATGTGGAGGACCTTGAACAAGCAGGCGACATTGTGGATCTTTTGAGTTACGATGAGAACTCGGCAGGCGGATTGATGGCGAAGGAGCTCATCTCAGTGAATGAAAACTGGAACATTACCACCTGCCTTAAAGAAATGCGCAAACAGGCTGCCGATGTTAACGAAGTATATTATGTATATGTAGTGGATGACGATAATAAACTCAAGGGTACGCTGTCTCTTAAAAAATTGCTTCTTACTCCGAGCACTGCAAAGATCAGGGATATTATCAATACCGATGTGATTTCGGTCAAAACCGATACCCCTTCAGAAGATGTCGCGAATGTGATGGATAAATACGACCTGGTTGCTCTGCCTGTGGTTGATCCTCTGGGGCGTTTGGTAGGCAGAATTACCATAGATGATGTTGTGGATGTGATACGTGAAGAAGCAGAACGGGATTATCAGTTGATATCTGGTATTACAGAGGACGTGGAACCCTCTGACAATGCTTTTCACCACACACGTGCAAGAATACCGTGGTTGATTATAGGTTTGCTTGGTGGTATTTTAGGTGCTATAATCATAGGGAAATACGAGCAAGACCTCCGTATTTATCCTGAAATGGCAGCTTTTCTTCCATTAATTGCAGCAATGTGCGGAAATGTGGGCGTCCAGTCTTCTTCGATCATTGTCCAGTCTTTGGCCGATAAATCACTGAGAATCGCCGGAATTGGGCAAAAATTGCTTAAAGAACTCGCTGTGGCTTCTATCAACGGAGTGATATTGTCAACCCTTATTTTTGTTTATAACTTGTTTGTCAGTGATTCCTTTGCATTGACGATCACAGTTAGCACTGCCCTGTTTTCCGGCATTCTTTTTGCCTCAATATTCGGCACTTTTGTTCCTTTGTTGCTTAACAAATTTAAGATTGATCCCGCTCTCGCTACAGGGCCTTTTATTACTACTGTTAATGATATTATGGGCCTTTTCCTCTACTTGATGATTGGAAGAACATTTTATGGAATATTATAAATGATTGTACACAATAAGGAAAATAACAGGCACAATAATTCCCAGCGTGGTTAGCCAGGCTCCTCTTCCCTTAATGCCTTTCTTACCCCGGAGTATGAATAGGCCTGTAATCGCTATAATGATAAGCCCTGTCGCATAAATATCGGAAAACCAGGTCCACCATTTTCCCGGGTCATAGTGAAGATAATTGACCTGGTAGAAAACGGGACGTTTCTCCGATTTCTCAATGCTTCCTTCTCCGCTTTTAAGATTTACCTCAATGCTGCCATCCTCAATAAAGATTTTTAGTTGACCGGGCTCCGGGAAGTAGTAATTTTTAAAGCTGTCCTTTTCATCAAATTTTGCTGCAACACTGCGGGCGTAGCTTTGGTCAATCCGGGACTTTTTTTCCGGCAGATTTTCCAGGGTAAATTCTTCTTGGGTGATCACATAGCTTGGATTCCAGTCGTCCAGATGGTTGAGTGCTATACCCGAAAGGGCATAAATGATGGTCATCCCGAAAAAGAAGTATCCCAGATCCCTGTGTAATATTCTGTTGAGTTTTCGCCAGTTCATGTTTATTTTTTGGAGACTTTTTCTGCGGTCAGCCAGTATTGTGAGATGTATCCTTTTTCGGAACTTTTAATTCGTTGTTCCAATTCGTTGATATAAGCCTGAGAAACACCTTCTGAAGATGAAGGAACATTGTTGTGCTCTTCATGGCTTTCTTTCTTTGTTTCCCCTTGTTTGAGCTTTTCAAGGTAAGCCTGGTCAAAGCGCTCTTCAGAAATCTTACCGCTTATACGAATGGTGGTTCCTTCCAGAGATCTCTTGAAAGGTGGTACATTTTCACCGGTTCTGACCCGCAGTTTTAAATCTGAACCGGAAGCGGAAAGATGCAGTCTTTTGCCTCCGTGCCGGCACACATGGGTTACCATACCTTCTACTGTAATCCTGTTGTTTGTAAATTCCCCGGGACTGTCCATTACCTGGCCTACGGTTAAAATAGCTGAATCCACATCATTTTCTTTTGTCTTTTCTTTCTGATTCCTGGTACAACCCAGAATGGATAAAATCAATATCAATCCAACTATACCAAATCTTTTCATTGTTGTTTTCATTTATATGGTTTATTTTCATTTTTTTATCAGAATGTTGTATTGGTGGCAACCACCGGATTAAGCCTTGCAGCCGATCTGGCAGTGGAAAATTCGGTAATAATTCCAATCAAGGGTGAGATCAAATCTTCCCTTAAATTGGCAATGAATCTCATATCGCTTTATAAATTTTCAATCAAAATTAAGAATAAAAAGTTTATATACATCTTAAAAAAACCTCAATTTTTTTAGGAATCGCAGAGCTAAATCATATTTTTGAGGCAAGAATTTTAGATTTATTTTGGTAAATTTGTGCCACAAAATAAAAATTTGGAAATGACGCAACTAAAAAAGATCCGTTCTGCACTTATCTCAGTATTTAATAAAGATAAACTTGAACCAATCATTCAAAAACTTGATGATTTAAATGTAAAAATTTATTCCACCGGAGGTACACAAAAATATATAAAAAGCATGGGTATTGAAGCAATTCCTGTTGAGGAAGTGACCGATTATCCTTCAATTCTTTCAGGAAGGGTTAAAACCTTGCATCCAAAAGTTTTCGGAGGTATACTGGCCCGCCGGGATTCAAAGCAGGACCAGGAGGAGATGGAACAATACCAGATACCTGAAATTGATCTGGTGGTAGTAGATCTTTATCCATTTGAAGAAACTGTTGAAAAAGAACCAAGTGAGCAGGAGATCATTGAAAAGATTGATATTGGAGGAATTTCGCTTATTAGGGCAGCTGCAAAAAATTTCAATGATACTTTGGTCATTCCTTCAAAGGAATATTATGATGATTTGATCCATATTCTGGAGGAAAATCAGGGTAAAACGAATCTTGAACAAAGAAAAGGTTTTGCTCTCGAAGCTTTCAATATTTCTTCCCATTACGATACGGTAATATTTAACCATTTCAACCGGGAATTCAGTAAAAACACCTTCAAACAAAGCCATAAACGCGGCACTGAATTGCGTTATGGTGAAAATCCGCATCAGCGGGGAATGTTTTTCGGAGATTTTGAGCAATTGTTCGAGCAGCTCCATGGGAAGAAGATTTCCTACAACAACCTGATCGATATTGATGCAGCTGTACATGCGATTGAAGATTTCGAACCCAAAACTTTTGCTATTCTCAAACACAACAATCCCTGCGGGCTGGCTACAAAAAATGATCTGACCGAGGCTTGGAAAGCCGCATTGGCAGGCGATCCGGTATCGGCTTTTGGTGGTATTCTGGTTACCAACAGTCTTCTAGATAAAGAGGTTGCAGAGGAGATCAACAAGCTGTTTTTCGAAGTGATTATCGCTCCTTCATATAACGAGGATGCCCTTGATGTGCTGAAACAGAAAAAAAACAGGATCATTTTGGTACAGAAAAGTTCTTTCCTTCCCAAACAACAGCACAGGTCAATTCTTAATGGCGTTATTGTTCAGGATAAGGATTTGCGCACAGAATACAGAACCGACCTCAAAACCGTTACAGAAAAAGCCCCCACAGAAAAGGAAATCAATGATCTTTTGTTTGCCAATAAAATCGTCAAGCATACCAAATCCAATGCCATAGTACTGGCAAAAAATCATCAGCTTTACGGAAGCGGAATGGGTCAGACCTCCCGTGTTGATGCGCTCAGGCAAGCTATAGAAAAGGCAAAGGCTTTTGGCTTCGATTTAAATGGCGCTTTTATGGCTTCAGATGCTTTTTTCCCGTTTAAAGATTCTGTGGAAATAGCCCAGCAGGAGGGCATTCAGTCCGTCATACAGCCAGGAGGATCAAAAAGGGATCAGGAATCTATAGATTTTTGTAACCAAAAAGGGGTTTCAATGGTATTTACTAATGTACGGCATTTTAGACACTAAAAATTTATTGATACAAAAACCACACAAACACAAGATATTAAAATGGGATTATTTTCTTTATTTACCCAGGAGTATGCGATTGATCTGGGAACAGCCAACACCATTATCATCTATAATGACAAAGTGGTTGTAGATGAACCTTCCATTGTTGCAATTGAACAGAGTTCAGGTAAGTTGGTTGCTATTGGTGAAAAGGCCCGGCAGATGCACGGTAAAACCCACATGAACATAAAAACTGTTCGCCCTCTTAAAGACGGCGTGATTGCCGACTTTAACGCTGCTGAGCAGATGATCCGCGGTATGATTAAAATGGTGAACAGGAAAACTCAATTTTTTGCTCCTACCTTGCGTATGGTTGTTTGTATTCCTTCCGGCAGCACTGAAGTGGAAATTCGGGCTGTAAGAGACAGCTCCGAGCATGCAGGAGGGAGAGATGTTTACCTGATTTATGAACCTATGGCCGCAGCAATAGGCATGGGCATCGATGTAGAAGAACCCTCGGGGAGCATGGTTGTGGATATTGGTGGAGGTACCACCGAGGTGGCGGTGATTGCCCTGGGAGGTATAGTATGCAATAAATCCATCAGGATTGCAGGTGACAGCTTTACAGCCGATATACAATCCTATATGCGCCATCAGCATAACATTAAGATCGGAGAGCGAACTGCTGAAGAAATTAAGATCCATGTAGGTTCAGCTCTTACCGACCTGGAAAATCCCCCGGAAGATTATGTTGTAAGAGGTCCGAATTTGATGACCGCCATGCCGGTGGAAATCCCAATTTCATATCAGGAAATTGCCCATTGTTTGGATAAATCCATAAATAAAATTGAAACAGCCGTATTAAGCGTGCTGGAGCAAACACCCCCCGAGCTATATGGAGATATTGTTAATGAAGGCATCTTCCTAACCGGTGGCGGCGCTCTGATGCGCGGATTGGATAAAAGGCTTACTGATAAAATTGGGATCAAATTTCATGTTGCTGACGATCCGCTTCATGCTGTTGCACGAGGTACAGGAATAGCACTGAAGAATGTAGAAAACTTTTCATTCCTGATGCGGTAATTCTTTTTGATGAGGTTTGAGCTATGCAGAGTCTGTTAAGATTCTTACAGCGGTATCACTTTATATTGCTTTTTATACTTCTTGAGGCTTTGGCCATTAATCTGTTAATTCAGAATAACAATTATCAGAATACCAGTTTCGTACGTTTTGCCAGAAACATCAAGGGAAGATTTTACAATCAAACTGTAAAGATAGAACAGTATCTCAATCTGAGGGAAAAAAACAGGAAACTCAAGGAGGAAAATATTCAGCTAAGGAACTTCATTGTAAGAAATCTGGATACCGAGGTGGATTCTTTCAGGAGGAAAATCGATACTGCATACAATCAGCAATATTATTATATCCGGGCTACGGTACTCAACAATTCAATCAATAAACAACACAACTATATAACGCTTGATAAAGGCCGTGCCGCAGGAGTTAAGCCTGAAATGGGCGTTATTTCGAGTAAAGGAATAGTGGGTGTTGTCAGAGGAGTATCAGAACATTTTTCTTCAGTCATTTCTCTTTTGAACAGCGAATTAAGTGTTAGCGCCAAATTGAAAAACAGTGGCTATTATGGCTCTTTTAACTGGACGGGAAGGGATTACCGCTATGGAAAACTCCAGGATATTCCCCTTCATGTGGATGTAACTAAAGGAGATACCGTAATAACCAGTGGGTATTCAGCCATCTTTCCCGAAGGCATTCTTGTGGGTTATGTTGAGGATTATCAGGAGAAAGGAGGCCGATTTTTGGAATTAACTGTGGAATTATCTACTGATTTTAAAAAACTAAATAATGTTTATGTGGTAGAAAACCTGTTGAAAGAAGAGCAGAAGGAACTGGAAAATGAATTTACAACCCAATGATTAATTATCTTCCCCGATATATACTGACTTTTGTGATTCTTGTGCTTGTTCAGGTACTGCTGATGAATAACGTTCAATTGGCAGGATATTTGAATCCGTATATTTATGTGCTGTTTATTCTGAGCCTGCCATTCGAAACGCCGAAATGGGGTCTCTTGGTTCTGGGCTTCATTTTGGGATTAACCATAGATTTATTTAGCCACACAGTTGGCATGCATACTTCTGCTTGCGTATTCATGGCTTTTTTACGCCCATTTATACTTCACTCGCTTGAGCCCAGGGGTGGCTATGAGCCTGAAACCACTCCGTCTGTAAGAGATTATGGTTTGGGTTGGTATTTTAGATACAGCGGCATACTAATTATTGCCCACCATTTGTTTTTATTCTATATAGAGATATTTAAATTAAGTGACTTTTTTCACACCTTAAGCAGAGCATTACTAAGCGGAGTTTTATCCCTGGTATTTATATTGTTTATCAAGGTGTTTATAAAAAAATAACGAAAGTGAACTTTGGATACATACGCTGTCAGACGAAATATTATTGGAGTGATAGTTATTGCCACCGCCCTGATCTTCCTTATAAAGCTATTTTTTATTCAGGCGGTTGATAACTCATATCAATTATCAGCACGAAACAATGTGGTCAGGAGGATCACACAATACCCTGCAAGGGGATTGATTTATGATCGTAGCGGTGAACTGCTTGTATACAATCAGGCAGCTTACGATATTATGGTGACTCCCCAGCATCTTGGATCATTTGATACCACCGAATTTTGTAATTTGTTGGATATTGAAAGGGATTATCTTAACAAGAAGATCAAAGAAGCTAAAGAATATTCTTACTATAAGCCTTCCGTAATCCTCAAGCTTGTTTCTTCCGAAACATATGCCAGATTACAGGAACAGTTGTATAAGTTTTCGGGCTTTTTTGTACAGCCAAGAACAGTTAGGCGATATGAATATGATGATGCTGCCCATGTATTGGGTTATATAGGGGAAGTGAGCGATAAAATGGTGGATACCAATAACTATTACCAGGCTGGTGATTATGTAGGAATAAGCGGAATTGAAAAATCATATGAAGAACAATTACGTGGTGAAAAAGGAATGAATGTCTATCTGGTAGATGTTCATAACAGAATTAAAGGACCCTACCGGGACGGGCGATTTGACCGGAAGGCAGAAGCCGGGAAGAACCTTACCACAACCATTGACATGGATCTCCAACAGTATGGAGAGAAATTGATGAAGAATAAGATTGGGAGTATTGTGGCTATTGAACCGGAAAGTGGCGAAATCCTAGCATTGGTGTCTTCACCTACTTATGATCCCGGATTTTTGGTTGGCCGCCCGAGAAGCAAAAATTTTAAAAAGCTGGATTCTGATACTTTGAATCCCTTGTTTAACCGGGCCCTTATGGCGCGTTATCCACCCGGGTCCACTTTTAAGGTAGTGAACGCTTTGATCGGTAAACAGGAAGATGTTCTTTATAACAGTACTACCTACGAATGTCACGGTGGTTTCAGGTCAGGGAGTTTTTTCATGGGATGCCATAATCATCCTTCTCCCCAGGACCTGATCGGTTCAATTAAGGTTTCATGTAATACCTATTATGCAAACGTCTTTAAAAGAATCTTGCAGGATCCCGAATTCAATAATGTTTCGTCAGCCTTTACCAATTGGAAACAATATCTCGAGTCGTTTGGATTTGGTAAAAAGATGAACATTGATCTGGTCAATGAGGCATCGGGTTTTCTTCCGTCTGTGAATTATTATAACAAGTATTACGGGCAAAACCGGTGGAGCTTTTTAACTGTGATTTCACTGGCCATTGGCCAGGGTGAGCTTGGCATAACCCCGCTCCAGATGGCTAATATGACCGGCATTATAGCTAACAGAGGCTATTATTACAAGCCTCACGTGATTAAGAACATTGAAGGAGAGGAGCAAATAGCTCCGAAATTCAGGGAGAGACATGAAACCATGATCGATTCTTCCGTTTTTACACCGATAATTGAGGGTATGGATCAGGCTGTTAATGGTGAACCGGGAACCGGTAGCACCGCCCGTACCGCTTCCATAGAAGATATTACTGTCTGCGGAAAAACCGGAACTGCAGAAAATCCTCACGGTAAAGACCACTCCATTTTTATTGCCTTTGCACCCAAGGATGATCCTAAAATAGCTCTTGCCGTTTATATTGAAAACGGCGGATTTGGTGCAACATGGGCAGCCCCCACTGCCAAGCTGATGATCGAAAAATACCTTCAGCGGGAAATTTCAGTGAAATGGTGGGAAGATTATGTTTTGAACGCAAATTTGCTTAATCCCAAAGAAGATGATGAAGAGACGGATTAATGTCTGGAGCAATATCGACTGGTTTACAGTGTTTTTGTATTTGATATTGGTGATTATTGGCTGGCTGAATATCTATTCTGCCGTATATACTGAAGAATCTCAAAGTATATTTGATCTTTCCCAGCGTTACGGCAAGCAGATGATATGGATTTTTGCGGCTTTTGTTATTGCTTTCATTGTTATATCGATCGACAGCAATTTTTATTCTTTCTTTTCATACTTTCTCCATTTTGTTGTCCTTTTCCTTCTGATAGCCGTAGCGCTGTTAGGAGAGGAAATACATGGAACCAGAGCCTGGTTTGTGATTGGAAATGTAAGGTTTCAACCTTCTGAATTTGCCAAAATAACCACATCTCTGGCTTTAGCACGATATCTGAGCTCCTTTAACGTTAAATTGAACCGTTTTAAAAGTTATGTCACGGTTGCCATGATTATACTGGCACCGGCCGCCATGATCCTTATCCAGGGTGATACCGGTTCAGCGCTGGTTTTTGTTGCCTTTATCCTGGTTCTGTACAGACAGGGTTTATCACTGAGCGTTCTTCTTTTGGGCATTTATGTGCTTGCATTGTTTATCCTGGCGCTTATTCTGGAAAAATTAACGATCATTTTCGGATCCATTGGAATTGCCCTTATACTCCTGTGGATCCTTACCGGAAGATTTAAATATTTTCTTATATCCGGCCTTGTGGTTGCCATTACCGGTGGAATATTTTACGGAGCCGATCATTACTTTCAGTGGAACGTCCCCATCTATTTTATAATACTTGGGGCCCTGGTGGTTTCCAGCATCATCTATCTGATTATATCCTACTGGTATAAAATACCCCGCTTTTACCTGATTCTGTTGTTTGTATTCGGCTCGATCGGTGTCACCTATTCGGTTGACCATGTCTTTAACAATTTCCTCCAAACCCACCAACAGCGCCGTATCAGTCAGCTGCTTGGCCTTGAATCCGATCCCCTGGGCGCCGGGTACAATGTGAATCAGTCGAAAATTGCCATTGGTTCAGGCGGTATTAAGGGCAAAGGATTTTTGAACGGCACCCAAACCAAATTTGATTTTGTGCCCGAACAAAGCACAGATTTTATTTTCTGTACAATCGGTGAAGAATGGGGCTTTGTAGGATCTTTTGTAATTATTGCTCTGTTTGTTATGCTGTTGCTGCGTCTGATTTTCCTTGCCGAACGTCAGAAATCATTGTTTAGCCGAATTTACGGATACGGAGTCATTTCTGTGATCTTTTTCCACTTCCTGGTCAATATCGGTATGACCATAGGTTTGGTACCTGTAATCGGTATACCCCTGCCCTTTATTAGTTATGGGGGTTCTTCCCTTTGGGCCTTTACCATCCTGTTGTTTATATTCCTTCGTCTGGATGTAAGCCGGCTAAAGGAGCTGGTGTAGATGAAGCCTTGTTTCAGGGGTTGCTGGATATTTCTTTTATTAATAACCGGGGATTATTTCATTGTATAACATAAAAAGCCGCCCATTGAAAATGGACGGCTTTTATTTGATAAATAAGGCAAACAATACTTCTTAACTCAACGAATTTACATGTTTTGTGAGCTTCGATTTTAAATTGGAAGCTTTGTTCTTATGAATGATGTTCTTTTTAGCCAGTTTATCTACCATTGCATATACCCGGGGAAGCTGCTCCTGGGCTTTCTCCTTATCTGTGGTATTTCTGAGCTTTTTCACTGCAGTACGCATGGATTTTGCATAATACTTATTGTGCAGCTTCTTCTTATGGCTTTGTCTTACCCTCTTTTCTGCAGACTTGTGAGTAGGCATCTGTTAATTTTTGTTTTATATGAATAAATCTTAGCAGTCCGTAGGGGAATCGAACCCCTGTTACCAGGATGAAAACCTGGCGTCCTAACCCCTAGACGAACGGACCGTGTATCAATGAGCCTTTATTTTGATGACGCAAAGCTAAATCTTTTTATTTTTTTTGCAAATAAAACAATAGAAAAATTAATGCAATTCTTTTGTACAAGATGCCTTGTTATATAATTCATAAACAATGTTTTATGTAAAAAGGCAGTTTTTTGAATTTAAAACTCAATAATCCGGATTGGAAATTCGGGCTCCATTTCTTTCCGATAATCAATGGATGAACAAAGAATTCGCTAAAAGGTTATTGTATTTTTAAGTCCACAAATTTTGAGTTCATACACCGGGCAACTGCCATATAATTTGGTTTGAAAAATATCTTGTTTCCTACCTGGTATTTTTGTTTCATTTTAGAATTAATGTTTTTCCCAAGGTCATAGACGGTCATGTCTGAAGTAGTTCCTACAAAATTGATGTTTTTATCCTTAGCCTTAAGATCATTCACATCAACATCGAGCAGGCCAAAATCAAGAATTGCCCGGTAGTGTTTACCGGATTCATCTTTTTCTTCAGGCTGTACCACATGACCGACATTTCCCTCACCGATGACACCATCGGGTACGTTTCTTTTTTCTTCCATTTCAAGAATGTTTGCATTGAAGTTAAAAGTGTTCGTACTGAGGGAGTTGAATCGTTTGTCATCCAATGGAGAAGTGCCAAAAAATGCCGCTTCTCCGATTCTAAAGTGATTGATGGATTCAGGTACAAGATTTTTTTTGATAAGCGGCAGAGTAATCGAGCTACCTCCTGATACGAGATCGATCGACTTATTGAATGTTTCTTCCAATAATTGTTTGAAAAGACCCAGTTGGACAAGTTTATCATAGGTAGGTTCAATACCGTACATACATCCCAGATTGGATCCGATTCCGATGATTTCTATATTGGGAAGGGTGAATACCTCCTCGTAAAAGTTAATAATATTTTCTCGAAGTACACCTTCACGTAACTCACCCAATTCAATAAATATGAGGACCTTATGAACCTTATTCAGTTTCCCGGCTTCCTTATTAAGGATCTTAATGGTTTCTGCGCTGGTATTAACGGAAATATCTGCGCATGACACAATTTGTTTAGTCAGCTGCTTTGCCGGAGGCTTGATGTAAATGGTCCTTATATCCGGATTAACCTTTTTGATATTTCTGAGACTTGAAAGCCTGGAATCGCCTACCGAATGCAATTGCTCCACTACTTCAGGAATGAGGATTTTTTCAAGAAATCTTATGTCTCCTGAAAGTACTTTACTTACAAGACTCCATCGGGTGTTTCTGTTCTTAAAATACGAATCTAATTTTTGAATGTTTTTAATGATATTTTCTGACTTTACAACTAGTTCTGCCATTTTGATCAGTCTTTGATTCCCGGTAAAAGCAAAAAATGCTTCCTTTTTACCGGATTAAAAATAAATGCTTAGGAGAATGTATTAAAATTATTATTTACCTTTCTCAAGCCGCATTTCAGCATATTTTGTTTTCATTCCCAGCTTTTCGTAAAGTCGTTTGGCTGGGTTGTCATATTCCACATGTAATTTGATATCACCTCGGGAAAGTTCAAAGGACTTTTTGATGATTTCAGCACCAAAACCTTTTCCCCGGTATTTGGAATGAACCGCAATGTATACGAGTATATTTTCGGGTATATATTCACTCATCCCGGTTTCATTCATCACCAAAGCTCCTGCAATCTCGTTATCATAATAGGCAACCAGAAGGAAACCGCCTTTGCCTTCAGCTTCTGAAAACGCATAATCTATGGCTTTTTCTATGGCAGATTTTGAATCCCCAAAACTGTCGAGGTGTTGATATAAAAAATCAATGAATTCCTGTTTGGTTAATTCCCCAAGGTCTGCCGGGGTTCTGATTTCATTTATCTTTAAAGTACTCATGGGATATTTGGTTAGAAATGATGATTTAATAAAACAAATTATTTATCAGATCAAAATGAATTTATAAAACTTTAAAATTAATGATTAAGTATGCATGTAATGCATTTTTCAGTGATTATTTTCTGATACCGGCATTGGATAAGTTTCTTATGCCAGGCTTTATGACAAAAGGAAATAACGGTTTTGTAAGCTAAAGTTGCCATGGATTGCATTAAAATGAACATTCCCTCTGATCAATGTGTTATTTTATATTTGCAATGCGATATTGATCATGAGGTTGATGCAAAGATATGCAAGATTATTGGAGATAAAATGACATATCGCATTTTCTTGAATATACCTGACAAAATCTGAATAAATTATGGAGCTATATCCCGTTCACATTGGGAATTTCAAAGTAGATGGGGGTGTAATGTTTGGCGTTGTACCCAAAACCATCTGGAATAAGAAATACCCTGCTGATGAGAATAATCTGATCAATCTGGCACTGCGGTCGTTACTGATAAAGACGGAAGATAGGAACGTCCTGATTGATACCGGATGGGGAGACAAACAGGATGAGAAATTTTTTGAGCACTTGCATCTCAATGGAGGTGACGGACTTGAAGGGGGGTTGAATAAAGCGGGTGCATCTACCGTTGATATTACCGATATAGTGCTTACTCACCTGCATGCCGATCATTGTGGAGGCACCATCAGACTAACAGACGACGGCAAAGATTATGCCTCCGTATTTCCAAATGCTACGGTTTGGGTCAGCCGTGACCAATGGAATTGGGCAGTTAAGCCGAATTTAAGGGAAAAAGATGCTTTTCTGAAGGAAAATATCTTCCCTATACAGCAAACCGGAAAGCTTAGGCTGGTAACAGAGAACCGGGAAATTCTCCCTGGTCTGGAAGTACGATTGGTGAACGGGCATACCGTTGGTCAAATGGTGCCTGTTATTCATTACCAGAATACAAAAATTGTTTTTACTGCCGATCTTATTCCTACTGCAGCACACATCCCGTTACTCTTTAACATGGCTTATGACCTTTTTCAGCTGGATACCATTAAGGAAAAGTCAGAACATCTGAAAGAAGCTTATGAAAACAATTATATATTGTTTTTTGAGCATGATGTATATTATGAATGCTGCGATCTGAAACAAACCGAAAGAGGTATACGCGCCAACCGGACTTTCAAACTGGAGGAATGGTTCAAAGGAAAATGATTAGAGGTTTATGAATAATCAGGAGTGATACTGTTTAAAAAAACTTTTCTGGAAAACAAGTATGGATATAACTCCTGTGGTGATAGCTGAATCCGCGATGTTGAATACCGGCCGGAAAAATATAAATTGTCTTCCTGCATTAAAAGGGAACCATTCGGGGTAATATCCTTTTATAATGGGAAAGTAAAGCATATCCACCACCTTACCATGGAATATGGAGGAATATCCGCCGGATTCCGGCATAAATTCAGCTATCTGATGGAAACTATGATTAAAAATAGTCCCGTATAAAACACTGTCAATAATATTGCCTACAGCCCCTGCCATAATTAACGAAACGCTCACAATCAATCCTGTGGGCTTATTGTGCCTGATCAGGTTAACAAGATACCAGCCGATTCCAATTACCGCTGCAATTCTGAATAAGGTCAGAAAGATTTTTCCCTGCTTTCCCCACAGCTCCAAGCCAAAAGCCATACCGTTGTTTTCAGTGAAATGAATGATAAACCAGTCATCAAATATCTGATATTCCTGGCCCAGCATCATATTGCTCTTGACCCAGATTTTAAGCACCTGATCAGCAATGATAATGGCAATAATTATGAGCAGGGCTTTTGTAGACTTTTTCATAATTTTTATATGATTAAAACCGACAAAAATAAAAAAATGATTGGTCACTTTAGACCAACCATTTTTTTACTTATTTTATTTTATTGGTTTTTAACTCTGCTGCTGCTTCGCCTCAATGCTCAGAGTAGCGTGAGGTACAGCTCTTAACCTTTCTTTTGATATAAGTTTACCGGTTTGCCTGCAAACTCCATATGTTTTATTTTCAATACGAATAAGGGCCGCCTTTAAATGTTGAATGAATTTGAGCTGTCTTTGAGCCAAATTGCCGGCTTCTTCACGGGAAAGTGTAGTAGCACCCTCTTCCAGTACTTTAAAAGTAGGGGAAGTATCTTCAGTGTCGTTGCTTTCACTGTGGGTGATGGCTGCTTTCAAGAGTTCATAATCTTTTTGTGCTTTTTCAAGCTTTTTCAGAATAATTTCTTTGAATTCAGCCAATTCTTCGTCAGAATATCTCGTCTTTTCAGCCATAGCCTTAGTAATTTTAGTAGAACGCTAATATAAGAATTTTTTAAATTCATACTTATATCTTATCTATTTTTATCAGAGTTTTTATGTCTTTGTCAATTTCAATTTCATCAGCGTTGTTATTTAAATTATCAACCAAATTTACAGATTCTGCAAGTGTTTGGTTTCCAATGTATTCTTTATGCATTTCAATCGCTTCGTCCAGCTGATCATGGCTTTGTATACGGATTTCAATCTTGTCAGTTACCTTAAAGTTTTTATCTTTTCGTAAATTCTGTATTCTGTTTACAAATTCCCTCGCAATTCCTTCCTGTTTTAGTTTTTCTGTTACAGTAATGTCAAGGGCCACGGTTAAATCCCCGTCAGTGGCAACCAGCCAGCCCGGGATATCTTCAGAAGCAATTTCCACATCATCCAGCGTAAGTGAAATGGTTTGACCGTCGATGTGAAGATCATATTTGCCTTCATTTTCAAGCTGCATGATGTCCTTTTGATCCATTTCGTTCATGGCCGCCGTGATGTTCTTCATCAGCTTGCCGTATTTCGGGCCGAGTTTCTTGAAATTGGGTTTAACTTTCTTGACCAGAAGCTCGGAGGTATCACTGATATATTCCACATCCTTAACATTTACTTCTGTTACTACCAGATTTTTTACCGCTTCAAACTTCTGTTTAAAATCATCACTGAAAACCGGCAATAGTATTTTGTTCAGCGGCTGACGGACCTTGATATTGACTTTTCTGCGGAGTGAAAGGACCATGGAGGAAATCCTCTGGGCAATGTCCATTCTCTTCTCCAGGTCTTTGTTTATCTGATCTTCTAAGGCCTGTGGGAAATACGAAAGGTGAACCGATTCCTCTTCATGCAGCCTGGTGACCTGATTGAGGTCTTTATACAGTTTGTCAGCATAAAACGGTGATATTGGAGCCATTAGCCGGGCAGCTGTTTCAAGACATTTATAGAGGGTTTGATAGGCGGATATTTTGTCCCTGGAGTACCCGCCACCCCAGAATCGCTTTCTGTTCAGGCGAACGTACCAGTTGCTGAGGTTTTCTGTAACGAAATACTGGATGGACCGGCCTGCCCGGGTTGGTTCATAGTTGTTGTAATGCTCCTCTACTTCCTTTATCAGTGTGTTAAGAAGGGAGATGATCCATTGATCAATCTCAGGCCTTTCTTCAAGGGGGATCTCATCCTCCGTATATTTGAAGCCATCTATATTTGCATATAAAGAGAAAAACGAATAGGTGTTGAACAGGGTACCAAAAAATTTTCTTTTGACCTCTTTAAGCCCTTCCATGTCGAATTTCAGGTTATCCCAGGGCTGCGCATTGGTAATCATATACCACCGCAGGGGATCGGATCCATGTTCTTCTATCGCATCAAACGGATCGACTACGTTTCCAAGCCGTTTTGACATCTTGTTTCCATCTTTGTCCAGCACCAGACCGTTGGAAATGATGTTTTTGAATGCTACCGAATTGAAAAGCATTACCGCAATGGTGTGCAGGGTAAAGAACCATCCCCGGGTTTGATCCACACCTTCTGCTATATAGTCGGCAGGAAACAGATGATCAAAATTCTCCTTGTTTTCAAAGGGATAATGATGCTGGGCATAGGGCATGGCACCACTGTCAAACCAGACATCGATGAGTGCCGGTTCACGATACATTTTTCCCCCTTTTGAGGAAACAAGGACGATCTCATCCACAATTGGACGGTGAAGATCGAAAAGGTCATAATTTTTCTTTGAAAAATCTCCTTCCTTGAAATCTTTTAATGGGTTTTTATTCATAAACCCTGTTTCTACTGCCTTATTGATCTCCTCCTTCAATTCCTGAACCGAACCGATGCAGATACGTTCAGAGTTGTCTTCGGTGGACCATATGGGAAGAGGTGTACCCCAATATCGATCTCTTGAGAGGTTCCAGTCAACCAGGTTCTCCAGCCATTTTCCGAAACGTCCTGTGCCTGTTGATTCCGGTTTCCAGTTGATGGTCCGGTTATGTTCCAGTAGCTGGTCTTTCTTCGCTGTAGTTTTAATAAACCATGAATCAAGCGGATAATAAAGTACCGGCTTGTCTGTCCTCCAGCAATGCGGATAAGTATGTTCGTATTTTTCTATTTTGAATGCTTTATTTTCTTTTTTCAGCTTCACTGCGATATCTACATCTACGGAAGGGTCATCCTCACCGAGGTTCGGATCGTAATCGTTCTTCACATATCTTCCGCTGAATTCACCCATTCCCTCAACAAATTTACCTTGCTTATCCACCAGGGTCAGGGATCCGATGCCGTATTCATAGGATACCTTGAAGTCATCCGCACCAAAACTGGGTGCCAGATGAACAATGCCCGTTCCTTCTTCAGTTGTTACAAAATTTCCGGTTACTACTTTGAAGGCATCTCCGTCTTTTGGCTGATGATAGGGCATAAGCTGCTCATATTTTATGCCGGCCAGATCCGATCCGGGAAATTCTGAAACTACCTTATAGGGAATTTTCTTATCTCCGGGTTTATAGTCTTCAAGTTTCAGCTCGGCGTGTTTTTCAGGGAAATATTTATGCAGCAGCTCCCTGGCCAGGATCACTGTAATGGGCTCATAAGTGTATTGATTAAACGTTCTGACTTTAACATAACGAATATCCGGACCTACTCCGAGAGCGGTGTTGGAAGGTAACGTCCAGGGAGTGGTTGTCCAGGCAAGGAAAAAAAGATCGGTGTCAATATCCTTAAAGAGGAATTCCGATTGTTCATTTCGGATTACCTTAAATTGAGCAACAATGGAGACATCCTTCACATTTTTATAGCATCCGGGCATATTCAGTTCATGGGTGCTGAGACCTGTACCTGCCGCCGGAGAATAAGGCTGGATGGTGTATCCTTTATATAGGTAACCTTTTTCATAGAAGCTTTTAAGCAGATGCCATATGGTTTCAATGTATTTGTTGTCGTAAGTGATATAAGGATTGTCCAGATCGATCCAATACCCCATTTTACGGGTAAGATCTTCCCAAACATCTTTGTATTTCATCACCTCTTCCCGGCAGGTATCATTGTATTCCTTAACGGATATCTTTTCTCCGATATCGTCTTTTGTTATACCCAGCATTTTTTCTACACCAATCTCAACAGGCAGGCCGTGCGTATCCCAGCCAGCTTTTCTTCTCACCACATAGCCCTGCATGGTTTTATACCGGCAAAATATATCTTTGATGGCTCTTGATAACACATGGTGAATACCCGGAACTCCGTTGGCTGAAGGAGGCCCCTCATAAAATACAAACGCCTCGTTACCTTCCCGCGTATCAATACTTTTTTGAAAGGTATTGTTCTTTTCCCATTCCTTTAATTGTTCTTTATTCACCTGGGATAAATCCAGACCTTCGTATTCTTTGAATTTTTCACTCATCGAGATAGATTTTTGCTGGTTGAAATTCTACAAATATAGTAGTTCTGATTAAAAATGTATAAAAATAAAATTACAAACTCTGCTTTATTTTAAGGGGCATGGCGACTCAAAGCTTATTTTAGAACGAAGAAAGCATGAATTTATGCTGAAAATGGATTCTATTTAAGGACTGTTGAACCGTGGGCGGCGGTTTTTAACAAATGCAGGATTTCTTGCCGAGGTAAAAGTGACAAGAGTAAAGTACAGGGTGAAGGAAAACTATAAAATAACAGGGAGGTTATCCCTAAAACCAATTTCAGGGAACAAAAAGTTCATTTCAGCCCTTCTTTCTGTTAACTTCTTCATCAATATATTTGTCTATTATAGAATGATCTTCGACAATCTCAACTTTTTCAATTTTATTCGTTCTGGAATGATACCAGATCTCCACCATAAATTCATCCAGGGTATAAAGGCTAACAAAATAATTGCTTACTTTTCTTCGGCTTATTTGTTTGCCTTTATCCAGTACCAGCGAGGCTTTTTCGCCCTCCGGCATTTTCTGAAAGTTTGACTTGTTTGTTTTCATTCAAATAGACATTTTCTGTTATTAACAATAAATGAGATTCTTTGTTTTTATGAAAAGCAGGTTGATAAGCTCATGTTTATTTTTAACGAATAAATGCGCTTTTCCTGTATAGAAATTACTAAGATCTTACCTGATAATTTACCTCAGAATTATTTGGGGATTATTCGGGCTAGAAAAGATAAGTGTTCCCGGCCAATAATTTACCTCTCATGTTTAAAGATATTCCCTGGTATTGGCTAGGGCTTTCTGTTTTGTTGGCTGAATGCGCTTAATCCCGAAAGAAATGACTCGATTATTTGCAGTATTTTTCTTAATATATCGAAAACGAGCGTATAGTAGAGAATGGCTGCACCGATCCAGATAATGATCAAATTGAATGTAAAGGTGTTAATATGAAAACCTTTGATGTTTTTGTAGGGGGCGTAGAAATGGGCTCTGCCAACATCAGAGAGCGGATCCATAAAAATGGGATCCTTTTTTTGGAGTATTTCCTTTTCAGTTTCGTACATCTTCCTAACTTCATTGGTATTTTGAAGTACGCTGGCCAGGCGTTGGTTATGATTATTCTGTTTCAGTTTTCTCACCCATTCTCTGCCATGATTTTCAATCAGCTGGTTATATACCTCACTTCTGTTATTTGAAGCTTCTTTGCCCATATTCAGATAATAAAGATTGATGTAGACCAGATAATCTTTCAGGGCCTGCACGATTTCTGAATTTAAATCTTCTGCATTCAGCCTGCTGAGGTATTCAAATGGTGGTTTACCAGCATCCTCCTGGAGTTTGATAAGTTCATTCCTTATGATTCGCAAATCAGGGTTAACTTTTTGAATGTTTTCCTCATTTGAGAGGTTTCGCTGAACCAGTTCCAGCTTTGCTTCCAGTTCAGGGATAAGGTAAGAGGTCCTGTAATCTGCCTTACTGATCTTTTTATCATATTCAAAGAATCTTTTCTCAAAATTGTTATCCTTAAACTGCTTTACGGTGATGGCCTCATAAGCCCATCGGGTAACCATGGTATTTCCAATAATGGGGACATGTTTTTTGGAAGTGATGCTTTTATGAAGATCGTCAAACGGGATCATGGCACCTCCAAGGAGCAGATGAGGTACCAGTATCAGTGGGATCAGAATATAAATGGTGATCACAGAGTTTAAACCCGATGAAATGTTCAACCCGATCATGTTACCAAAACAGGAAGTTGAAAATAAAATTAGCCAGAAGGGAAGCAGCATTCCTCTAATTTCAAGTATTTCATTGCTTATGAGAACGAAAGTAAAGGTTTGAAGGGCCGACAATCCAAACAAGTAAACAATCTTGGAATTTAAATAGCTAATCCAGCTTAAATTCAGGAAAGTTTCCCTTTCCAGTATTTTTCTGTCCTTGATAATTTCTTCTGCACTAATTGTCAGCCCCATAAATAGTGCAACTATAATTCCCATGAAAAAGAATACCAGCAGATTCTTGTTCTGGGCAAAGATGTATCCTTCAGCAGTAATGTACTTGGAGAAATAACTAAGGATCAATGCAAGAACTGGCGCTTCAACCAGATTGAGCAGGATGTATTGTTTGTTGGAAATTTTGCTCCGGAAGTTGCGTATGCTGAAAACCCCGAATTGTTTAATTGCCGGAGGAATACTGAAATTGATCCTTGGAAGGCTTCCCTGGTCTTCTTTTCTCTTAATCGTAGATTCAATCTTCTCCTTATATCGTTCGAACCACGTTTCCGGAGACGTTTTTCTCTCCCTTACCGGTTTACCAAAATCATTAACTTTCCTGGCTTCGACTATTTTTAAAATCTGCTCGGGGTTAACATTACCGCAATGCGGACATTCACTTTCGGCTGCATTAACCTGCGAGGCCACGGTTTTGAAATATACAATGGCTTCTATGGGATTTCCCTGATAAATCGGATAACCTCCTTTATCCAACACCCACATTTTATCAAACAACTTATATATTTCAGAAGAAGGCTGATGTATATTGACTATAAGCAGCTTTCCCTTAAGTACCTGGTTTTTTAACAGATACATTACGTTTTCGGAATCCATGGAAGACAAACCGGTAGTAGGCTCGTCAATAAACATAATGTAGGGTTCGCGCATCAGCTCAAGGCCAATATTTAGTCTTTTTCTCTGACCGCCGCTGATGTATTTTTTCAATGGAGATCCCACCTTGAGGTCTTTAATATCTGTCAGCTCCAAAACTTCCAGGGTATCGATTACTTTGTTGTGAATGGCCTCTTCGTCAAAATCCCTGAAACAGAGCTTGGCATTGTAATAAAGATTCTGATATACGGTTAGTTCTTCAATCAGCAAGTCATCCTGAGGGATATACCCGATCAGGCCTTTTATCTCTTCCCGGTTGCTGTGAATGTTATAACCGTTGATCATGATTTTCCCTTCATCAAGAGAAATTTTCCCGTTAAGGACATTCAGAAGTGTGGATTTCCCTACACCGCTTCCTCCCATGATGCCAATCAGCTGTCCTGCCTCTTCTGATATATTGAATGGTTTGATGCCGTTATCACTGTTTTTAAAAGTGAAGCTTACATTGTAGGTGTTTAGCGTGATGCGGGCAGGTACTTTGCCCTCCATAAATTTTGAAGACACATCATGGAAATAGATCGGGTAAATATTGGGCCCTTTGATGATGGAGCCACTTCGGAAAAAATATGGATGGTCGGGTTCAATTTTATGGCCTTCGATATAAAGGTTTAACTGGCCTGAATACCGGAAAACAAATGAGTTGATGCTTTCAAGATACAGAAACAACAACTGTCCGTACAGATTTTCTTTATAGATGTGTTTATAAGGATAGGAATGAATCTCCCTGGTTTTCTTTTTCATCATCCAGTATATGCTCTCCGACCATTCCCTGAGCTGATTATCTATGATCAAAACTTTATCCTGCTCCAAATGGTCCGGTCGCCCTTCAAATATGAAGGCTTTACAGTTATTGTATTCCGATTCACTGATGTTGAAAGTGTCTGCCACAGTTTTGATAAATTTCAGCTCACCCTCGCTGATATCTGAATCGGAGTAGATGAATTCGAGCAACTGGATGAATACTACCAGCCGCTCTTCTCTGAATAGCTCTTTTTTGATCTGGCGGCAAACGTTGGTGATCTGAAAAGATATCAGAGAATAGCTTTCTACCGGTATATCGGAATCCTCTCTTAACTCCCGCTGGTAAAATTCAAAGTAATTGTCAAATACCCTCAGGTATTCTTCCAGCAATTCAGGGTTCAGATAACGTTCAAGATATTCCTGAACGATCTCTTTTTCCGCCTGGGTGAGTTTTTTGGCCCTGATGTTTGCAACTATGGCAAAAAGATGAATTAACGCATTGAGTATCGATTCACTCATAGAGGATAGAGTTTGACAAATTGTACAATGTAATCGCAGTTATTTTAACTATGAATCAAGTATTTTCAATATTTATGAAAGAAAAATACGAACCATTCATTGCCAATTGAACGAATGAAAATTAAT
>CAYNPZ010000016.1:10873-40586 GCA_964399175.1 uncultured Bacteroidales bacterium | reverse complement strand
GCAGTTGGCAAACTCTGAAAGCTACAGTTGGCAGAAGAAGGCAAGGGTCATGGGGTTGTTAGAAAGGGTTTAAGGTTTTAGCAAGAAGTTGGCAAGGTGCAAAGGGCAGTTGGCAAAATTCGTAAATCTGGAGTTGACAGGAGAATAATAATGTCATTAATGGGCAATGGTGGTCATTGATGGTTTGACGGGGGTTGGGGAAAGAAGTTGGCAAACCTGAAAGCCATAGTTGAAAGAGATATTAAATTGTCATTAGGTTGTTTGACAGAAATTTGAAGAAAAAGTAAGCAGAATTAAGTTGGCTATCCAGGAATTCAGAGTTTACAGAGAAATTCAATAGTCATTTATTGTCATTTGGTTGTCATTGGCAGGTTGTTTGGCAGGTATTGTAATGTTTAGTAAAGTCATGGCGTGACTCGTAAAATGAATTGCAGGGTCATTGGATCTGATTTACATTGATTGTCATTTGGGGTCATTTTTAGTCATTAAGTTGTAGTCGCCAGTATTTAAAAGGTTGCCAGATAAATCGAATTGTCATATATAATCATCCATGATCATTTTTCCAGGTTTTTCATCCAATTGATGCAGAGGTCGGTCCAAGTGTGCAGGTGTTCGTTCTCCAGGGCCAGTGAAAATCCATGGCCGCCTTCGGGAAATATATGCATCTCAGCAGGCACATCATGCTCCCGTAAAGCCTTATAGAACATGAGGCTGTTCTCCACAGGCACACCCCCGTCATCGCCTGCATGGATGAGGAATGTGGGCGGTGTGTCGGCTGTAACCTGCTTCTCGTTAGAAAACCTATCAATAAGCTCCTGATCGGGGTTTTTTCCCAGAAGGTTGTTTCGTGAGCCTATGTGACCAAATTTTGGATCGAAGGATATGACAGGATAAACCAGTATCATAAAGTCGGGACGGCTACTTGCCATTGCTATCGGATCTCCTATGCCGGACTTTCCTTCATCAAAATGAGTTCCGAGGGTAGAAGCCAGGTGTCCACCGGCAGAGAATCCCATCACGCCGATACGGTTTGGATCAATGTTCCAGTCTTCCGAATGATAGCGGGTTAAACGCAAGGCCCTTTTGGCGTCCAGCAAAGGAGACTTATGTCTTACAATGTTGCTTTCGGATCCGGGAAGCCGGTATTTTAGCACAATACCCGTAATGCCTTCAGAATTCAGCCACTTGGCTATATCGGTGCCTTCCCAGTCATAGGCAAGTATTGAATAACCTCCACCCGGGCAGATCACCACAGCCTGTCCCGTAGCATTGGATTTGGAAGGAAGATACACAGCCATATCCGGTTTCTGAACTTTCGAGATCCTTACAATACCGTTGGTATCGGCCTGTTCGGTTTCATCTGTTGAACGGTAATTGGGGATATCTCCTTCCCACAAGGGCATAGTCACATCTTGTGTTTGTCCGCAAAGAGCAAGAAAAACAAATATAACAAGAAGAATGGAAGTTCGTTTCATAAGGCTTTTGATTTATGGTGATAATTGAAAGTTTTCCTCATTATGAAATCCAAATATAAGAATCATCCTTAAATAATGACAGCATAACACACAAAAATAATTGGGTAATACACTATGAGCTTGAATACAATAAGGCCTGAACATTCTTGAAGAGACAAGAATCAAGATAACAAGACACAAGAGACAAAAAAGCAATAATAAACAAACAAGGAGCAGAATGAAACAAAAACCTGTATAAAAGCCCTAACCTCTTCTTAAAAACCTATTGACAACTAATTCATCACCCATATTGTTTGCAGAAAGATATTCTTATCTTTGCTCCGATTATTAGAAAGCATAAATATTAATGAAACCCGCATGCAGTACCTTGCACAACAGGAACATGATTAACATGCGGGTTCCATGGTGATCCAAGCAAATTATGTAAATTTCACATCAAAATCAATTTGGAATTGAAGCCTTTAATATACTGTTAACCTAATGAAATTCAACGATTTTAACCTGAATGAGCAACTGCTGGATTCGATCTCCTATATGGGTTTCGATGATACCACCCCCATTCAGGAGCAAGCCATACCGGAAATATTGAAAGGAAATGATCTGATAGCCTGTGCTCAGACCGGCACCGGAAAAACAGCAGCATACGTACTTCCCGTTATAAATTACCTGCTTGAGAACGACCTTAGTGGTACCAATGTTTTAATCATCGTACCTACGAGAGAACTGGCCATTCAGCTGGGCCAGCAAATACAGGGCATCGGCTACATGGCCAATATCGATGCCGCAGTGGTTTACGGAGGGGGAAGCGGCGGTGACTGGGAGCAGGAGCAGAAGGCCCTGAAAAAAGGATCCCGGATTATCGTGGCCACACCGGGTAAACTTATCTCTCACCTGAAAATGGGATATGTAAAATTTGACAATTTGACCCATCTGATCTTAGATGAGGCAGATCGTATGCTGGATATCGGATTTAAGGACGACCTGCTTAAAATCGTATCTTATGTGCCTGAAGAAAGGCAAACACTATTGTTCAGCGCCACCATGCCGGCGAAGATCCGGCAGTTTGCCAACAGGATACTGAACAATCCGGCTGAAATCAATATCTCTGTCTCCAAACCCGCTGAAGGTGTATTGCAGGCAGCTTATCTGACCTATGAAAAACAGAAGACCCCGTTGGTCGATAGTTTGCTCAGGGATAAACCTGAATACAAAAGCATTCTTATATTCAGCTCCACAAAAAAGAAAGTTACCGATATAGTGACAGCCCTTAAGAAAAAATCATATTCCGTTGAGGGAATTTCTTCTGATCTGGAGCAAGCCGAACGCAAAGAGGTAGTTAATCGGTTTAAGGCCCGGCACACACGTATCCTGGTAGCTACAGATGTTATGAGCCGGGGAATGGATATTAAGGATATTAACCTGATCATCAATTATGATGTGCCTTCAGATGCTGAAGATTACGTTCACCGCGTAGGCAGAACAGCAAGGGCAGATACCACAGGAGTAGCACTTACTTTTGTCACTCCTGACGACATGTACAAATTTCAGCAAATTGAACGCCTGATTGAGAATCAGATCCCGAAATTACCTATACCAAAAGAACTTGGGGATAGTCCTGAATGGAAAACTCAGGCTTCCAGAACCAAAAAAGGAAGGGGAGAGCACAGCAAAGGAAAGGGCATGCAGAAATCGGCCGGGAGTAAAAACCAAAATAAAAACAAAAGATAAATTCTTCCTGGAAATAAAAGATTAATTCCCTTTATTTCAATGTAATCAAATTGAATTTACAGATAAATTCCTTCGTTATTTTATTTTTACCCTCCAAAAACTGGAATTTCTCTTTAGAATCATTTATTTTTCACCTACCATTTAATTTAAAATTACCGTGATGTATCGATTGGTTTATTTCATAATCTTATTGATTTCAGTAAACATCCTGTTTACGGCGAATGCATTCAATCAAAACCCTTATAGGGTTGGAGACACCCGATCATGGCCTGTCTTAAAACATTACGATCAGAAGCATACTTTGAACATAGGCCTTCCGCTGGGAGGGATAGGAACGGGTACTGTATCCCTTAGCGGAAGAGGTGCTCTTGTTGACTGGGAGATCATGAATGTTCCTTCCAAGGGATATGTTCCCGGAGCCTCCCGCAGAAAACCGTTTTTTGCATTGTATGTCAATCCTCAGAAAGGAAAAAAGAAAGCCAGAGTTCTTGAAGGAAGTATACCCAAGGTGCTCTATGAAGGTGCTCATGGAAGCTCCGTGGCCAACCCAGGCTTTGCACGTTTTAAAAACCATTCTTTTTCCACAGCCTATCCATTTGGACAGGTGAACCTATCCGATCCGGAAATGCCTGTTGATGTTAAAGTCAAGGCATTCAATCCCTTTATTCCAGGTGATGCAGATAATAGTGGAATACCGGTTGCTGTGCTTCAGTATGAGATAACCAATCCTACCAGCGAAAGAGTGGAAATATCTGTAGCAGGGAACATTCCCAATTTTATTGGTGAAGATGGCACAGGTGATTCCCATGGATGTAAAGGTAATGTTAACGTATTTCGGGAAGGGGATCAGGTTAAAGGACTGTTTATGCACTCGGAAGGAGTTGATAAAGAGGCCGAACAATGGGGAACCATGGCTTTAACCACCCTGCACAACTCAGTAAGTTACCGGACGGAATGGCAATCCGGGGGGTGGAATACCCCAGCGCTTGATTTCTGGGATGATTTTAGTTCTGACGGCAAGCTTCAAAACCGTTCGGGAAGTACGAACGAAGCGCCGGTGGCTTCACTGGCTGTCCAACAAAACATTCCTGCCAATAGCACAAAAACAGTTACCTTTATGCTCACCTGGCATTTTCCCAATCGCTATGCCTGGGCAGAGGAGCGGGTTGGCAACTATTATACCACTCAATACACTGATGCCTGGGATGTTGCCGAGAAGACTGCTCTCAGTCTTCAGGAACTGGAAACAAAAACTTTGGAGTTTATCAACGCATTTCTTTCTAGCGATATGCCCGAAGTTATAAAAGAAGCAGCCCTTTTTAACCTCAGTACCCTCCGTACACAAACCACTTTCCGTATCGAAAGCGGTCATTTTATGGGATGGGAAGGATGCAGCAACAAAACTGGGTGCTGCTTCGGCTCCTGCACGCATGTTTGGAATTACGAGCAAGCCACTTCATTTCTTTTTGGCAATCTGGCACAAACTATGAGAGAGGTGGAATTTGGCCATGCTACTGACGAAAAGGGATTGATGAGCTTTCGGGTTCGTCTTCCCCTGGAAAACGCACAGAATTATGGAAATGCAGCAGCAGACGGTCAGATGGGAACCATTATGCGGATGTATCGCGATTGGAAGCTCTCGGGAAATGATGCGATGCTGAAAAAGCTCTGGCCCAACGTTCGAAAGGCACTTGAATTCTGCTGGATTGACGGAGGCTGGGATGCCAATAAGGACGGTGTTATGGAAGGTAGTCAGCACAACACCATGGATGTCGAATATTTTGGGCCGAATCCTCAAATGCAGGGTTGGTATCTTGGGGCTTTGAAAGCGACGGAAAAAATGGCCCGCCATATGGGTGAAAAAGATTTCGCAGAAACATGTAAACAATTATTCAATCAAGGCAGCAAGTGGACTGATAAGAACCTTTTTAACGGAGAATACTTCGAACAGGAGATCCGAATCCCTGATAATCCCTCTCAAATTGCAAAATCCTTACGAGTTGGTATGGGAGCTGAAGACTTGTCCGATCCGGCTTATCAGCTTGGTTCAGGTTGCCTGGTGGATCAGCTCGCGGGACAATACTTTGCCCATGTTGTCGGGTTAGGATATTTGCTTGACAAAGGGCACGTTCAAAAAACCCTGAACAGCATCATGCGATACAATTACCGTGGCAATCTCAACAGCCATTTTAACAACATGCGTGCCTATGCACTTGGAGAGGAATCGGCGCTGCTTATGGCCTCTTACCCCAAAGACAGGCCGGAGAAACCATTTCCTTATTTTGCGGAGGTAATGACAGGTTTTGAATATACAGCAGCCATAGGCATGCTCTATGAAGGACAAACTGAAAATGGCCTAAGATGCATAAAAAATATCCGTGACAGATACGACGGGTTGAAAAGAAATCCCTTTGATGAAGCGGAATGTGGCCATCATTATGCAAGGGCCATGGCAAGCTGGGCAAGTTTATTGGCACTATCCGGTTTTCAATATTCCGGTATCGCCAATACCATGAGTTTTGCAGCAAAAGAAGGAACTTTCTTCTGGTCGAATGGCTATAGCTGGGGGAAATGCAGCATCTCGAAGAACAATAAAAAAGCTGCAGTTAATCTTTCTGTTCTGCATGGAAAATTAAATCTTAAATCGTTTGAACTGGAAAATTTTGGTAATGCCACATTTGACAAAACCAAAGTCATTGAAGAAAATGAAATCCTCAGTTTTACAGTTGAAAAACTTAACTAGAGTCTGTCTATAATATCCGCTGGCTGCGTTATGCTCGTTTTTCATGCCAGTCAATTATATCTGGTAGAGACGTACGGCCGTACGTCTCTACATTTGGCATTCAAAACTCGCAAGCCTTGCCAGCGAACATTCTAGACGAGACTCTTTCAAATCTCTTTGACTTTATGGACAAACACTGATTAATCTTTTAATCCAAGCTTTTAACCCGAATATTCCGAAAGCTTACCACCGATCCGTGTCCCATAAAACCGATATGTCCTTTGTCAGGTTCCAGTCCGGGATGCTCCCGACCGTCGGGTGTTCCGCCTTCAGCAGCCTCCTTCAGGTTGCCCTTCACAATGGTGTGACCGTTCAGTGTAACCCGGATGTTGTTACCCCGAATAAATACTTCCTGTTCATTCCACTCACCCACAGGCTTCAGATATCCTCTTTTGGCCGGGATTACCCCGTATACCGATCCATGATACTGGTAATCTTCCAAATCTTTATAGATCTGTGCAGTGTTATCCAGTATCTGAAGCTCCATCCCTTCGTAGGCAGGATTGCCTTCAAGAGGCGACCGGATAGCCAGGCCATTGTTTGCCCCGGGTGTAAGCTGGAATTCAAAACGGAAAACAAAATCCCCGTATTGATCCTCAGTAAATAGCATTCCGCCTTCTTCCTGATCAGGTTTAAAAGTAATCCTTTCATTGTCCACGACATAACCGCTTTTATCGCCAACCCATTCCTGAAGATCATTGCCGTTAAAAAGCCGGGCAAAACCTTCCTGTTTTTCTTCTTTTGTAAGTTTATTGTGGTCTTCAGAAGGAAGCTCCTTTACGAAAATATCCCTGAAGTAGAGTTGTGTTCCATGCGCCTGCAATTCAATGGCACCTTCGGGGTATATGGGTTTATTCCGTTCCCAGTAATTTTCCATCACTACATCATCAACAACCTGGTGTCCGTTGAGCCAAACAGACACTTTGTTGCCGATCATTCGGATGCGGAAGGTATTCCACTCACCTACCGGATTATCTGCCACCACCAGCGGGGTACTGCGATGATTCTGGTTGTTATAAAGTCCACCGGAGCCTACCTGGGCTCCTACTTCGGTACGCGAGGTATCCCATATCTGAACCTGGGGAGTTCCCCGCAGATAGATGCCCCCGTCACCTTCCGGTTCTATCTTCCAGTCAACGTACATTTCAAAATTCCTGTAGTCTTCCCCGGTGGCTATGTTCTTTCCTTCTCCGGTAAAGACAAGTACGCCGTCTTTCACCTTCCAGTTTTTCCGCATCCTTTGGTTGGCTTCTTTCTGCTTTCGCCTCAGTTCATCTTCACTCATCTCACGGCGGGTAACAGGGTTACCAACCAGACCTTTCCAACCTGAAAGATCCTTGCCGTTAAACAAAGGATAAAATCCGCTTTGATCCGGCATCTGTTTTAAATATTCCGCAATCTTCCTTTGCTCTTCCTGCATGCCAGCCTCAGAAAAGGATTCGGAGGCTTTTTTCAGAAGTTTACGCACGTACTCCCCTGTCATACCTTCTTCAGGATCATCATCCGGTATGGCTGTGTTCAGAATCGCTTGGGCCGCTACCGTATTCAAATCAGGATCATCCAGATATTCTCCACAGTAAGCCAACGCAGGAAAGACCCCCAGTTTTCCTATGCGGGTGATAATCTCTTTCTTTTCCCCGGTGGACCGGGTGAAAGGCATCAGTTCGCGGTAATAAAGCAGCTTTTGAGCAGCCGGCTCACCGGAACCGGAGATCAAATCAAGAGAACCATCAAAAGCCGTAGTGCGGATCTTGCGGCTTTCTTCTCTATCCACTATCCGAAACAGGGAATCAAGCACTTTCGTGCTTGTCCACTGGCTCAGCGTTTGCACAGCAGCCATCTTAAGCGCAGGGGAACCTATCTCATAAATCTCCATCACACCCCCTATGGCTGCCTGGCTTCCAATCTCCGGGAAGAGATTCAGGTATTCCTTTTGCTTACTAACGGAGGTTTCCTTCATGTTTTGCAGTACCCGAGTAATCAACGTATCCTGGTTATCCGAACGGCTGATAAGGGATTCGATAACATTCCCGGTGGCATCCAGTTCTTCATCATCTTCCGTTTGGTTGAAGGCTTCCAGTACATCATCCAGATTTTCAGCTTTGGCTGTATTTTCAAAGGCTTTCCAGGCAGTAAGCCGTATATTCCGGTCGGCACTGCCGGTTGCTTCCTGAAGGACCATCTCGTTATACTGATCCGCCTGTCTTGCCCCGATCAATTCCAATACGGTGGTTTTGGATTCGGCCGGAAAGTCTTGATACCGGTCCGTAAGCTCCGGCAGGTAATGTTCGGGTGCGATGGTCATCAATGCCTCTTTGGCAAGTTTCACTTCTGCCGTTCTGCCCGAATGAAGTATACCGGCTAATCCGGGTACCGCCTTTTCCCGGGCCAATTGGGTTAACGCCGGGATGGCTGCCTTTCGAACAGTTTGGTTTTCATGTTCCAGAGCACCCTCAATCAAAGAAATGGCTGAAACATCACCGCGTTCTGCAAATGCATGGATGATCTCTGCTTTTACCTGGGGGTCATATTTGTCATAAGCCTCTATTAAATCATGTAATATCTGTTCTCCTTTTAATTCACTGCTCAAAGAAAGCGCCGCACGGCGATATTCCGGGTAAGGTGTTTCCAGGGCATCCATTATTGCTTCCAGGGCTTCATTTCGGCTGTAGGTTACCAGTATATTCAGCGCCTGTATACGGGTTTGAACAAGCTCCCGATCATCACATTCTTCTATAATGGTGTAGCATAAGGATTGCATGGTTTCCATATTGCCTTTTACTCCGAGTCGGCTGGCATAATGAAGCAAAGAGGAGACTGCATTATTACGAGAATATTTAAAATTATTGCTGCGGGCCGCCTGAAGCAAAACATCTTTTGCTTCGGGGGAACCTGAACGGGCCAGTGCCCGGAGGGATACTTTCCTGAGGTTGCCTGAATATTCATTGACAAATTTTTCAAAGGCATCCAGATAATTGTCTGTTTGCATGTGGCCCACTGCATTGACGGCAGCAAGGAGGACCGCTTTATCCGAAGACTCCAGTGCCTTGCCCAGGGCTTTCTCTGCTTCTGGAGTTCCAATCTCTGCCAGAGCCATCGCGGCCCGGTCGCAAAGTTCGGCATGATCCAGGTAATTGGCCAGTACCGGAACAGCCTCATTTCCGCCGACATTTTCCAGTTGTTCTATCAAAAATCTTTTGATGGCGGTATTGTCTTCTTTCTCCAGTGTGGTAAGAAGCGCTTGTGAGACCATCTCCCGGTGCTCAGCGGCTTCCTGACATGTAACATACATTGTAATATTGCCCAATGCATACCTCACACTGGCATCACCACCTTCTTCCGGTGGAGTCAGAAGTTCTGTAAATCCCAATAATCCTTCCTTTCCCAGGGCAATCATATCTTCCATCAGAGCATCCTTTTCCTCAATGTTTTGGGCAGGCATCTCATTGAGCAGGTCGGCTATTTTTGTTTTCAGCGTTCTTTCATCATCTATAGTTCGCTCCTGAGAGAGACCATGCTGGGATAAGAGGATGAAAAAAAGCAGGCATATTGTATAGAATCGTTTCATAGATTGAATTTTTACAGGGTTATAAATGCATTAAATGAACCAGGGGATTCGCATAGATTGATGGATCAGCCGGTTGGCTCCCTCATCACCTATAAACTTTTGTCGCTTGGGATCAAATTTCAAAGTGCGCCCGAGTCTAAGTGCAATCTTGCCCAGGTTTACAAGCGTACAAGACCGGTGACCGTTGGCCTCGTTTAATGCGAACTTCTGCCGTGTCTTGACGGCATGATGAAAATCTCCAATTTGGGGTTGGGGATCGGGCAGAGATGCCACTTTTTTCTCCAGATTGGGTATATCGGATTCAAATCCTTTGTAAAGCTTTCCTTTCGGCCCTTCAATGAAGGCGGCATCCTGATCCCGGTTTTCTCCATCCAGGATGATCTGACATCCATCCTCATAGGTCATCTCAATTCTTCTCCACGGCCGGACTGCATCGGGATGCTGCTGCTGTGTATCCGGTTTGATCAGTACAGGGCTGGTATGGTCTTTTTCCAGAATATACTGAACGGGGTCCATGTAATGCTGACCCATATCTCCCAGTCCACCGCCATCATAATCCCAGTAGCCCCGGAACACATAATGTACCCGGTCGGGACTGTAAGGCTTATAAGGAGCAGGCCCCAGCCAGAAGTCATAGTCCAGTTCTTCGGGAGCAGGTTTATAAGAAGGACTAGTTGTTCCGCTGTGATGAAACTTCCAGTTAAAACCGGTTACTCCGCTGATGGTGACTTTAAGGGGCCAGCCCAGCAACCTGTTTTCCACAATTTTTTTGATGGGTTGAACGGTGGTACCGAAACCATAGAATTGGCCACGGAACCTGAACCAGGTGTTCAGACGGAATATCCGGTCGTTTCGTTGCACTGCCTCCACGATTTTCTGGCCTTCCCCGATGGTTCGGGTCATAGGTTTCTCACACCAAACATCCTTACCTGCATTGGCGGCATCCACGGAAATAATGCCATGCCAGTGCGGGGGTGTAGCGATATGCACAATGTCAATATCTTTCCTCTGTAATACCTCCCGGTAATCGGAATAGCCTTTTACACTTTTCCCGGCCTGTTCACGGGCCAGCTCCAGGTGCCGGCTGTCAACATCACATACAGCCAGTAATCGGCCGGGATAATCGATATGATTCCTTCCCATACCACCGACGCCTATGATGGCCTTGGTCAGCTCATCACTCGGGGCGGTGTAACCCCGGCCTCCCAAAACATGCCTTGGAACAAACATGATTCCTGCAAGGGAAGCCGCTGAAGTTTTAAGAAATTCTCGACGGTTGAGTTGCTTTTTTTTCATAGCTCTTAGCTTTATAATATATATACCTTAATGATTCAGGAAAAGAATAATCTTAAGTATCAAAAGTCCTAAAGATAATTTTTTTAATGCAATTTCAAAAAGAAATCTATAGAAGGATGAAGCCGGAACTGATGGTTCACATAGCAAATGAAACTTAAATCCAACTTAGCGATCAGGTGATAAAGACGAAATCATTTCCATATCTTTAAGATTGTTCTGATCATTTTCCTTAATATTGTTTCCCAAAAATTCGGTTTTTCTCAATTTTGAAATTTCATGTGGTACACTCCCAGGGGAAAGGTGAGTAATGTTACGGGATTGCAGGTGTTCAACACCCTGCGGTTTGTTACCTTTCTGGTCATCGCGATTGTTTTCACAAAGATCGGGCTGTCCAAAGAACAGATCGGACTCTTTGAGATTTCGGTTTTCATTGTAAGCATTACCAATTTCTTTTGGGTAACCGGCATTATCCAGGCCTTTCTTCCCCTATATAAAGGAAGCAGATCATACGGAGATCTGGCCAATGAAGATAAGCGAAAATCACCGGAAATATTCAATACATACCTGGTACTGGTAGCTTTCAGTCTTTTTGTGTTTACAGTTGGAAAAATTCTCCAGGAGCACTTCTCTGTATTTGGTTACAGGGGCGAAGTACCTCTGCTGAATGTAACCTTATGGTATCTGCTGTTGAGCAGCCCTGCCAATCTGGTGGAATACATCTATGTTGTCAGGAACAAATCGGGTAATACATTAAGTTATGCCTATATTACCTATACCATTCAGCTTATAGCCGCCATTCTACCGCCAATACTGGGGTATAGTGTGCTCTGGTCGCTCAGGGGACTGGTTGTTGTATCGATTATCCGGAACATCTGGCTGATTACCCTGCTTTATAACTATGCAAAGATCAAAGTATCCATACCATTCATCAGGGAGCTGCTCATCATAGCCACTCCTTTGCTTTTCAGCACCCTGATAAGCGGGTCGGCACAGTATATTGACGGAGTGGTAGTATCGGTTCATTTTTCGGCCGATAAATTCGCTGTTTTTCGGTTTGGCGCCAAGGAACTGCCTTTTGTGATCATGCTGGCAGCCGGTCTCAGCAATGCCATGCTGACCGAATTCAGCTCCAAGGAGAACATAAAGGATACCCTTTACATGATCAAGAGAAAATCCCTGCGGATCATGCATTCAATGTACCCCCTATCCATTGGGCTGGTAATTTTTGCCGATCCGCTGTACAAACTAATGTTCAGTCCAGAATTCACACGAAGCGCCGATATTTTTGTGGTTTATCTGCTAACCATAATCAGCCGGATGCTTTTCCCGCACACCATTCTGATGGGTTTGAAAAAGAACCGGCCGGTGCTGGTGGTGGCAATAATTGAAGTAATCATCAACATCGCCTTAAGCCTTTGGCTGGTGAATCATTACGGTGCCGTGGGAGTTGCGCTGGGGACGATTATCGCATACTTTATTGCCAAAGTAGCCCTGATCATATACAACTATGTACGGCTGAACATATCGCCGATGGAATACATCCCGGTAAAGTGGTACGTGGGTTATAGCGTGCTTCTGGGAACGGTGTTCGTACTCCTCGACCGGGGGATTGTTACCATTTTTTAGACAAAAAAGGATATAAACAAGATGAAAAAAGCCCGTTTATACGGGCTCAATAAGATCGAAATGCAATATTCAAAACCTCCGGATAAATCCGGGTGCCAGGCTCAGTCCTCCAGTGATATTTTCACCACAAAAGCATGTTTACCCCTGGATTGATCAGGCATGTTAATATATAAGCCATCCGTTTCTTCGGACCATTCGAACTTTTGATCATATCCCAGGAGTGAAACCCGTTCCACAGAACCCGGGTATAATTCAGAACCGGCCCCCAACGACTGGATCCGGATGTGATCGCCCGGCCATTCCAGGCAAATAGCATAAATGACTGATCCATCCTTGCTCCGGGTAAAGCGAATGTTGCTACCTTCTTTGTATCTCTTCCATGGCCGCGAATTATAAATTGCTTCTCCATTAACATCAAGCCATGCCCCAATACCGCGTAGCAACTCCTTCTGTTCTCCCGGTATGGTGCCATCAGGCTTGGGACCAATGTTGAGCCAAAGCACCCCATTCATACTGACAATATTGATCAGCTCTTCAAGAAGATCATCCACCGATTTGTAATCGGGGTTTTGTATATACTTTTTCCTTACAGGCCTTCAGATAAGCCCGGCCTGGAAATGCGCCTTCCTCATGGGGCGGAGGATATAATTTATAGACTCCCGCATACCGGGGATCTTTGGTATGATACTTATCGCCCTGCGTGTAGGAAGTCTCATAATACCACCATTTGCGAAAATGATGCAAAGAGGTTACAAAGGTCATGCCTTTATCGCGGAGGGCATCTGCAAATGCGCCGACCAGATCCGTTTTGGGGCCTTTATCTGCAGCATCCCATTCGGTGAGATCACTGTTCCACATGGCAAATCCATCATGATGCTCGGCTACAGGGCCGGCAAACTTCGCCCCTGCTTTTTTGAACAGGGTGGCCCATCTTTCGGCATCAAAGTTTTCCGTTTTGAACATGGGCACGAAATCGTGATAACCAAATCTATTGTGCGGGCCATAATTCTCCCGGTGGTAATAAAAGTAGTTGCCTCTTTCCTGCTCTGACTGAATATACATCTTACGCGGATACCATTCGTGACCAAAGGCCGGTACTGCATATACACCCCAGTGGGTCCAGATGCCGAATTTGGCATCAACAAGCCACTTAGGAATGGCATGATCCTTCAGCGATGCCCAGATAGCCTGATATGAATTCCCGAACTCATCACCGGGCGGTTCAGTGGCATGAAGGGTTGAATTCATCAAAAAAACAATCATTATCAGAATTGCGAAGCTTATGCGCTTCAGTCTTCTAATCCGGGAATTATAAACGATGTATTTCATAATAGAATATTATTAAGGGATTTAAAAATTAATCAGGCTAAAATCCAAGAGGTGAATTGATAAATATATAAAAATTACCGCTAATTCCCTTAATCTAAAGTTGAAAAACAGATCCATTAAGAAGAATTAATAAATCTCCAGTAGATGCTCAAAATGGTGTTCCTTCCTGCCTTTGCCTTTTAAGTGCTTTCATATACCATTCAAGTTCATCAAGAAAACGATTGGTAGAGGATTCAATATGCTCATTCTGTGGGGTGCCTTCCTCATCAAAACTCTTCTGAACCCTTGGGAAGGGTTGGATAAAAGATATGGCAGGCATTCCCAGTTCAGCCAATACCGCCCTGAGGTGAACGGCTACGCGCATACCGCCGAACATCCCGGCTGAATAAGAGGCAATGGCGCTGGGTTTGAATACGTATTCCGACTGAAAATGGTCCAGAATGTTCTTCAACGCCGGGGGAATGCTGTGATTGTACTCTCCTGTGACGACAAGGAAGCCGTCAGCGGCATTAAAAATATCCGCCAGCTTTTTTATGTTTTCCGGTGCCTGACCCGGTTCATATTCCTTATACATTTTGTCCAGAAGGGGAAGTCTGTACTCCAGCGGATCAATAAAATCCACATGATATCCGCGGTCATTTAACTTCCGGTTCAGATATCTCGCAGCTTTGATACCCTGACGTGCTGTTCTTACTGATCCGTAAATGAGTGCAACTTTTAGCTCCATAGGTTATAGTTTTTTATTTTCCATATTGTCGTAAAAAGTTTCATTTCCTTACTTCAAATAATTTGTTATTTATGTAACAATGTTTCAATATTCCATACAAACAATCCACAATAGCAATTGTTTATGTAATAATTCCGGGACCAACAGCTTTTCTGAAAAGGACTTTGACAGATCGGCTTAAAATTGTAACAAATGTTATATTTTCAATTAATTTTACAGTATACTTATTAATGCTTGTATTATATGCAAGAAACCACAAATTCTATGTTTATTTCAGAAAAGTATCATTATGCTTCCGGTTAAAATCATCCTTATCACTTCCGTTTTGCTTCAGGCAACAGCTGCAGTTCTGGCATTCCGCCTGATCAAAATCACAAAGCATTATCATGCCTGGATGTTGTTGGGACTGGCAGCCGCACTTATGGCTTTACGCCGATCGGTCTCTTTATACAGTCTCTGGGCGGATGATGGCTTTGTTTCTGTAAATATCACAGAGGAAATCATTGCCCTTGTCGTTTCCATGCTCATCCTGACCGGGATCATTTATATCCGGCCCATTCTTAAAAATCTTTACCTGTCCTTAGAAAATCTGGAAAACAGCAATCTACAGCTTAACCAAGCCATTTCTCAGCGTAAATCGGCAGAAGAAGAGGCCTACAAAAACATTGAACAATTCAGAAAACTCGCCGAATTCTCCCCGGTTTTAATCTGGTTATCAGATACAGAGGGGATGTGTAACTACTTTAACAAGCAATGGCTCAGATTCAGGGGAAGGACGATGAACCAGGAAAGAGGTATGGGCTGGACTGAAGGTCTGCACCCCGAGGATAAGCAGAAAACAATTAATACATACCTGGATGCTTTTAGCAAAGGGGAATCCTTTGAGATAGAATACAGAATGAAAAACCGGCACCATGAATACCGGTGGCTATATGATAAAGGAACGCCCATGTATAATAAAAAAGGGCAATTTCTGGGATATATCGGCTCCTGTATTGATATCAGCGAGCGTAAAAAAGTGGAAAAGCAACTGGAAGAGAGCGAAGCCAAGTTCCGGAGACTCTTCAGCGAAAACAATACCATCAATCTCATCATAAACTCTGAAAACGGCCAAATCATGGCCGCAAACGAGAGTGCCAGAAAATTTTATGGTTATGAAAACCTGGAGTTAAAAAACATAAAGGAGATCAACCAACTGCCGGATAATGAAATTACAAAGGAAATGCAGGATGCTTTTCAGAAAAATAAGAACCTCTTTTACTTTCGTCACCGCCTGGCCAATGGCGAGATAAGAAATGTAGAAGTGCACTCGACGCCTCTGGAGATTGACGGTACCAAATCCCTTTTTTCTATTGTTCACGATATCACGGAAAGGCTAAGAGCAGAAGAAGCGCTCAGACAAAGTGAAGAAAAGTTTAAAAAGATTGTGAACACGTTACCTCAGTTTATATCATATGTTGACAATAATTTAATTTATAGAGTTGTGAACAAAACTTATCTGGATCGTTTCAATCTGAAAAAAGAAGATGAAATTGTTGGCAGTCATGTTATTGATATTATAGGAACTGAGGAATTTGAAAAAAGTAAACCAAATATAAAAAAGGTTTTAAAAGGCGAAAGGGTTCAATTCAAGGAACAATTCACATATCCCACCCAGATAAAAGCAAATATGGAAGGAACATTTATTCCTGAATTTGATCAAAAAGGAGAAGTTTCTGGTTTTTATGCGGTGCTTTCTGATATCACCCACCACATAAAAACTCAGGAACTTCTTGAAAAATCCAGGAACCAATTGCGAAAGTTGTCGGTACATCAACAGGAAATGCTCGAAAAAGAACGAAGTTATATTGCCCGTCAGATACATGATGAGCTGGGCCAGAACCTTACGGCCATCCACATGGGCCTGGCCTTCATGAAAAAACATATCACGCGGAAGGACCGGCAATTGTTCTCCAAACTGCAGGAATTAAGCCCTATTACCCAGGCAACCCTTTCCAAAATTAAAAAGCTTACTTCAGAATTGAGGCCCCAGCTTATTGATGATATGGGTCTGATAGCAGCCATTGATTGGCATACAGGAAATTTTGAGAAAAATACAAACATATCCTGCAAAACGAAATTAACCATAGATGAGGCAGACATTCCAAAGGATATAGCCATTCATATCTACAGGATCCTACAGGAAGGTTTAACCAATATATACAAGCATGCAGAAGCTGATTCTGTAAACATCGCACTGGAAAAGGGAGATAACTCCATTCATTTTGTTATTACCGATAATGGAAAAGGCATCCGGGAAGAAGATTTTCAGAAAAACAACTCATTCGGGATACAGGGGATAGAAGAACGGGCGAAGCTTATGAATGGAGCATTAACACTCCGTGAAAATAATCCGGGTACCATAATTCATGTCGAAATACCTTTGAAAGAATCTAACATCTAAAACTATGTTCTTTATTCTCTCAAAAATTTTAAATTTCCTACTGCATCCGTTGCTCTGGATTTTTATACTGATGCTGTTTGCCTTGTTCTTTAAAAGAAGCAAATCAAAGCGTATATTCCTCATTTCCTCAATCTTATGCCTTTTCTTTTTTGGCAATGAACCCAATGTAAATTATTTTACGGACAAATGGGAATATGAGGCTATATCGGTGGATTCAGCAGAATATTATGATTATGGCATTGTTTTATCAGGCATGGGCTCCTATCATGAACCAAGTAAAAGCTTCCGTTTTTATGATGAGTCCGATCGGATTATACAGGCAGTTACACTCTATAAGATGGGGAAAATCAACAAGCTGATTCTTACAGGAGGATCAGGCCGGTTAATTGATAACCATCACAAGGAGGCTCATTATATTCAACAATATTTGAGGGATTGGGGAATTCCGCAAAAAGACATTCTTGTGGAAACGGCTTCACGCAATACTTATGAAAATGCCCGGAACACAGTGGAGAGGTATTATAACCCGGAAAAAACCTATCTGCTAATTACTTCTGCTTTCCACGTAAAGAGAGCACTAGGCTGTTTTCAAAAACAGGGCCTTAACCCGGATGTTTATCCCACCGGACCCAATAATGACCTTTCATCGGGAGATTTTATCTATTATATTGCTCCCAACATCCAGTCATTCGAAAAATGGGATATACTCCTTAAAGAATGGGTGGGTTATGTAGCCTATGACATTATGGGATACCTATAAAAATTGATATCTTTAGACCTGTATATTCGTCAAAATGAATCAAAAAACAAATAAATGTTCATTATAAAACCTTTACAATATGAATACTTTTGCTAATCTTAAAAAACGGATCAACTCCATGTGTTATAAGCGTTTTGAAGTCCATCAGATCATCAGTTTAATTCCTGTAATTTTCATATTTATGGCACTATCCGGATGTGGAAAGAACAATCGCGTTTCGTCTCCTACATTACCCGGAGCCAGGGCTGATATAAATGCCAGTAATTATAGTTCTATACAAGCAGCTCTGAAAGCGCTTCCGGAAGAAGGCGGTATTGTTCATCTTCCCCCGGGTGAATTTAAAATAACGGAGCCCTTGACAATTAACAAAAGTGATGTTCATCTGAAAGGCGCGGGCACTTCAACACATATCATAAACACCAATACAAACGGCGCACCTGCCATACGGATTCAATCGAAAGCAACCGATGATAGCTCTGAAACCGAAGCTTTATGGAGGGTGCAAATTTCGGATCTGAGAGTTACAGGTAATAAACAATCCGGGTCAGGAATTCTGGCTAGTGATGTGAATGAAATCTATATTGAAGGAGTTACTGTCAGTAATAATGGGGGTGATGGCATCAAACTCGATTATTGTTATGAGAATCCCCGGATCGTACATTCCAATATTACCTATAATAAGGGCACCGGATTAAACCTGTTGGGTACTCATGATATTGTGGTAAACGGAAATCAGTTTGAAGAGAACCATGATGCCCTGCACTGTTTCGACGGTTACAATCTTTGCATGTCGGGAAACAACCTGGACGACCATATAAATAATGGTGTGGTCATTGAAAATACTTACGGCTCCGTATTGTCCGGAAATATGATTGAAGAGTGCCAGGGTGCTGCAATTGTACTGGACCGCGACTGCTACGGGATCAACCTGGGTTCGAATGTTATTGCGCATAACGGAGAAGGAATCATGCTGAAAGATGCCCATGGCATATCCGTAAGCGCCAACACTTTTACCATTAACAAAAAACATGCAATATTTTTCGGAGCTCAATGCGGACGAATCACCGTAAGCGGGAACAATTTCTCCAACAGTTACATTGGTGAAGGCGAAGTTAAAAGAGATACAGGTGATCTTGCGGCAGCAGGTGTAACCATTGAGGGCGGAAGAAATATTGCATTTTCAGGAAACGTATTTTCAGGGATTCAGCCTGACAAAGCATTCAGGCTGGAAAAGCGAACGGACAACATCGTATTTGGCAATAATCTCCTGATCGACTCGGAAAGCGAACACAGCCAACTGCAGAATTCTTTGGTTATTGATAATCTTGTCTTACCGGGAGATTCGGATTAACATTTAGGAGAGTACATGCTCATTTAAATGAATTTATTTCAATAAGAAAGTTTAGGGATAGTTGGCAAGCAAAATCCCACTGCCACAGCCGGCATTAAATTATTATGGTCATTGGCGGTCACTTGTCTAAAAGATCACGAAACCAGAAGCCCATGGTCTCATTATTGTCTTGCTTATCATCCTGCAGCAGGTGGTACAATGTCAAAGCTGAATCCTTGCCGGTACTCCGGTTAAAAAAGGTTTTATTCGGCGGGGTTATATATTGTGAACTCCTTCATAAACCGATAAATATTCCCTTATTGCCTAATCTTTTCCTACTTCCTGATAAAGATCTGTCTTTACCACCTTATTTCTCTTTCGTGCCCAGAAATAGACCGGGATTCCGGCAAACATAAAGGTCGAGCCAACGAGTGCCCCTATTCCTGTAAAAGCAAGACTGGAATAGAACATGTATATGCATACAATTAAAAAAAGCACGGGAGTTACCGGATATAGCGGAACTTTATAGGGGATGTGCCCGGGATTTTGCCGAAAGCGGAAAATAAACAGGGAAAGAGTGGTAAGTAACAGGAAAAACCAGAATATCGGTGCAGTATAATCCACCATGGTGCTTACGGATTCTTTGGACCATGCACCCAATCCTACCAATAACAAAGTAATGGCTCCCTGCACGATCAGGGCTTTTGCCGGTGTATTCCTTTGGGTATTCCACCGGCCCATATAGCTGAAGAGCCTGAAATCCCTGCCCAGTGCATAATTGGTTCTTGCTCCGGTTATTATGGTGGCATTGGCAGTGGAAAGGGCGGCCATAATAACAATAAGAGAAACCACCAAAGAACCTGCAGGTCCGAACAACTCTCCGGTTATTGCAGCACCGACTGTATCCGAATTCCTGAGCGTATCCAGGCCCAGCACATGCAAATAGGCTACATTCACCAGGAGGTACAACGTGGTAATGAGCCCGATCCCAATCACCAGTATCTTAATGATGTTGCGCTTTACGTTAACAAGCTCACCGGAAAGATAAGCCGCTTCGTTCCAGCCGCCATAGGTTAGTAAAACAAATATCATGGCAGAGCCGGCAGCGCCCTGGGCAAATAAGGAACCACCTCCGTCACCACCGGATATATTCATCATTTCGGCGGGGGAGGTGGTTACAATGCCCGATAATGCTATAAACACCAGTATAACCACAATAGCAGAGGTAAATACCATTTGAGACTTTCCCGAATGCCTGGTTCCCAAAAGATTCAGCCCTGTAAGCAGTATTACTGTGAAGGCGGCATAGATGGATGAACTGTGGGGACCCAGATCCACAATAAGGGAGGCATAATCTCCCAGAACAAATGCAATAAGTGCGATGGAGCCGGTCTGAATTACAGTCATCCTTCCCCATGACAACAAGAAACCTATGGGTGAGCCATAAGCTTCCCTGAGAAAGTAATATTCTCCTCCTGCGTCGGGTTTGGATGAGGCCAGCTCAGCATAACAAAGCGCTCCCAAAAGGGAAATGACGCCCCCTGCGATCCAAAAACTTACAAATTGCAGCTCATTGGCTGAGTGGCCTGCTACGATAGGCGGTAACCGGAAAATACCAATACCTACGACAATTCCGACCACCACAGCCAGAGAACTTAACGAGGTAAAAGAAGGTATAGGCCTGTTCCCGGTTGAAGAATTACTCGCTTTTTGCATATTCTCTACTGGGAAGATTTATAATTCAGGTTGGCAGACCAGTTCTCTACGGTTTTCTTATTGCTGGACCGAATCTGCACCTTTCCCATGATCATTTTGGCATTAATCTCACCATTATATAAATAATAGATGCCTGTATCGGAATCTACCGCCGTAAAACTGATGCGATCCCCCCGGAGCACTTTATCTTTAACGGTTAAGGTATTATTGCCTGCCTGAATCTCAAGGTCGATCTCCTGAAACTTTTGGTCAACGGTCATGGTAAACTTTTCTCCATTGGTCCGCCATCCCCATTGGCCTGCTAAATCAGCGGGAACGATCCAGTAATATACGTCGTCATTCCCTACCCGTTCATGTTGGTCGGGTTCCCAGTCGCCCATATCAAAATCATGAGAAACCAGTTTGGTTCCCGGTTCGAGGCGGTCCAGAAGCTTGGGCCGCAAACGCATATTTACAGAACTTAGCAGGTACATGGTAATCACATTGGCCCTGCTGAAATCCGTTTTGAATATATTTTCTTTTAGAAACATCACCCTGTCAGCAACATTGGCTTTTTGGGCATTTTCCCTGGCCTCCTTAAGGCGTTCCGGATCGATGTCCACACCATGGCCATAAGCTCCCCGCTGTGCAGCAGCAATAACAATCCGTCCGTCACCGGAACCCAGGTCAATGACATAATCGCCCGGTCCGACATCCGCCAATTCAAGCATTTTGGACACTACATCGTTGGGGGTAGCAACAAAGGGTACATCTAAATCCTGCGCATCAGCACGTGGAGAAAAAAACATGGTTGCCATAATGGCAAGTCCTATAAAAGAGAGCCAAAATTTTCCTTTGAAAGACATTGAAGGCTTGCAGTTGTAATGTGATCTTTTTGTACGTATATTCATAATTTCCGTATTTTGGTAAATTTGGCATTATTGCCAATAGCAAACACAATATTAAAAATTATAATTGAAAGACCAATAATTTGGAAAAAAGAGAAAATGTTAAAACAAGTTAAGACCAGCGGAAAAAAACGACTGCACGAGGGTACGCAGGCACGACTGCACGATTGAACAACTGAGCAATGAGAATTGGGCGCTGAGAACTGGGTACTGAGATCCAGGAACTGGACGCTGAGCGCTGAGAAGAGAGAGGATTGGGAACTGAGAATTGTAAATCTCATATGTCTGGGTTCACATTTTCTTATATTCTCATTTTCTCGTATTCTCGTATTCCCATGTTCTCGTTTTCCCCTCTTCTCATTTTCTCGTCTTCTCATCCCATTGCTCTATCGTTACCTTATGCCGTCGTACTTTCGTGCTATCGTGCCGTGGTGCTATCGTTCTTTCCCGGTTTCATAATCCCCAATACATAATTGTCCATATTCAGGTATCGGGATGCAGCCTTTTGCATATCTTTCAGGGAAACAGCATTGATCCGCTTTTTATATTCTTCCAGTGAAAGAACCGGGTTGCCTTTAAAATAGTGAGCTTGCAGAGTAGAAAGCCAGTAGCTGTTCTTTTCAATATCCTTCTCCCTCGTTGTAATAAATGTATTCTTCGCCTTGGTGAGATTCACGGGTTTGGGTCCTTCTTTTCTTATCTGCTGCATCACCTCCTTTAATATATTTACCAGCTTGTCCACCTCTTCGGGTGAACAGCCAAAGGAAATCCATATGGAATACTCCTGTTCAGGATACTTTTGGGGATAAGCACTTACCCGTACACCATATGTACCCCCCTCACGTTCACGCAGCACTTCCCGGAACCGGATGGAAAGGATCTTTCGCAGCATATCCAGTTGGAGTCGGTTTTCATAATTCCATTCAAAGGGGTCATTCATAACCATCGTAACCCGGCTCTTTTTTGCCATTCCCCTGTGAATCGTAAATTTTGTAATTCCATCGGGAAAATCGGGATCCACATCTTTCCACGACTCATTTCTGTGGGTCGAAGGCAAAGAACCCAGGTACTTTTTAAGCGTCGGCAGCAAGGTATCCACCTTAAAATTGCCGGCAATGACAAATTTGAAATCACTGGCATCGGCAAAGCGGTCCCGGAAGATATTCTTCACAGTCTGCGGATCAATAGCTTCAATCTGCTCAAAGGTGGGAGCCGGTATGGTACGTGGATGATGCATGGTGATCGTTTTCTGCAGCGTATCGTTATAGTGAAACAAGGGGCTGTTTTCGATATTACGCACCCGTTCCTTTAAATCCGCAATATAGGATTTGAATGCATTGGAATCCACCCGGGGTGAAGTGAAGTAAAGATAATTCAGCTTCAACAGGGTTTCAAAATCGCTGGTGGAAGAATTTCCGCTCACCCCTTCCGTTAATGTATTTATAGAAACATTCAGGCTGGCAGTATTTCCTGATAGTTTCTTCTGCAAGGCCGATTTATCAAATTCCCCGACCCCGCTGTTGTTGATGATCCGGTCGGTATATTTAGCATCCAGGAAGGAGTCGATTGCATATTGTGAATGTCCTCCGGGGCTGTATCCCGTGAACATCATCTGGTCATTCTTATAGAAATTCGGCTTCAACACGGCGGTAACACCGTTGCCAAAGGCAACTTCCGTATACCCGAACTGCTCGTTGCGTTTTATATTTTTGATTGTTCCGTTTTGGGGTTCTTCGGAAAGCAGGGGCTGATCAATAAGCGTATCTTTATAGGCAGTAACTTCCGCATGCCAGACACTGTCCATGATATTTCTGATCTCCTTTTTCGTGGGCACCTCTGATCCTTTGTTCTGAGGGGCCCGAATCAATACCACCCGATTGCTGTCTTTAATCCACCGGTTTGCCAGGGCATTCACATCTTCCAGGCCAATTTCAGAAAGGAACTTCTTCATATAAGCGTATTCATTTTCTATACCGGGGATGGGCTCTCCGCTCAGAAAATTTCTTCGGAATTCGCTTGTATACTGGCGGGACCTGGTTTTATTTTTTTCCTTCAATGACTGATTGTAGGTCGTCATCAACCAATCTCTGGCCCGCTTAAGTTCACCCTCAGTAAATCCATGCCTGCGGACGCGCTGGTTTTCCAGCAATATCCTCCGGAAAGATTCCTTGATCCTGTTATTCTTTGCCAGGGCAAAAGAAATATAGGCATCTTTTGTCCGTCCGATGAATGAGCCGTATCGTGAACCAGCAGTTATGAAAGGAGTCTCCGGTTTCTGGCGGATCTCCATAAAACGGGCGCTCAACATGCGGTTGTAAAGGCGGTGCAGCAACAGGGTCCTGTAATCCTCTATGGTTTCATATTTCTGATCTTCCTGTTTGATATAAAACTGAATCGTATTGCGGGTATATTCCTTATCGGTAACAATGCTGATGAGTGGTTTCTTATTGTCGGGTATATCATAAGTTTCCCTTTCAGGGGTATTTTCAGGATTTTTTAAATTCCCAAAACGTTTCCTGATCACTTGTTTGGCCTGCGATGGCTTGATATCCCCCACAACGATTAATCCCATCAGCTCGGGGCGATACCAGTCGCGATAGAACTTCTTCAGGTTCCCGTGCGGAAAATCTTTAAGGATGTCTATTTTCCCGATGGGCAGGCGCTTCGCATACCGGGAATCCTTCAGAATAACCGGGATGTATTCTTCACGCATGCGCTGCTCTGCTCCCTGGCCCAGGCGCCACTCTTCAACGATCACTCCGCGCTCTTTTTCTATCTCTGTAGAATCAAAACTGATGTTATGGGCCCAGTCTTCCAGCACCATATAGGCTGTGTCCACCATACCTTCCTTATTGGTGGGTACCTGAAGCTGATATACCGTTTCTCCGAAGGAAGTATAGGCATTCAGATCGGGACCGAATCGGATGCCCATCTTCTCAAGCACATCCACCAACTCATTCTTTTCGAAATGTTTGGTGCCGTTGAAAGCCATATGTTCAACAAAGTGGGCCAGTCCTCTCTGTTCAGGCTCCTCCTGCAAAGAACCTGCATTGATGATCAGCCGCATCTCCAACCGGTTTTCCGGCAGATGATTTTCCCGTACATAATAGATAAGCCCGTTATCCAGGGTGTCGACAGTCACTTCCGGGTCTACCGGCATGGGTGCATTGACATTAATGGAATCCTGCGGAGGCTGTGCAGATAAAAAGGACCGGAAAACAAGTGTTAAAAAGATAAAAAGCGATATGGAGCGTATCATAAAATGATTTTTTTAGCTAAACGAAAAAATCGTCGGTTTATTCTAAGGGCGGGGAGCGCAGAGCAAAGGGCCTGGAGCATAGAGCGTAGAGCGAAGCGTTTCAGGGGAAACAATAATTGAATGATTGGATGATTGGATGATTGAATTGAAGAGGACGCAGTTCTAACGCATAGAGTAAAATGTTTCAGGTTTGATGTTTAAAAGGCGAAGGGCAGAAGCTTCAGATCCGTCACTACTCAAAAGCTCACTACTTTTTCTCGTCTTTCCAGGAATCCTTCCAGATTGAACCATTTCATGCCAACAATAGAGACCCACCAAGGCATGTCTCTATTTACTTCCCGTATTCTCGTCATCCCATCTTCTTCGCTCCATCGTTCTCTCGCCCCTTCGCTCTTTCGCGGTGTCGTTCCGTCGTGCCCCCGTGCAGTCGTGCCTTCGCGCCAACGTTCTTTCGTGCCGTCGTGCTGTCGTGCTATCGTGATGTCGTTCTTCCTACCATGACTTTAAATCTACCGGGGAATTGCGGCTGATGGTAGCCGACCAGTTTTTCAGCGTGGCATTATTGGGTCCATGAATCTGAACCTTCCCCTTTATGGAATTTCCCTCTACTTTACCGTGGTATACATAACGGGTTCCGTCGGCAAGGTTCACTGCCTGAAAGCTGATTCTCCTGCCCACAAGTTTAAGGCTATCGTTTTCAATCATCAATGCCTCATCGCCCGATATGACATCCAGCCTGATCTCCTGGTATTTTTGTCTGGCATTGACTTTTATCCTTTTTCCGTCGATCTTCCAGATCCATTGGCCTTCAGCTTTAGCCGGAATCACCCAGTAGTAAACATCGTCCTCGTCCATATTAAAGTATTTGTCAGGTTCCCACTCATTCATGTCGAAATCGTGCGATACCACCTTCGTGCCCGGCTCCAGCACATTTAGTATTTTTGGCCTTAATTGAATATTCACGGAACTCAGCAGATACATGGTGATAATATTGGCCCTGCTGAAATCAGTATTGAAGATGTTTTGCTGCAGGAACATTACCTGGTCGGAAACACCGGCTTTTTCCGCATTTTCCCGGGCTTCACTTATGCGCTCGGGATCGATGTCCACGCCATGCCCGTAAGCCCCCAGCTGGGCAGCGGCGACAACAATCCGTCCGTCGCCTGAACCCAGATCGATAACATAATCACCGGGGCCTACATCGGCCACTTCAAGCATCTTATTCACAACCTTGGTTGAAGTTGGTACATAGGGCACATCCAGATCCTGGGCATATGTCCGTGGAGATGTCCATACTGCTAAAATTAAAGCCATTATTAAGGAGCTGGACAAAATCTTTACGGATGTGTTTTTTCTCAGATATTGGGTATTGAACAATGCTACCATTAATGTATTCATAATTGTTGAATTTAGAAATTAAGACAGTATAATATTACAAATTCTCATCATAAAAGGCAAAAGAATATACAAGGATTGTGGCAGAATTTGCATTTCTTCCAATTATGTGTATCTTTGATACCTGCTTGTAATAAGCATGAAATAAATTTTCTCACCATTAAAAAACAATCAGATGAAAACAACAATTCTACTTTCAGTAATCTTATTTTTCTCTTTTTCAGCACAGGCACAGGAAAAAGACAACACGCTCACTCCCGAAGAATTTGCCCAGGGATGGGAACTGCTATTTGACGGAGAAACCCTGGACGGATGGAAAGCATACAACGGGGATGAACCGCAAACGTGGGAAGTAAGGGATAATGCAATTTACTGCACCGGCAGCGGTGAGCATGGCGGTGACGACATCATGACCAGGGAAACATTCGGTGATTTCGACCTGAAGTTTGAATGGAAGATTGAAGAAGACGGAAACAGTGGCGTCATTTACAGAGTAAGAGAAGGCAAGCAATGGAGCCAGCCCTATCTGACCGGCCCCGAATACCAGGTGTTTGATGAAAATGAAAATTATGACACCCATGCAGTGGGTTCCTTCTATGATGTGTATCCCCCTTCAAAGAATAAGAGAGTGAACCCGGCCATGGAATGGAACTCCGGAAGAATAAGGATCTCCGACGGCCTGGTAACCCATTGGGTGAATGGCGAGATCGTCATGCAGTGTAACATGAATTCAGAAGAATACAAGGAAAAAGTAGCCAATTCGAAATGGTATGATGATCCTTATTTTGGGAAATCACCCTTCGGACACATCGATTTTCAGAATCACGGAGCACAGGTTTGGTACAAGAATGTAAAGATCAAACGACTGGATTGATTGTTTTCGCTTTTACTATCTGAAAACAGTTGTACAAAACTTTTTATACCCTGAAATTCATTTTTCAGGGCTTTTTTATATTTGTTAAACTATATGTATCTTTATAAAATTGAAAAAATATAACAGAAGGATGATACCCATTGTGCCGGTCCACGGAAACCATGAGAACGGAGATAGGGCCAATCTGACCTACATTTTTAATGCCCCTTTTCAGAACACTGACAGTACAAATGTCTATTATTCCCTTTCGTTTGGCAATGACTTTTTCCATATGATCCAGCTAAATTCCGAGATTGAGGAGGGAGGACAGCAAAGAGACTGGTTAAAAAATGATCTGGAACAACACCAGGATTACACATTTAAGATTGCTGGTTACCATAAACCATTTTTCCCTCATCACTCAGGCAAATCAGAAAATCACTATCAATATAAGCAATGGGCATACCTGTTCTATCAGTATGGCCTGGATGTCTCTTTTGATGCAGATTCTCACATGCATAAAATAACATATCCCCTGAAACCCGATTCTACTGAAAACAGCCATATGGGATTTATCCGCGATGATGAAAACGGAACCCTGTTTGCCGGGGAAGGCAGCTGGGGCGCCAAACCAAGAGAAAATGACGATGATAAACCATGGACTATGTCCAGTGCATCATTTAACCAATTGAAATGGATACACGTGTTGCCCGGCTCAGAAGATGAAGAAGCCCATATGAAAATATTCACGGTTCCTACAGCCGATTATGATGAAGATGATAATTTAATCAGCTATAACCAGGATATTGAAGCCTTAACGGAAGAAAATCTGTTTGAAGTACCACAAAATCTTAAGATACATAAGACGGAACCGACAAAACAATACGTCAGATATCCTTATTCAGCAAAAAATTAGAACCATTTAATGGATTTAAGTAAGAATCTATTACCAAAAGGCCTGAGGGTACTAAACCTCTCAGTCCTTTTTTATTGGTATGAATCCATCTGATGGTAGTTCCTGGCAGCAGATGTCCTGAATTTAGAATTAACACTATTATTCACAGCAGGTTAATATCATTGAAAAACAATTTTCAACATACTCCTTTTTCAGAACTTTACTCTAATAATTTCATAGTAAAAGTCTGCAAAGAGCCCAAAGACCAACCATGGAAAATGAAAGACCATGCAGAATTTTTCGAAAGCATTTAACCCGAATTATTCAAGAATAATTCTGACGCTATTGAAAAACCTGATTTTTCGCAAAAAGTTGGTTTTTCTAATGCGGGGTTACCTGGATCCTTCCCACAATCCTTCCCGCATTCATAAACTTCACTCCGTTCGTTTATGAATAATCCAGGTTAATTAGATAACTTCAATTATAAATATACCCTATCTAATTATATTTTCTTAAATTACCTTGCTACCCCATACTTTTTTAGGGGATCGGATTATTTTTTTGTATAAAAAATAAAAATACCCCGAAAATTTTGGGGGTATAAAAAATATATTTATATTTGCATCAGAAAATCATTATTAATAATCAAAACCATTTAACGATGAAAAAAGATGTAGGACCCTTCGAAAGTACGAGCCAGCTGGATCATAAGGCAACAGCTGCCAGTCTGTCGCGGGCTGCTGAGTTTTTTGACCCTTTCTTTCTTTTTCCTTCCAATACATACTTCTTAAACCACCAATTCTTTAATTACCAACAGAATTACCAGAACATCATTATTTCCAATCAATAACGCAAATGTATTGATGCGTTGAATCCCGTTTCCAAACATTAAGCACCTGCCGGTATTTTGGTAAAGATTTACCCGACTTATCGCCGGGTGACAGGAAAAATTCACAGAAATACATATTCAATCTCAGACCCTCATTTGGATTTTGAGATGGGGATTTGGATTAAACAGGCCCATTAATCAGGGAAAAGATGTAACAAGTCTTTGTCATTGATATTCCTCTGATTGATTTTACCTGCATACCAGAACATAAGTAGCAAGGGAACAACTTGTCATCTATGTTCGTGTGAGTCCAATAATTTCTAATAAACACGGAATATTCAATCATCTATAATAACAATTCAGAAATCTCAAAAACAAGCGCTATGAAAAAAATTGAAGCCATTATCAGAAAAACCAAGTTTAATGAAGTGAGAGAAGCTTTACATCAAACCGGTATTGACTTCTTCTCCTTCTGGGAAGTAACAGGTGTCGGACAGGCCCGTGAAAGCAGAGTTTACAGGGGAATCGCATATGATACGACAAGCATAGAAAGGCTGATGCTGTCCATTGTAATCAGAGACAAAAATATTGAGCCAACAGTGAATGCAATAATGACTGCTGCCCGAACAGGGGAAATAGGAGACGGAAGAATATTTGTATCTGATATGGATGAAGCCTATCGCATCCGCACCGGAGAAAAGGGTGAGAAAACGCTATATTGTGAGGAGGAGGACAAACTGAAAGAATGAGTTATCATAATACCTACCGGTTTTATGGGTTAGAACTGAATCCCGGAACTCATCCCTTATCATTAA
>CAYNPZ010000016.1:0-10773 GCA_964399175.1 uncultured Bacteroidales bacterium | reverse complement strand
TTAAAAAACAGTACAAATCTTAAAAAATCAATTATCATGGAATTCATACTATTAAATTCATCCCCCGCGTCCATCAATGAAATCATTGTTTCCACCGATACCATCTGGGTATTATTAGCCGCAGTTCTGGTTATGTTCATGCAGCCGGGATTTGCCCTGGTAGAAGCCGGCTTTACCCGATCCAAAAATACCGCCAATATCATCATGAAAAACATCATGGATTTTTCAGTTGGCTCGCTCATCTTCTGGATTGCAGGTTTTACGCTTATGTATGGAGACGACCTGGGTGGATTCATCGGCAAAGCTTCTCTGTTTTTTAACAGTGAAGCCGTCAATGGTATACCTGATAAGGCAAGCCTGATGTTTCAGACTGTTTTTGCAGCCACGGCTGCCACCATCGTATCAGGTACCATGGCGGAACGTACCAAATTCAGTACCTATCTCATATTCACCATAGCCATAACAGCCATCATTTATCCGGTTTCAGGGCACTGGGTATGGGGCGGCGGCTGGTTATCGCAGCTGGAAACCCCTTTTCACGATTTCGCCGGTTCTACGGTAGTACATTCCGTGGGAGCCATATCGGTTCACGGCCTGGCCGGGGCAGCCGGTACCATACTGGTAGGCCTGTTTTCAACCAGCGGTGGCCTTTTCTATGGTGGAGGTACCGATCTGCTGATCTCTCAGCTTATAGGTGTTGGAGCTGTCGCTGCGTGGTCTATGACATTGGGATTCCTGGTGTTCCGCCTTCTAAGAGCAACCATTGGCATCCGGGTACCCGGCAGAGTGGAGGAGGAAGGCCTCGATGTATATGAACACGGAGAAGCTACCTACAATACATTGTAAATTTAAATCAGGAGGTTGTCCAAAAAAGCTTTAAGATCCATTTTTATAAAAATTCTACACGAAGGAGTTTTTGGACATACTCCTGTAATCTATAAACCTTTAAAAGATAGTAACTATGAAAAAAATTATCGCATGTGTAATGGTATTATTCCTCAGTTCTTCTGTTTACGCAGATGAACCAAGAAAGAATCCGGGCATTGATTTTGTCACCGGTGGAGACATCGTGAGCAGCTATGTGTGGAAGGGGGTAAAGTTTGGAAACGGCCCGGCCGTTCAACCTTACCTGGAATTGAATGCCGGAAATTTCACCCTCGGCACATGGGGCTCGGTTAATCTAACCGACAGGGAAGCAGCAGAAGCTGATCTGTATGCCTCCTACGCCTTTGATTTTGGTTTAAGCCTGGGGATTACCGACTACTACTATCCGGGCACCGATTATTTTGATTATTCCAATACTTCGGGCAGCCATGGATTTGAGCTGAATCTTGGATATGAACACGCAGGGCTGAACATCAGTGCCAACTATATGCTGAATGAAGCACCTGCTGCCGGTACAGCCGGAGGAGATATGTATTTTCAGCTTGGCTATGGGTTCGATCAGCTCGGTATTTTTGCAGGAGCCGGCGATGGCTGGCATACATCCGACGGGAATTTCGCTGTATGCAATATCGGCATCAATGTAAGCCGGGAAATTGCAGTTACCGATCAATTCAGCTTACCGGTTTCCGGATCGGCAATTCTTAATCCGGATACCGAACAGTATTATCTGGTGTTGGGGATTTCCATATAAGAATTGTGTCATATTTATTGGTGAAATTCCGATTTTTTTGAGATGGAAGAGGATGTCCAAAAAGTATGCTTAAGGTCCCCAAAGGATTTTTAATTTGTAGTTATCTCTTATCTTTAACTTTTGGGCAGCTTCTTTCCCTCATAACAAAAGATTTCATGAAGAAGCCTGTTCATCGCTGCTTCGTGCAAGGAGGCGGCGGGTGGGCATGAGATACCTGTTGCACTTGGCAGGATTTTCTGCATATATGATTTTGGCTATATCACGTATGGCCTTCAACATATCAAATAAGGCATTCATCCGTTTAACCCGTTCATAGGTAATCTTGCCTCGTCAAGCTTGCTGTCGTAAATGGTCCCAAAAAGCCTTTCCCGGATCTTCAATCCGATAACGGGAAGAGATGGATGAGGTTGTGGGCGTTTACAATCCCTTCATCAAGACCGCCAAAGGCATTATAAATGGATACAACCCCCGGAGCAAAGTCTGCCGAGTCCATTGTAAAGGGCAACAATGAGGTTTCCATGGCCGGAAAGGCCGTTGCAGGATTTGCGACGACAGTTCCGCATCAGGATCGGACATTGTCATCGGGTACAATCCTGGTCCCATGATTCCAATAGCCATTGCTGATATTCCAATGGGGTGCTTGCAGCATTTAGGTAGGTTGAAGCCGGTTACAACGGGGGGAGCAAGGTTTGCCGGGTCCGTTGTAATCATCAACAATGAGGTATCCGTGGCCGGAAAGGCCGTTGCAAGATTTACAACCATGTTTCCGGCATTTTGAATAGCCGTTGTGAACGATTACAACCCCTACTCCGGCAAAGAGAGGTCCGTTGCCAAACCTGCAGTCCTATTACCGCATCTGAACAGGGCGTTGTTGTCGGATACAACCGGGTGAGAAAGGTTTGCCTGGTCCCTTGTAATTGCTGCAACGGACATTCCGCCGCCGGAAGTGCCATTGGAGGATTTACAATGCTATTGCATCATCTGGAAAAGACATTGTATACGATTGCAATCCCTATTCCGCCAGGGAGAGGGCCGTTGCCGGTCCTGCAATCCTATTACCCCAGCCGAACAGGGCGTTGTTGTCGGAAACAACCAGGGGAGCAAGATTGGCCGGGTCCGTTGTAAGGATCGCAATGTACATTCCGAAGCCGGAAAGATCGTTGCATGACCTACAACCCCTATTCCAATGCCGGGAAGGGTAGACAATGATTGAATGCCTGCCCGCCGGCAGGCGGGAGTGAATGAGTGAATACAGGGAAGGGGGCAATGACATCTGATTCGTACCCATCTTATCATCCATGTGTGTCATCCCTGACGGGATTCTGCCGCGTTACATTAACATTCTACTACTATACTGAATTCCGTAGGAATGGTATAAAAGAGGATAGTTGGAAGAAATTGGGAAGGCACCCAAAATGAATCAATATAATTTACAATTGTTCAATTTAGAATATAGCGGTTAATATAAAATTATAAATTCTTCCGCTAATTAAGTAAAATCTCGATTATAAATACAATAATTTTATTTTTATTAGAAAATCCGCTTTCAAAACAATTTTGAAAGCGGATTTTTTTGTAAAGAGTTAGATAGCCTGACAGACCAATAAAATAATAACCTTACAGGTAGATTAAATGAACCTTTTAACCCAGGCTCCATCCGTTATGATAGGTATGCTTGATCCATTCCTTGGATTTTTCCAGCGCATTCCACTCAACACGTTGCTTAGCCTGTCTTTCCACACTCCTTGTAACGATATCCTTTGAGAAAGGAAGCAGTTTTGTGGTGCTGAGGGTTTCATTGGCACCAACATTGGTAATTCGCATGTTTTCGCTGTCCCACTCCAGGGTCTTTTGCAGCGACTGCATCCTGACCGACAGGTTACCCATTACCACAAACTCATTAAATGGTCCGGAATAATCGAAATTGGAAGCGGGTGTACCGCCGTTTTTACAGCAACTGACCCAATGCATCTCGTGTCTTCCTCCTCCTTGCGGATCATCAGAAATTCTTCCCAGATCCACTTTGGTTTGCGGGGTAACTTCTTTACCTTTCCTGTAGACCTTCCAGTTATTCCCATAAGCCTCAGCAATCAGGGTGGCTTCGGATCCGATAAACATAAATCCTCCGCCCGGGCTCATGGGTGCATCGTTGGGCAGATCAAAGGGACGCGCAGGCATGAAACCACCGTCATACCAGGTAAGCTCCAGTTCGGGGAATGCCACATAGGGCAGGTTTTTCCTTGCAGGAAACAGATAGCTTACCTTTTCAGCAACCGGGGCACTTTCCGTATTAACCAGCGATGAGCTGGCCTGGAATGCTGTGGGGGCACCCAGCTTCAATGCATAATTGGGAACATCCAGCAGGTGGCAGCCCATATCGCCCAGGGCGCCGGTGCCATAATCCCACCAACCGCGCCAGATCCATGGATGATACTCCGGATTATAGGCCCGCATTTCTGCAGGACCGATAAACAACTCCCAGTCCAACGTATTGGGTACATCAACCTTCTCCGGAGGTTTGGGCATGCCCTGCCGCCAGATGGGTCGGTTGGTCCACACGTGGGCTTCCCGGATCGTTCCCAGGCAACCACTCTGAACCACCTCGGCCACTTCATAAACCGTATCGCTGGAATGGCCTTCATTGCCCATCTGGGTAACCACACCCTTTTGCCGGGCCAGTTTGGTCAGATAACGGGATTCCCAAACGGAATGGGTCAGCGGCTTCTGAAGATACACATGCTTCCCAAGCTGCATGGCAGCATCGGCCGCAACAGTATGCGTATGATCAGGAGTAGCTATGACCACCGCATCAATATCCTTCTGCTTTTCCAGCATTTCCCGAAAATCTTTGTATTTCTTTGCTTTCGGGTATTGCTCAAACACCGGCGCGGCATAATCATGATCCACGTCGCATAAGGCAACGACGTTCTGCCCCACCATGTTTCTAATGTTAACCTTACCTTTGCCGCCGATACCGATGCCGGCAATGTTCAACTTGTCGCTTGGAGGAGTATGTCCAAGACCTGAAACGGCAACATTCGGAACAACTGTAACAGCCGCTCCTACAGCGCCAAGATTTTTGATGAATTGTCTTCTTTCCATAACTTAATTTTTAATGAAACAGTATTGAAAGTTAAATGAATGAGCTGACAGACCTCATTGAGCCTTGTCTAATAAGACGCTTTTTTTTAGCTAAAATGCGGAAAAATTATCTGTTAAATTTCAAATATCTATTAAAGAGCCTAGTCTAAAAAAGGGGTTGAAGAAGAAAAATGCCACTAAAACTCCAACCCCGCCTGCTTCGGGGCAGGAACACTAAAAACCACAAAAAAGAGATATTCAGTATTTTATTTTTAGTGAAATTTTGTGTTTTTGTGTTTTGGTGGCAGAAAAAAAAACTTTTTATACTGAACTCATTAAAGCCGCACCTTAATAGCCTTTTATACCTGGCTCATTATTAAGTTTATTTGTTAGGGATCTATCTCCACTATCCGGATATCATCAAAATATCCTTTGTTATCGAATGATCCGACACCAATGCCACCACCGGTAAACCGTTTGTCTTTGGTCTCCATGATGGATTTTTCAAGATTGTCGAAATATACGCGGATGATGCCATTCTCGCCGTTCCGTACAATGCGTACCCGGTGCCATTTATCTCCCCAGGTAAGGCTTCTGGTTCTCCAGGAAGCTATGGAAACACGGGGCTCGCCGTCAACGGCAAAAATCGAATGTGCATGGGGATCGGCTTCCTGGCCCAGATGCACATAATAGAAATGGCTGGGATCCTGCTTGCCGAAAAAGAGGTCAAGATCCGCATGGCCACCGGGTTCACCCGTGTATTTAAGAAGGGCATCCATCACAAAGCTTTCGGGGGCATCATCCGTAAGCCAGAGTATGCTGTGCGGCGATCTGACCTCCGGCTCGTAATCGCTCTGATCCTTTAAATGCAGCACGCCACTACCGTTGACCTCGGTCATCTCCCAGGCATCCGCATCGGTGGGGTTCCAGTCATCTTTCATCCGGCCTTCATCGAAGTGTTCATTCAAAAACACCTGGGCATCATGTCCCAAAGTTTCGGGTTCTTTGATCTCTTTTACCCTAATGTTGCGGAAGCGATAAACTTTTCCCTTCTCCCCGTGATGTTGCAGGGCGAGGACTCCTTTATCCCGGCTGTCGTCAAAATAGTCGGAACAAAGCGTGCCATTGACGTAAATTTTTATGTGGTTGCCCTGGCATTCGATCCTGTATTTATTCCATTCCATGGGTTTGAAACTTCCTTTGGTGGCGGTGCGGAAAGCAGAACCGGCGGGAGAATGGTTTGGCTTGCGCGGCTGAAACCTCCAGCCTCCGAAACCTTCGCCATAGATACCACCCGACCAGGCACGGTCGCTGGGGTCCACTTCAGCCTGATACCCCCATACATTGTTCTTTTCTTTGGCGGCCCGGAACATGAAACCCGAATTTCCCTCTCCTTTCGGAAGCTTTACCTCCGCTTCAAAAATAAAGTTGTCGTATTCCTTTTCGGTACATAAAAAGAACTTTTTGTCGGCTTTCAGATGGATTTCATCATCCTCGACTGTGGCTTCACCCCACTCATAGGGGTTTTCCCATCCTTCAAGCGACTGGCCGTCAAACAGGCTTATCCATTGCTGAGCTGAAACAAAAGCAGGCAGCAACATGAAAACAAGGGCTGCCCCGGTCCGGATCATTGTATTTACTGTTTTATTCCTCATCGGTCATATATTTTTGGGTTGTTCTTCTGGTTGATGGTTATTTGCTTTACAGTGTCAGCAATACCTAATCCCGGCTTAAAATGGGATTTGTTGGTATGCAAGATAAGGATTATTTACAGAGATTCCAAAAGAGGGGACGCTTATTTTAAGAGCCCATGGATAAAAAAATGACATGAAAAAGAATCATTCGTGCATCCCGGTTTAATCAATATTTGATATAATTGTCTCAAAATATGAACCCCATGCAAAGGTCACTAATCACCCCGTTATTTCTGATTGTCACTACACTGTTAATACTCTTAGGGGCTGAAAAGAAAGAAACAGAAAAGGTCCCGCACGGTCAATGGAATCATAAAGGAATATCTCCTGGCAATTGCAATGTAAAGACTGATGAAGGTGATGAAAACCGGATTTACCGGAAAGATCCGTATCAAAAGACAACTGAGCGGGTTATATCTTTTGCAGGTTACAAATGGCATGTAAAATCAGGGTATGCAGCACCAGGTAAGAATTTCTGGTCGGGCAGCACGGAAAACGTATGGAAAGATGATGAGGGTTTACATTTTAAGATCACCAGGCGGGGAGGAAAATGGTATTGTGCAGAGATATATTCAGATCAAACCTTTGGTTACGGGAAATATACATTCTATCTGATTGGGCGGCCAGACCGTTTTGACAAGAAGGTGGTTCTGGGCCTCTTCACCTATCCGGATCCGGAGGGTTACAGGAGGGCAGAGGAAGAAGCCGGGGAGATTGATATCGAATTCGCCAAAGAACTGATCAACGGACCAAATAATGGTCAATATGCCATTCATTACCACACTCCGGAAGGTGAACCCCGGGCCTGGAACTACCCGTTTCAGGCAGCTTTAAAAGGGGATTACTCTACTCATTCTTTTAACTGGCAACCCGCTTCCGTTGGCTTCAGGAGCATCCATGGACATCGGGAAGGTACTGACAATCCCCGTTCAATTTTCGGGGCAAAGACTATACGGGGAAGCATGGTTCCTACCCCGGGCAATGTGAAAGTCCACATCAACCTGTGGTTATATGACGCCAATCATGATGGCAGGGGAGACCCCCTTACAGACGGGGATGAGGTAGAAATCGTGATCAGAGATTTTAAATTTACTCCGCTTGAAAGCGGCCCAGATGAATAAGGACAGCAAGAATCTTCTCGGACCAGATTTTAACAGAGAAATATGGTAAAAATAACAGTCCGGAAATTACAAATGCCTGCCAACCGGAAAATAAAGGAGTTCTGCAGGGAACACCCGGGAGAAAAAAGAAAGGTACTGTTCGAAAAATACCATGTACCGGAAGATCGGGTAATACCATATAAACGACAGCCAAACAAATAACAATGGTGGCAACCAACAGGGTGTCTTTGTATTTCGCTTTAAATCCGGCGCCTGTTTAAAAAATTAAATCAGGATCGAGTGGATTTACCGATGCACCATGTTCCCTGCAAAAACCGAGGAAGGGTTATGCCGGAATAACCCGTATATCTATTTCCCTCCTTTTATCCGCTTTTAAACCTTACAGGAGTTGTTCTAAAATGAGTAATTGCCGTTAATACTCGCCGCTTCCGGCTCCCCATCAATAATACCGGATGTATAGTTGGAAATGATCAGGTTGTCTTTACCCCCCTGTACCTTTATCGCTACCGGCTCCTTCGCATGCCTGCCGTTACCCTTGATAAAGTTGCCGGATACCTTTCCCTTTTCTGTCTCTTTCAGTAAGATCCCTGCCCCATCACAACTCAGGATCGTTGAATTCGTGAGATTATAATTCCGGCACTGTTCCAATACGATGCCTGCCGGAGCGCCAATCACATGATTGATATGCAATCCACTAATGGTTAAATGGCGGCTTTCCAGGATCTTCACCCCATTCTTGCTGTCTTTTGCTGAACCAGAGCCATAATCCGGATTTCTGTCCAGCATATTGGATCCAAGATTAATATGATCGCTTTGCTGTATAAGAATATTATGAGAGAATCCTTTCCAGAAAGTATTTCCGGTAATGATTATTCCCCGGGCATATTGAAGATGGAGATTATACCGGGCATCCGACAGGGCATTGTTTGCAATGGTAAAATTCCCCGTTTTGTTCCGCTCCCGGTTTCCGTGGCCAATGAATCGGATATTTGCGGATTCCGGTGCATCCGCAGAATGCTGGATCGTACAACCCGTTATGGCACCTTCCCGCATAGAGCCTTTTGTAATATCAATAAGAACATTGGCCGTAATGGGTCCATTCTCATCCATATTGCTTTCGATATCGCAGCTACCTATTTGCAGATTCCGTACCTCACCTTTACGCACCACTATTCCTCCGCCGGTATTGTAACTGATGTGGCTGTTGGTAACGTTTATCTGATGGAGGTTAACCTCATCCAAATAAATTCCGATTCCCCGGTTTTGGTAAAAATGACATTCCGAAACGATGACATTGCGGTTTCGTTTGGTAAGATGAATGCCATGTAGCGCCTTTCGCACCAACACACGGCTAATGGTAAGCTGCATGGTACCTACGGCCTCTATCCCCACAGCCTTCGGATGCCGTCCGACTATCTCCAGGCCGTCGATCAATGGCATTCGCTGAGATTGCCATACATTTTGTTTGACTGTCGAAGGATTGGCAGTCCCCTGATGGGTGCCGACAAATTTAAAAGCCGGCCCTGCCCCTTCCATAAGTATCCGGGCAGTGCCCTGACCCTTCAAAGCTACAGGTCCCACTTTGTCCAGATCAATATGAACCGGAGCCGTCAACCGATAGCTTCCCGAAGGAAAAATTAGCTGTCCGTCACCGGAATCAACCGCCCTCTGGATGGCTTCGGTATCATCGGTGATGCTGTCGCCTTTTGCTCCGAAATCAAGTACGGATTCAGGCTGGATTTCTTTTGCCGTATTCCGGGCATTACATGAGTAAACTTCAGGAATGAATAAAACGAATGCGGTCAAAAGAACATAATAAATAATTTTCATAGATTTCATATCGAGCTCCTTTCTTAAGGCAATAAAACATTGTTTTTCGCTGGCTTGTCTATACATTCAGAATCAGAACGTTTTTCCCTGAGTTGAATGAACTTTCTGAAAGGAATCAGCAGGGTATTCCATGGAAGTTCAGAAAGCACCACCAAAACAACAACAGATGGTTCAAAGTACATTCCTGCCAATACTATGGCCATTCCATTATTCATATAAGCTGCCCCGACAGCGGTGGCTATTTTACCTTTTCTGTCTTCTGTAAAACCCATTATAAAACCAAATATATGAAGCAATATAAATATCAGGTATAAAAAGCCGGTCTGCCAGAGAATTGTTATGAAATCATTAAATATAGCAGTCCGCTGCGAACCCATTACAATATATACCAATAAGGAAACTATAATGATGTTAACACATGTAAACAGATGGCGTTTTCTTTCAACAAACCGGGATGCCCGTCTTTTTACTATCTGTGAAGTTACCATTGGCACAAAAATTATCATTGCAAGGTCTTTAAATAACCACGAGGGATTAACAGCCAAATCCTCAACATGAATGATCCCAAACAGTAAGGGAACTGTAAGAGGAGCTATCATCGAGGTAGCAATCACCAGGCTCGCGGAAAGGGCAATATTGCCCTTTACTATATCGGTGAAGGCAGGAGTAGAAATTCCTGCAGGCATGGCAGTGAGGAGTAATACACCAATTGCAAGATTGTGATCAAAAAAATTAATTATCAGATAAAATATCATAGGTATTGCCACCATATTCAAAAACACGACTGATGTTATTAACCTGTAATTCTTCATTTTTTTGAATATTTGAGCAATATCTGTTTTCAAAAACACCAGAAAGAGCATCACCATCAATAAGGGCTTTAACAATGACATTAAAAACTCATTATAAACAGGGAAGCTTAAACCCAGTACAAGTCCTGAGATCAGGAAAATCCAAAAGTGTCTCTCTATAAACTGATATACTTTCATACTTCAAAATCATTACATTCTTAAAACATGGTTATGGAAAGAATCCTTTAAAGCCAATAATCTGTTGATAAAAGATTAGAAATGTTTCCTGTTGTTCTCCGTAATATTATTTAATTTTAACCAGATAACAAACCAATGGAGCCAGATTATGCTTTTTACTATCTTTCTGGTAAAAGCCTCAGATCCCGAAATGCTTCAATAATCTGTTGTTTTGATAAATTTGTAAACTCCAGGTAGTGATGGCTTCCTGCCGGCAGAACTACCGATTGACCGCGGGATTTTATCGGAAGAGAATCTCCGCCAAGTGATCCAAAGGCTTTTATATTCTGCTTTTCAACAGGCAACAAAAACTGACCCTTGTCCAATGTATGCCAATAAACCACATATAAATCATCTTGCCGCTCAAAAATAAATGCACGTAC
>CAYNPZ010000015.1:0-41044 GCA_964399175.1 uncultured Bacteroidales bacterium | reverse complement strand
CAATGCTTTCATTATACTCAAAATTTTGTATTTTCACTTTCCCAAATTTTTCATTGGACGAAATATATGATTATTCGGATCAATTGAGGAAAGCTGCACTGATGTACGATAAATGATTATTGCTCTTACTATTGCGCACTCTAACGAGGCGCCCAAAATTCCGTGGTTTGTTTTTTCCTATCGCTATCTGCCCCTTATCGGGGCAAGAGTAAAAGCCTTAAGTGGTATAAAAAATCAGAATCCTAACTTGGCCAAGCCAAAACCAAACAGGATGTTATCATGTGATTTTATATATCCTGGTTTTGGCTTGTCCAAGTTAAGCGATTCTGCGGATGAAGGTGAAAGTGCTTACACCAGGGTGGGAAGCTGCTTATGAATCATTTTTAAAAGAAGGGAACAATACCCTCTTTTATCATTCAAACGGCTTTAGAAAATTTTTAAAACGCTTGCTTCCTGTTGAAGATCATTATCTGGTTGCTGTTGAAAAGGGAAGAATTACCGGGGCTTTGCCTGCCTTTTTGTGCCATGGAAAAATAGGTACATGCCTCAATTCACTTGCTTTTTTCGGCAGCAACGGCGGGCTCATCGAATTTAAAGGGGATCATGAGGTTCGTCAGGCCCTGATAGATGAATTTATTGAGCTGGGTAAAAGAAAAGGCTGCCTGTCGGCAACCATAATCGGCAGTCCTTTTGATAAGGATGTGGATATGGATTATAATGATAATCATATGGACACCAGGATAGGCCAGGTCACTGATATTCGGCTGTTGTCAGAAAAGGGCAAAAAAGATGGAATTGGTCATTTTGGTGACTTTACCCGGAGGATGATTCGAAAGGCCGGAAAAAATTCGGTTGAGGTAAAAATTGAAAATAAAGATAAGGCTTTTGAAATCCTTAAGAAAATCCATTATGAGAATATGGATGATATAAATGGGAGGAAAAAGCCCGCTTCATTTTTTGAGCTTGTAAAGGATCATTTTAAACCGGGAGCAGATTATAATTTGTGGATGGCTTATAAAGAAAGCCAACCCGTTGCCGCTTTATTGCTTTTCTATTTCAACCGGACGGTGGAATATTATATCCCTGCGATCGTTAAGAAATACCGTTCCATCCAGCCTTTAAGCCTGCTTATTTATGAAGCAATGATTGATGCAGCAAAGCGGGGATTTTATTACTGGAACTGGGGTGGAACCCGACTGAACCAGGATGGTGTTTACAGATTTAAGAAACAGTGGAATGCGGTAGATATTCCTTACCATTATTATACTAAGGTATATAATGAGCATTTGTATGCTTTTTCTGAAGAACTGATTAAAAGAGAATTTCCATATTGTTATCTTTTGCCTTTTAATGAATTAAGCGCTCATAAATTTTGACCAGCAGCATGCGGGTATTGTTTGTCGGAAATCTTGGAAATACCGGATACAGGTTTGTCAGATGGTTAAGAGAAAGCGGCGTGGAAGCTGTTTTGGCTATATCCCAGAGAAATAAAGGTGAAAGAAATTTACCGGAAAGGGACCACGGGCGGTTAAGTAATGCATATCCCGAATGGATTGTCAAATTTCCCGGAACAGTTTTTCAATATATTTATCCGGGTTTTAAGCTGGAAAGGCTTGCAGATAAATTTGATCTGATTCTTACTGCGGGAGAATATATCATCCCGGTGTTGAATTTAAATCGACCTGTTGTTATTCTTCCGGTCGGCGGAGATATGACCAGGCTTCCTTTTGGAAGCAAAACGCTTAAACAGGAATTACACTCCTGGCTTTTCAGAAAACGCATTCATAAGGTCAGAAAAATCATTACAGAGCAGGAAGATATTGTATGGGCATCAAGATTATTGGGTCAGGGAAATAAAGTCAGTCGTTTTCCTTTTTTGGTGGATCTGCATCAACTACGAGATAATGTGAATTACCGACTGTTAAAAGAATTGAGGAATCGATACAAAGCATACGATGCCCTTATTTTTCATCCTACCAGAAAGAATTTGGATCCCAACAGAATAGATTATAAAGGAAATGATAAGCTGCTTCATGCATATAAAAGATTTATTGAAAATCATCCGCATAAGCAGATTATTTTGATAAGTGGATTGCATGGCAGACATGCCCAACAATACAGAAAAATGGTAAATGAGCTGGGGTTGGAGGAACATGTGGAATTTGAACATCATCTTCCCCTTTCGGATCTGCATGCCTATATGTCTCTTGACCATGTGGCAGTATTTGATCAGTTTACACATAATCTGAATACCCTGGGTGGAATTCAGCGGGAAGCTTTGGCTTTCGGCAAACCTGTGGTATCCAGCACTGATATCAATACAAAGGAGTTTAGGGAAGCTTATGGAACTGGATGTCCTTTATGCCCGGCCTTCAATGAGGAAGAAATTTATCAATGCATGGTGGAACTCTTTCATACGTCTGCAGAAAATTGGCAGGAAATCAGCAATATCTCCGTTACGTGGGCCGAAAATTACCTTCATTGGGAAAACCGGATGAATGATTTTATCGATATCCTGGAAAATACACTCAAATTCTGATCAATGAAGCATTATATCTGGAGCTTCCTGAATTCAATATTAACCCGGGGTTTTGCCTTTATTTTTTCCATCATTTTAGGAAATATCTTGTTGCCCCAGGATTTGGGATTGTATGTAACAGTGGTTCTGGTGATGACTTATTTTGCAAACATGCTCTCCTTAAATCTTGGTAGCGGTATCATTCAAAAGCTCAACGATAAGGATGAACAACAATTTCGGGATAATTATTTTACTGCAGGTCTTATTTACATTCTGGCTTTTTCTTTGGTCGGCACACTGATCTTTCTTGGTTTAAAAAGCTTTATAGCACAAATATTTAATATTTCAGAGGGAAGGAATATTTTGAACCTGGCCGTTATGCTTATTCCCATCACCATGGTCCGGAGTTATTTCCAGCATCTTCTGCAAAGTGAAATGGAGTTTAGAAAATTAACCTACATTAATCTCAGTGCTGTTCTGGTTCAGATATTTGTGTCGGTATTACTGGTTTATATGGGATATAACCTCAAAGGAGTTTTTTATGGTTTATACAGCGGGAAGACGTTGGGGCTGTTAATAGTGTCTTTTATTGTCTTAAAGAGGTTCCGATTAATGCTGAATAAAAAAACCCAACAAAAAGCCCCTGTGCTGATAAGATTTAGCAGTGTGATTTTCATCGGTTCGCTTGCCGTTTTATTGGACAGACGAATAGATATGCTTTTTGTAGCCCATTACCTGGATAAATCAACGGTAGCCGTTTACAGTTATGCACTTAAATTTTCCTTTTTTTTTCTGCTAATAGGGAACAGTTTTTCCCGGGTTACTTATCCCAGGTTTACCAGGGCTTTTTCAGATCATTCTATCCCGGACCTGGACAGGCTATTTCAATATTCCATTGATTTCTCATTTCTGTTTATCACAATAACTTCCATGATCTTCCTGTTTAATGCCGAATATATTATTGACTGGCTTTTGCCTTCCTATTATCTTGGAGCCCTGCCTTTTCTGCTAATATTGTTCATTGGTATCGTTCCCCAGTCCGTTGTATCTTCTACCGGTACAATATTTACTGCCAGAGGAATACCTTCAGTTAGCGTTAAGATTAACTGGATGCTCCTATCTTTGAATGTAGTTCTAAACTTTCTTCTGATCCCGAGATATGGGCTTTATGGGGCTGCCATAGCCACCAGTACGACCTTTTTATTGAAACCGGCCCTGATCTTTTATCTTTTATCTAAAAAAACTGAGATTAAATACACCTATCCCAGGTTGATTTTTGGCTTTAGCATTTTTGTTGCATTCCTGTTCCTGGGCGAAGCCCTGACAAACCTTTATTTTAAAGCGCTTCTTGTTGCAATATATTTTTTTCTATGTATTATTTATTTCCTGAATAAAGATGAAAGAATGTATTTGTCCAGGAATTTAAGCCAGATTAATAAGCAGGTATTGAATTACATACGGTAATTTGGAATTTCTTGTTTCCCGGTAGATTAAAACAAATCATATAATTTTCCGGTTGAAAAACAGATGCTTCTTACTTGGTCATCAATATATCCCTTTATCTTAGGAATTAAAACCATCCATGATAATATCCGGATAAGATAAAGAATAACAATTGCTGCTTTTTTACTCTACCCTTTATACTTCCTGTAAATCAAATAGCTGATGAACTACCACCTTTATTTTTTAATACATTTTGCCCGTTCGGGTTCCACTTTATTGGCGAATGAACTGGATAATCATAAATCTATAGGGGTCACGCTTGAAGAAAATCTTCCAGATGGAATAAAAAGGGGAAAGCTGCTAAATATTAAAGATTCGAAAGCGCTTGATGATTACCTGAAGCTTTTATACAACGATGAAAAATTTCAGTTTTGGAATGTAGAGGAGTACAAGTTAAGGAATCACCTTTTAACAAGGTTCAGTTTTCCTTTGCAATATCGTGATGTCTTACAGGCTATTCATTCTTTGTATTTTGGGGGATCCAATCCGAAGATCATCATTCATAAACAGGGCAATTATACTTTGCTTATAGAAAAAGTAAAAGCGGAATTTCCGGAGGCAGGGTTTGTTTTTATTGACAGGGATCCGAGGGCAATACATAATTCCCAGAAAAGATACAGAAAGAGCACCGCAGGAACCTTTATGAATCAGGGGATCGTACGCTTCGCATTATCATACAAACGCATGCACCAATTCCTACACGGCTATATCAGAGAACCTTTTTTTTATTCGGTCAATTATGAAAATTTTATTAAAAATAAAACAGAAGAATTACAGAAACTTACCGCTTTTCTTGGAGTAAAACCAGATAAAAATAATAATTCAAAAAGCTATTATTCGCGAATACCTGAACCTCAAAAAAGATTGCATCAGAATGTAGAAGGAAGTTACAATCAATCAAGAACAGAAGGCTGGAGAAATGAACTGGAAAATCACAGGATCGCTTTTCTTCAGCGTACTTTGAAAAAGGAACTGGAGGAAAAGGATTACCGTTTTTATTCTGCGAACGGTTTGACCCCTATACAAAAAATGAAATTGATGTATTGGTTGTTCAAATTCCGGATTGTTTTTCGTCTTCTGAAATTAACCAATTGGCATTATTTTTCTTTCAGGAAACGTAAATTCAAAAAATTTGGTTATGGTAAACAGTATCAGGATCTATGAAAAAAGGGGGTACATCTGAAAAACTGAAATTTATTTTCTATACCGCAGGCGATTATTTACATACCCCTTCCACAGGCGGAACCAGAAGATATCGGGAGATGCTGGAATATTTTCTCGAGGCAGGGGATATTATATATCTTTTGGCCCCTGAAAATGTGTGTTTACCTCACCATGAAAACCTTAAACATATACCTGTAAAAACCTACCAATCGAATTTATTACCCAATGGGCTGCTCAATTATTTCTTTAACCGGAGATCCTTTCGGTTTTTAAAGCAAGTCTGCTCAAACGGTGTGCTGATCTTTTCCGTTCCTTATGCCATTCAGTGCTTACTGGCCAGGCTCAATAATATTCAGTTGTTTATTAGGGAAGATATCGTAAAGAATACGCATTTTCGTGTACAATATACTAGGGGCATCCCAGGCCGCTTCAGGTGGCTAAAGTTGCTGTTATTTAAATTTCTTGAGCGATATGCTTTGATAAAAGCTCAAAAAATTATTGTTCAGAGCCATTATGCTAAAGACCTGCTTCAATTGAGGCATCCTGCTATATGGGAAGCGCTTGATAAAAAACTTTATGTGTTGTATAACAATGTCAATGCCGGTTGGATGCTTCGCTATTCAGGTTATATCAGACAAAGCCCGGTAATTCAAGGAAGAACTTATCGCTTTTTATTTGTTGGTGCAATAAATACAGAGATGAAGGGATTAGATCTGCTTTTAAAAGCCGTTCAGGGGTTGTTGGATGAAGGGCATCGGGTTCAGCTGGATGTTATTGGAGAGGGAAGATTAAAGCCTGATTATGAATATAATTATGCCAATTACGACGGGATTCGATTTCTGGGCCGGATGGCTGAGCCAATGAAGGTGATGCCCGATTATGATCTGTTGATTGTTCCTTCCCTTTCAGATTCATTTCCCAACGTGATCCTGGAAGCGCTATTCCTGGAAACGCCAGTGATTGGATCGAAAGCGGGAGGTATACCCGAAATTTTGTTTTATCCTGAATTGATGTTTGATCCGAATGAAAAAAGTTTGACCGAAAAATTGCGACAGGTTATTAAACAGTGTTGCCTTGAGGAATACAGGCAGAAATGCATAAAACGCAAGCAGGCGTTAACATTTCACTGGTGTGAAAAAGCAAGGGAAATTGTGATTCAATGAAAGTGCTTTTATTGGGAAATCCGGAAAGTCCACATACCGTAAGATGGGTTAAGGCGCTTGCATTCAGGGGTGTTCAGGTGCGATTGCTGAGCTTAAATAAAGTTCCCGAGGATTTATTTGCAGGTGAATTCAATATTGAGGTACAAACCCTGGGTCTTAGTAACCGGTTTGTTATGCACAAAAATCCACGCTTTATTAAAATTATATATCTGATGATTTTACCTGCAATTAAGCGTACCATTAAATCTTTCCGGCCTGATATTCTTCATTCACATTATGTCAGCAGTTACGGCCTGCTGGGAGCCCTTTCGGGTTTTCATCCCTATGTGATTTCGATCTGGGGATCGGATATATACAGATTTCCACATCGTTCCTGGATAAACAGGGCATTGGTCAGCCATTCATTAAGAAAGGCTGATGCAATTCTTTCGACAAGCGATAATATGGTATCTCAGATAAAAAGATTTACCGGTAAACCGATTGAAATTATACCTTTTGGAATTGATACCGATATGTTTCGGTCTTTCCGGTTAAACAACAATGAAAATCCCGTTGTAATCGGAACAGTGAAAAACCTAAAGAAAATTTACGGTATTGATATTCTGATCAAAGCTTTTAAACGCATTGCCGACTGGAATCCCGGTTTGGATCTCAGGCTTTTAATTGTAGGAGAAGGGCGTGAAAGAAGAAATCTTGAAAGATTGTCAGATAAACTTGGGATAAGCCAAAAGGTAGAATTTGCAGGAAATGTAGAGCCAGACCAGGTTCCTTATTATATCAACCGAATGGATGTATTTGCTGCATTGTCAGTTTGCAGGGAAAGTTTTGGGGTTTCGGTGCTGGAAGCGGGAGCCTGTCAAAAGCCCGTGGTAGTTAGCAATGTATCTGGCTTTACTGAGATTGTCGAGCATAATTGCACCGGCCTGGTTGTTCCGCACAATGATGTATCAAAACCCGCTGAGGCCATCCAGAAGCTTATTCACAATCCATCACTGAGGTATGAGTTTGGGAAGAATGCCCGGGCTCATGTTGAGGAAAATTATGGTTTTACCGGCAGCATCAGCGGGTTACTGAAAATATACAACAGGATGCTGGTTTAGATGAATGGTAAAGGAAATAATAACCAAATTACATTCAGAAATATTCAATGGGAATTGTATCGGAAAACCCTTATACCCGCAGAACCACCAGACCGTAATATATCGCTTGAGAGGGGCGATTGCCAAAAACTCATGCAACTGACCCCTGCATGGCTGATCAGATGGCCTTCCCAATGGGATAAGGAAGAAAAATCGGCGTTCTGGTTTGTTATTAAGGATAATTATAATGGTTTCGGGGAATTCAGCCGGAATACCAGGAGCAAGATAAGAAGAGGCCTGAAAAGAAATTCAGTTTGTAAGATTGATAAAGAAGAATTAAAGTTTCGGGGTTTTCCTGTTTATAGTAGGGCCTTTTCAAGATATGATAAAACTTCCGGATCATTGAGGAAGAATGAATTTTTGCACAGACTGGATGCTCTGGATTCAGATCAATATGATTTCTGGGGCGTATATCAGGGCAAGGTATTGGTTGCCTATGCGGAGATCAGATATATGGAGGATGTGGTCAATACAAGCGTTTTGAAATTCCATCCTTATTTTTTAAGGGATTACAGCAGTTATGCACTTTTGTATACCCTGGTAGAACATTACCTGAACACCAAAAGTATCAGATATGTGACCAATGGCGCCCGAAGCATCTCGCATGATACGAATATCCAGAATTTTCTGATACAAGGGTTCAGGTTCAGAAAGGCTTATTGCAGACTGAATGTTTATTACAGACCCATTTTACGGCATTTCCTTCAGTTGTTATATCCTTTCAGAAGGCTGACCGAAAAACTTTCTTCACGATTTTTTGGAAGTCTCAATGCTTTGTTGATCCAGGAGTATATAAGGCGGAATTCATAGATATGGACAGAAATGATATTCCTGTAAGAATAGGCAGAATTTTCCAGGATGCATCACTTTTACTGCGATTTCTGGATTATCCTTTTCGCCTTCCTTATTTGTTCAGGGATAAAACAAGCTTGCCCGCCATTTTTATACTTGCACCTCCAAGAAGTGGATCCACCCTGTTATATCAGATACTTACCGAAGGTTTTTATAATGTCCATCTAACCAATGTATGGAATCTTTTTTACACCATGCCTTTGCTGGGTTCTTTGTTATCCGACAGGTTATGCAGTAATCACCATACAAAATTTGAATCAGTCCGGGGATTTGTTCCGGGCTTTTGTGGCGAAGCTGAGGGAATGAAATTCTGGAAGTATTGGATGGGTCAGGGCCTCAAACCTGCTGATTCCCGGCTGAAAAGTAAGAAACTTCGAAAACTGGTATGTTTATTATCCAAACGATATGCTTCCGAAGAAAAAGTCTTAATTTCCGGTTATATTGGACATGCCCTTTCTATTGATTTTTTGCGTAATCATTGGCCCAATACAGTTTTTATTCATTTGTACCGGGATATGATTTCCAATGCCCATTCAATATATAGATTATTTCCCAACAGGTGGTTCTCGCTTGATCCCGGTGGAATCCGGAATGTGGCAGAAAATCGATACGATGAGATAGCCCGGCAGATCACACGCATTCATTCAATTATTCTTGATTATTACGGGAAGGATGTATATTCAGTATCTTACAAGCAACTTTGCGAGTCTCCGCGACGAATAATTGAGGAAATAACTGAATTTGCAATGAAAAACAACATCACGCTCCGCCAAAAAAATTCTGTTCCCGACGCTTTTGAAAGAAATAAGGTGAATGAAGGTTATAGTGAACATACGAAAATGCTTTATCAGTACCTAAAGAATGAAACTTCAAAGTATAAAGGTCATAAAAGAGTGTTTTTTGACCGGCTGATTGTTTAATTATGAGTACTTTTATTATAAAGAGGGTATTGGATATGATTTTATCTTTTGCAGGTATTCTCATTTTATCCCCTTTATTGATCCTTATTGCTCTGCTGATCTCTCTGGATTCGAGAGGAGGGATTATTTATAAAAGTAGGCGTGTTGGAAGGAATCAAAAGCATTTTGATGTACTTAAGTTCAGGACCATGCATCCCAATAAGGATCATCTGAAGATTACCATAGGGAACCGCGATCCAAGAATTACCAGAATCGGTTATTACCTGAGAAAATATAAGCTGGATGAATTGCCCCAATTGTTCAATGTATTGAAAGGGGATATGAGCATTGTAGGTCCGCGGCCGGATGTTCCGGAATACAGAAATTTTTATCTCAATTATATGTCTGATTATTATCGCATGAAACCCGGTATAACCTGCTATTCATCCATTCATTTTTCGAATGAAAGCCAATTATACTGCCATTCAGACGATCCGGAAAATTTATACATCCATCAAGTGATTCCCCAAAAAGTAGAACTGGATAGGGAATATTTTAACAAACAGAGTTTGTTTACAGATATATCCATCATTTTGAGAACTTTAGTTAAGATACTGAATAACCGATAGACATATGAAAAAAATCTGGTTGTCCCCACCCCATATGTCCGGTAATGAATTGAAGTATATTCATGAAGCTTTTGATAATAATTGGATTGCTCCGGCAGGAACTAATATTGACGAATTTGAGAATTCCCTGAAGGAATACTTGGAGGTGCCCTGGACTACTGCGCTTAACAGCGGCACTGCAGCACTTCATCTGGCCCTCATCTGTTTGGGTGTTCAGCCGGGAGATGAAGTTCTCGTTTCTGACTTCACTTTCGTTGCCAGTGTCAATCCCATTGTTTATCAGGCGGCGCTACCTGTATTTGTTGATAGTGAGTTTGATACCTGGAATATGGACCCCGAGCTTCTTGATGAGGCCATCAGGGATCGGCTCAGGAAAGGTCGGAAACCCAAAGCCCTTATTATTGTGCATTTATATGGTATGCCCGCAAAAATAAAAGAGCTTACAGGAATTGCCGAAAAATATCAAATACCAGTAATCGAAGATGCCGCTGAAGCAATGGGTAGTAAATATAAGGGTCAATGTGTAGGCACTTTTGGAGATATCGGCGTCTTTTCATTTAATGGGAACAAGATAATTACAACCTCCGGGGGAGGAGCCCTCGTTTCAGGTTACAGAGAGTATGCGGAAAATGCTTTATATCTGGCAACCCAGGCTAAGGATGAGTTTCCCTATTATCAACATTCCATTATTGGCTATAACTATCGGATGAGCAATATTTGTGCCGGAATCGGAAGGGGACAGATGGAAGTGATTGATGAGCGGGTCAAGCAAAGGAGGGCCAATTTCGATTTTTATTTCAGTGAGCTCCATGGGTATGATTCCATCTTCTTTTTGACTGAAACGGGTCCGGCTTTTTCCAATTACTGGCTTACTACCTTTATTATTGAGGATGATTCTGTATCCAGTGAAGATTTGCGAATTGCCCTTGAAGAAGAAAATATTGAAGCCCGGCCGCTCTGGAAACCGATGCACCTTCAACCCGTTTTTAAGAATTATTCCTTTTATGGCAATGGTTATTCCGCGGAATTGTTCAGTAAAGGACTGGCTCTTCCTTCAGGCTCCAATCTTACGTTAGAGGAAAAAGAAAGGATTGCAGCAATAATTCACAGGGTATTGAGTTCCCGTTAAGCTGTCAGGTGATTTTATGGATCATAAAGAAAGCGTTTCCCTGTATCTTAACCTTTTTGTTTTGATGATGCTCTCCTTTATTCTCAGGATGGTACTACCCCAGCTGAAATTTATCTTTATCCCACTATTCCTTTATTTTTCCGTTTATGTTGTTTATCAAATCATTCGCCATAAGCACATACCCGGAATAAAGCATTATCTTTTTTTCTCTGGCATCTACCTGGTTTTGCTGGTTATTTATCTTTTTGCACTGATATACAAAACTGAATTTCTCTTACCTGTTAAAGAATGGATTTCCGGTGTCCTGCTTTTGATACTTTTATATTTTTTATACTACTTTGTTATTTCAGAAAATATAGCATTTGAACGAGTAAAAAAACGGTTTGTACAACATTTGATAGTTATCGTTGCAATAGCTTCCTTTACGGGTATTCTGAAATTTATTTATTCTGCTTCCGGACGTTCTTTTCCGCTATCCCCTGAATTGTCTCAAAATGCCTTAACTTCTTCCCTTACTTCAGATTATAATTTTTTTTCTCTGGCAGTATTATATGGTTTGATTACCCTGCTTTATCAGTTTTATCAAAGAAAAAAACTCGGAAAGAAAGAGATGATGGGTTATAATCTTCTCATGTTACTTTTTTCATTAGTTATTCTTACATCTCAGTCCAGACGGAGTTTTGTGCTTCTTTTGGCCATTATTTTCTTGATTTTGGCGGGAAGGATATTCACCGGGTTGTATGCCAGGGAAAGGGTAGGAACATTCTTTAAAAGGAATGACGGGTATTTAGTTTCTATGGCCATTGTTTGTTTTATAGTTTATGCCCTTATCTTTCTCACTTCAGATCAGTTAAAGAGACAGGTTATAAAAAGGAGCGGGATGTATAAATCTGATTTTCCGATTGAACTGACCAATGCGGTTAACCGATATGCTGGGGTATTGGACCTTGGTTTTCAGCAGATGGATTTATATAAACGGTTGTGGCATCAGGATGCCGGTTATCAGGGAAATATGAGAAAAGAGATCAAACAATGGGGGGATAATAAATGGCTGGATACGACCTATATTCACCATAATTTATCCAACGGGGATTTTTCAGAGGGATTAAAATCATGGAAAAAGAGTCCGGGGTCGTATGTACAAGTCATGGATCTGTCGGATGGTAATGCCGCGCTGGTAAAGACTTTTAAGGCTGCTGGAGGATTGCACAACAGGTTTTATATAGAAGGTAGAGACACATTGAAACTGAGCGCTTATGTGAGAGTGGTTCAATGGGATGAACATCTGAGACTACAGACCATCAGCAGAGGAGAGGAGCAGGGTGAAATTGTCAGGATACCAAAGGAATGGGAGGGTGATGGAGAATGGCACCGCCTTGAATTAACGGTTTCTTCCAGGACGCTTGGTAATATAGCCTTTTTTGCAGGCGGAGGTTCAAAAAACAAACCCACGGTTTCACTCTGGACAGGATTTCAGGTACATCCGACTGGCGAGAATTTCGATGAGAATTATGCAGTAGAAAACCTGACTGGTTTAGAAAGAGAAAAAATTGCAGAATGGCTTAAGAAAGGAAAAAACCAAGAACAAAAACAAAATTTACAGGATGAAAACCGGATCTGGCAAAATTCATTATTCTCCCGCTTGAGAAGTCTGTTTTCTGAAAAAAATCAAACACCTTCCGGTGAAAAAGGCCCTTTTATTAAGCATCAGCGAAGTGTGCAGGCCGGGGACCGGAAAATGCGCCTGGAATATGCTTTTCAGTTGTTTTCAGTTTATTCTTTAACAGGTAAGCTTTTTGGAAATGGATTTTCCTATTTAAGCAGGTTTGGTGAAAAATTTAAAGGCTCTGCCATTACATACGAATATCCTCATAATCCTTTGATTTCTGCTTTACTATATTCAGGTGTCATCGGAGCCGGTATCTACCTGTTTTTTTTGGTTTATACGGTCATTCTTTACCTCAGGCATTTTAAAGCTTTGCGATATTTTTTCCTTTTGTTTTTTGTCACTCTGATGTATTTGACAATAAGTGCCAACAGTCATTTCAGCGTGCCTGCTTTTAACTTTCTTAGTTTGGTTCCCTGGGTTTATTTTGGTTTGAAGTATAAAACTGAAGTATGAGCCGGATTTGTCATATGACCTCAGCCCATCCGGTAAAGGACGTTCGTATATTTTATAAGGAATGCAAGGCCTTACAGGAGATTGGATTGGAGGTTCATTTGCTTTCCCGGAGTAAGCGGAGCAATACCCAGGAAGGAATTCATATTATCCGGTTACAGCCCTTCAGTAACCGGTTTATCCGTATCCTTTTATACCCATGGATAATATTGATAAAGGCTTTTAAAGTAAAAGCGGCAGTGTATCATTTTCATGATCCCGAATTAATTTTTATTGGATTTTTATTAAAGCTGGCCGGAAAAAAGGTAATCTATGATGTTCATGAAAATGTTCCTCTTCAGGTCACAGCAAAATCTTATCTGATCCAACCTTTTCGGTGGCTTTCTGCAAAAGCCGTAAAATCTATTGAGGAAATGGGGGTTGGATTGTTTGATGGGACCATTGTTGCTACCGAAAGCATTAAGCAAAGGTTTCCTGCCAGGTATTTTCCCAAAATATTGGTTATAAGGAATTTTGTAGATCCCTCTGAAATCCGCCCCCGTGCATTCTCCGGGAAGCAGAAAATGGTTTGTTATGTTGGGGGGATAAGTTATAATCGTGGTATAGATCTGCTTGTCAGAAGTATTGAGGGAACAGGTCTAAAGTTAGTGCTAGCGGGAAAATTTCATAATTCGGGATGCATGAGGAAGGTAAAAAAACTGGAAGGTTGGAAAAATGTCAGTTATACAGGAGTCATCGGGAGGAAAGAAATAGAGGAACTGTATGGAGATTCTTATATGGGCTTATTGCTGTTAAGGCCCCGCGATGGTTTTAAAGATTCGCTCCCGATTAAGTTGTTTGAATATATGGCAGCAGGCATACCGGTACTGGCCTCTGATTTTCCACTGTGGAAAGAAATTATAGAAGAAAATCAATGCGGTATCTGTGTGGATCCCTTGAATGTAGAAGAAGTACGCAAACAGATCAAAAAATTATTTGCCAATACTGCGTTAGCCGAAAAAATGGGAAAAAAGGGAAGAGAATTGGTGATAGAAAAATATAACTGGAACCGGGAAAAAGAAAAGCTACAAAAATTTTATTTCGGGATTCTTGGAGATTATAATCATTAACTTACAATCTTCAGAATAAATTGTTATATCTGTTTATCTTTGCTGGTAGAAAGACATTTTTACAGGCTGCTATTTTGAAATTAAAATTCCGTTTATCCCGGTTTCATGAAAAATAAAGTTTCAATAATCATACCATGCAGGAATGAAAAGGAGTATATAGACCAATGTATTTATACCCTTTTAAATAATGATTATCCCCAAAAGGAACTCATTGTGGTGGATGGACAGAGCAACCACGAGGCGCGTAAAATTATCAGTGAATATGAACAAAGCTATCCCAATGTTAAATTTATCAGTAACAGCAAGATGATAACACCGGTAGCACTTAACATTGGGTTGGAGGAGGCTGAAGGCGATTTTGTAATGATTGCAGGCGCCCATGCCACCTTTCCCGGAAATTATATCTCTGAGATGGTCAGGAGAATGGATCAATTTGATCATGCTGCAGGTGTAGGAGGCGCTTTGAATACAACGGCAGAAGATACGCTGGCTGCCCATTCTATAGCAAAAGTGATGAAGGACAAACTGGGGGTTGGCAATTCCATGTTCCGGATTGGCGGGAAGAAACCTGTAAAGGTAGATACTTTGCCTTACGGCCTCTATAAAAAAGATGTCTTCGACAGGGTAGGTAAATACGATGAGCGGCTGGTAAGAAATCAGGATATTGAACTGGCCAGGAGAATTGGGCGAAACGGAGAGCACCTCTATCTTTTTTCTGATATAAAATGTGATTATTATTTTAAAGGAACTTTCAGCAATCTGGCCCGGCTGAATTTTAAAAACGGTCTGTGGAATGTATTTACCTTATACATTACCAGGCATTTGTCTTCCCTAAGCACCAGGCATTACATACCATTGCTTTTTGTGCTTTCATTGCTCCTTCCAGCCATATTATCCATTTTTACAGAACCTGCGTTTCTTTGGATTAGTTTGTTTATAACTGTTGTTTATCTTGCACTTGTTGTTTTCCGAAGCATTAAATTGGCAGATAAGCATTCGAGAATCCTATATATCATCTGGAGCTTTTGCGTGCTTCATTTCAGCTATGGTTTCGGTTCTCTGCTGGGTTTGTTCCATCTGAAGAAGCTATTTAAGTAAAGACCACCTGATTTTGATAAATATCCGGACAATTGTCCGTTTCCTCTTCCAGTAAGACTTTTCAATTTTTGATTGGATTGGATGATCCATCTTCCCATTGATCTTTAATTCTGCCGCGTTTTCTTTTGACAAATGTTTAAAATCTATATGAGAATTGAGGATGTGTTCTCCAGTATCTATCTCATTTTTATGTGGTCTCTATGTATCAACTACGCTGTCAGGCTAAACGTGTTAAAACCGATCCATAGATGAGGAAAATTATATCCAGGGAAATGATGAATAAATTGAAGGTTCTCAGTTTATTGGGCGTAGCCTTTTTAATCCCTTTCAATAGTGCTTTAAACCGTTACATGCTGGGTATATTTCTGGTTTCATCCCTTATTCTTTATTTAAATTCCGCCGGTTTCCCGAGGTTGAAAAAACATAAGGGACTTGTTTGTTTATTCCTGCTGATTATTTTTTATGGCATAAGCTTTATTTATTCCCATAACCTTAAACTGGCCTGGATCGATTTTGAAAAGAAACTCCCCCTGATATTGCTGCCCCTGGCCTTGGTTGTTATCCCTCCTGGTGAGAAGAAAACCCGTCGGCTATTTTGGGCTTTTCTGACAGGGGTATGGATTGTTACGTTGATTTGTGCAGTTTTTTTCATTTTCCGTACGCTTTCAGATGCCCATTTCCAAAGGGTGCTTTGGAATCATCCCTTTTATCAAATGTATTCCAAATTTTACCTTTTTGGAAACACCAATTATTATGCAGTGTACCTGAATATGGTGATAATACTCCTGATGGGCCTGCTTTGGAGAAATTCCCTTTCAGAGAAGGAAAGGAGATTCAAATGGTTCATATATCTAAGTTTGGCTTTATTTATTGTTTTGTCCCTGGTTATTTCCTCACGTTCAGGGATCATTTCTCTGGCGGTTGTTTTGGTTTTCTCTGTTTTTTATCTGTTTCAAAGCCGCTATTTCCGGCTTGTTTTACTAGGCTTGATTATAATATTGGGATTTTATACAACCACTAACTATCGCTTCAGCAATTATATTCAACTGCTCGGCAATATGATTCATTCACCGCAAAGTATCAGCGATAATGAACTTCTTAGGAAAAGCGCCCTGCGACTTATCTTTTGGAAAACCTCTGCCCGGATTGTCAGTGATAATGTATGGCTTGGGGTCGGAACCGGCGATGTAAAATCACAGATGAAATCAAAATACAAAGAAATGGGCGTTTACGAGGAACTCCATGAAAATGATGACCCCCACAATCAGTTTCTCCGTACTTTTATGGCTACAGGTTTACCGGGTTTTTTAGTATTGGCGGGTGTTTTTATATTCGGTTTTATCCGGGGAATTCAGAGCAGAAATTATTTACTCATTGGTTTTCTGATTTTAATACTGATCCATTTTCTCTTTAAATCCATGTTGTTCAGAGAAGAGGGTGTCGTCTTTTTTGGTTTTTTCTATGGTTTGTTTTATGTTTCCAGTTTTCCGGAAACCCGGAAGTTCTAATCGATTTTAGCGTTCATTTCATATTTTAGCCCTTCATAATTCACCATTCTTGCCTTGATTTTTCCCACCTTGATTGGGCTCTCAATCCATACCGGCAGACGGTTTTTATCGTCGGTTACCCAAACCTCAAGATCTTCGCCTCCTTTAAATACATCTCCCGGTACCAGGTATCCTGAAAACTTGATGCAATCAAATTTACCCATTCCACGAACCCTTCTTTCCTCTTTGCCAAGATATCTGATGTATATCGGTTCAATCTGGCTGTCGAGCAGCAGCGTTAGCGGAATCTTTTCTCCCACTTCATATTTTGAAAAATCGATGGAGCGGGCATAATAGATGATGGACATAATATCATGCGTACAATTGTTAAGGGGTAGGGTATCCTTTTTAAAGGGCTGGCGCGTTTTTTTTGACTGGGCATAGGCGACGCTGTCATTCCAGTTGTATTCATAGGTGATGTCGATTTTATAACCACCTTCATTGACGTCCCGTTTGTAATAATAGGGTCTCAGTGTTTCGGGGTCTACCCATGTTTCATATATGTCCCTGACTTCGTAAAACCAATCGTAGAATTTGTATGTTTTGCCTTTGCCTATCAGATGATAAGCTTCCTGGTTTTTTCTCCTGACACCGTTTACTTCAAAGGTTACTTCTCCCACATCCGTCCATACCATAAACCAGTTGTAGGTAAGCACATATTTGATTTTCTCGCCTGCCTGGAAATTTTTGTATGAGGGAATACACCTTGGATCATTATTGTTATTGTTGTTGTTCTGTCCGTCCGTCAGGTGTAAAGCCCCTAAAAACAAAATTATAAAGACTATATTTTTCTTCATACTTTTTTCTTTAGTTAACTAACCACACTATAATTCTTAGAACGTTTCCTGATCAGCCTGATTTGTTCCTTCACGATGGCGTGTGCTTCTTTTTCCAGCTCAGGATCCTCGTTCAGCACCTCCATAGCCACGTTTCTTGCATGGGCTAATATTTCCGAGTCCTTTCCAAGATTTGCTATTTTTAGATCAAAAGGTATGCCACTTTGCTGGGTACCTTCAATGTCTCCGGGACCTCTTAATTGCAGGTCGGCTTCTGCTATTTCAAACCCGTCATTGGTTTGAACCAGCGTTTGTATTCTTTTTCTGGCTTCTTCCGATAATTTATCTGAGGTCATCAACACACAATAGCTTTGATACTGACCTCTGCCTATTCTTCCCCTCAGCTGATGCAGCTGTGACAACCCAAAACGTTCTGCATTTTCAATTACCATTACTGAGGCATTGGGAACATCTACGCCTACCTCTATAACAGTGGTGGAGACCATGATGTTTGTCTGTCCCCGGACAAAAAGCTCCATGGATTTGTCTTTTTCCTCAGGCCTCATTCTTCCGTGTACCACGCTCACTGCATATTTTGGAGGCGGGAAATATCTCAGTATCGTGTCATAGCCTTCCTCAAGGTCCTTCAGGTCGAGCTTTTCCGATTCTTTTATCAGAGGATAAACGATATAAACTTGTCTTCCCTGATGGATCATCTTTCTCATAAATTCAATGAGCCGCATGCGTTTGGCTTCATAGAAATGTACTGTTTTTACAGGTTTTCTTCCGGGAGGCAATTCATCTATTACTGAAACTTCAAGGTCTCCGTAGACGGTCATCGATAAGGTCCGGGGAATTGGGGTAGCTGTCATCACTAATACATGGGGAGGCTGTGTGTTTTTCTTCCAGAGCTTTGCCCGCTGAGCTACTCCAAAACGATGCTGCTCATCAATAACTACCAGGCCCAGGTTTTTGAATTGGACCGTGTCTTCAATAAGCGCATGAGTTCCGATCAGAATATGAAGTTCTCCGTTCATTAGTTCTTCATGAATTTTTTTCCTTTCGGAGGAAGGAGTGGACCCGGTGAGCAGCTTGACACGGACCGGCATATCATCCAGAAATTTTGTTATACTTTCATAATGCTGGTTGGCGAGAATCTCCGTGGGGGCCATAATACAGCTCTGATAGTTGTTATCAAGTGCTATGAGAATGCTCATCAAAGCCACCAATGTCTTGCCGCTTCCTACATCCCCCTGGAGGAGCCTGTTCATTTGTAATCCTGAACCCAGGTCCCTGCGAATCTCTTTGAGCACTTTCTTTTGGGCATTGGTAAGCTTGAAAGGCAATTTCTCATTGTAGAAGCTATTGAACAATTTTCCCACTTTTTCAAAGTTAAATCCACTGAATTTCCGGATACGGGTGTTTTTTTGCTCCAATATGTTCAATTCTATGTAAAACAGCTCCTCAAACTTCAGTCTGTACTGGGCCTTTCGCAATTGCTCCTGGTTTTTGGGGAAATGGATGTTGAGTAGCGCTTCATTAAGTGGAGCCAGTTTCAATTGATTAATGATCTTATCCGGCAATGTTTCGCCAAGTTTACCGCTGATCTCCTGAAGCAGATTGTTTTGAAGTTTACGGATCACTTTCGAGTTGACATAGTTCTTTTTTAATCTTTCCGTAGTATTGTAATGGGCTTCAAATCCTTGCTGAATCCTGGAATTGTAGTCTTCAAGCGATTCAATCTCGGGATGAACGATATTTATTTTTCTGTTGAAAACTGTAGGTTTTCCAAAAATTACATATTCTTTATCCAGCGTATAAGATTTCCGGATCCAGTTGATACCCCGAAACCATACCAGTTCAATGATGCCGGTGTCATCAGCAAAATAACCTATTAATCTTCTTTTATTGGGTTTGCCGGCAAGCTCAAATTTTACTATTTTTCCCTTAATCTGAATATTGGAAAGCTCCGGATGTACGTCTTTGATTTGGTAGAATCTGCTCCGGTCTACATATTTGTAGGGAAAATAATAAAGAAGATCCCCGTAAGATCTTATTTCAAGTTCTTCAGCAAATAAATTGGCTCTTTTTGGACCGACTCCGGGAAGATATTTAATATCTTTGTTCAAAACTGATGCGTTCATCAACCCACAAATTTTGTATAAAAATAATATTCATCACACAGAAAATTTATATCTGAATGGCTTTTTTTAAATCTTTTGGCTTTTTGGTAAGGTTTATTGGAAAATATCTGTATTATTTTGTTTCAGCCCGGCACTTCAGGGGTTACGGGTTACATTCGCCATTTATTTTTGGGCTTTATAAATGGGTGATATCAAAGAAAGATGATGAGATGCTTGAAAGCATTAAAAAATTCAGAAAGTATCTGATGAAAAGCAACGAGTTGATTCATTGTGAATCCGATGCTGGAGCCGGTTCGAGATATAGCGGGCAAAAAAACCAGACCAAATTAAGCAGTTTGGTGAAGCATTCATCCGTACCTCATAAATACGGGAAGATCCTTTACTATCTTGTTAATACCCTGAAACCTGTCAATATTCTGGAGCTGGGCACCTCTGTAGGAATAAGCACACTGTATATGGCTTTGGCAGGAGAAAAATCAAAAGTATGGAGCATTGAAGGATGCGCGGATAAAATAAGGATTGCAGAGGATAATATGCAGACCCTCGGCATCAATAATTTATACCTTTATAATGGTTGGTTTGATGAACAACTGCCCAAAGTGCTTCATCACATGCCTTCGGTGGATATGGTGTTTATTGACGGGGATCACAGAATGGAGAACATTCTGGATTATTTTGAGCTTATTCTGGATTATGTTCATAACGATACCATTCTTGTCCTCGACGATATTCACTGGTCCCCTGGTATGGAATCGGCATGGGATGAGATCCGCTATTATGAAGAGGTAAGAGTCAGTGTTGATTTATTTCGCATGGGAATCGTGTTTTTCAAAAAAGAACTTTCACCTGAAACTTTTATAATCAGATATTAACCCCGATTTAGGTGAAATTAAACTTTTGAAAAAATTTTAGTGAACCTTAGTCGCTGTCGGAGACAGGAATAATTCTTGACTTATTCGGGTTAAATCACAGTAGAATTTATATCTTCGAAGAGCTAAAAATCCTTATCATGTCCGCGCTTATTCAATTTGACAAATTGAGTAAATATTATTATGTTGGAAGTGAAACCGTAAAGGCTGCACGCTCTATTGATCTGAACATAGAACGCAATGAGTATGTAGCCATCATGGGCCCTTCAGGTTCAGGAAAGTCAACCATGATGAATATTCTTGGTTGTCTGGATACCCCTACCAGCGGAACTTATCTTCTCAACCGGAAAGATGTCAGCAAGCTGGGGGATAATCAGCTTGCCGATATCCGAAACAAGGAGATTGGTTTTGTTTTTCAGACGTTCAATCTTCTGCCCCGTTACCCGGCGCTGGACAATGTGACTTTACCCCTGGTTTATGCGGGGATTTCCAGGGAAGAAAGGCTGGAAAGAGGGAAAAAGGTGCTGGAAGAAGTAGGATTGGCCGATCGAATGTATCATAAGCCTAATGAACTATCGGGCGGTCAAAGGCAAAGGGTCGCCCTGGCAAGGGCTTTGGTGAATGCTCCTTCTATTATTCTCGCCGATGAACCCACAGGCAATCTTGATTCAAAAACTTCTGTTGATATCCTTTCATTGCTGGATGAGATACAAAGCCAGGGCAATACCCTGATTATTGTTACGCATGAAGAGGAGATTGCAAAACATGCAAGAAGGATCATCCGTTTAAAGGATGGGGTCATTGAGGAAGATACCGTGAATTAGACCGGAACAGGTGAACAAGTATTATTGCGTAACGTTGTTAAAATAAAAATGCGAATTTATAGTAAGACTGGAGATAAAGGCACCACTTCACTCCTTGGTGGAAAGCGGGTTTCAAAATCACACCTGAGAATTGAGACATACGGGACTGTGGATGAATTGATCAGTTATATTGGATTGCTTAGAGATCAGGTGGAATCACAGAAGATACACGATGAACTAATCCGAATTCAGGATAAGTTAATGGTTTGTGCTTCATTGCTGGCTGCAGATTGCGACAATTGCAAATCAAATTTACCAAAGCTTTATGATTCAGATATCACCCATATAGAAAAAGTGATTGATGAAATGGACCGGGAACTGCCTCCCTTAAGGCATTTTATACTTCCCGGCGGCCATTCAACTGTATCTTTTTGCCATATCACTCGTAATGTATGCAGAAGAGCAGAACGATACATTATCAGAATGCATGAAGAACAAGGTGTTTCTGAGTTGGTTATCAGATATGTTAATAGATTATCCGATTTTTTCTTTGTTTTGGGAAGAAAATTATCGAAAGATTTGTCTATAAAGGAGGTAATATGGAATCCAAAAATATAATAAAATTTTGGATTTAACGTATTAATTTTAAATTTGCAAAACTTTAGTAAAACAAAAAAAATCTTCTAATTATGTATTGGACACTTGAATTGGCATCAAAGTTAGAAGATGCACCCTGGCCAGCAACTAAGGAAGAATTGATAGATTATGCTATTCGTTCCGGTGCTCCAATGGAAGTCATTGAAAATTTACAGGAAATTGAAGATGAAGGAGAGGTCTATGAAAGTATAGAAGACATCTGGCCAGATTATCCAAGCAAAGACGACTTTTTCTTTAATGAAGATGAATATTAATGAATCAGCATATTTATATTTTTTATCGGGAGGAGGGAGATGTTGAATCACCCTCCTTTTTGGATTCCGGAGTGAGAGATGACATGAAAATGTCGTATTTTGATTTTGGCCTGAATTCTTCCAGCCATTGAAAACCTGATAATTTGGTTTCTTTCAGATCACCGAGGGGATATAATGTACCATCCGGTTTTTCCAGCATTGTAACACGGATTACCTGATTGTCCCTTAATTTGATTAATAAATTGCTGCTTACCGCTTTATTAACCCCAATAACACCCTTCTCGTTTTTGGTATAATAGATGGTTTCTCCGTTTCCGTTAACTTCAACTGTATGCAGATTATTGTTCCTAAAATACCCGGTCATGGTTTTGCCTTTGATCTGGTTGAATTTATCTTCAGCCTCTCTGCTGATCATGAAAGCAGCATCATGTAAAATGAATTTGGTAACCTGATTATTTTTTGTGAATATTTCGATGAATTCGGCTGTGATTTGGTTGCTGTCTGTCCATATAACCGGTTCCTGATACATTCTGATTATGGAATCCTTAAGAGAGTAATACAAGGAGTCACATTTTCCCTGGAGATTGGATTTATAAATCTTTGCCTGATAATAGGCCTTGAAAATCCTGTGTTCCCCGGTGGAATCATAGTGTGACTTCAGGGTGTCCGCATGGAGGTATAGTGAATCGTTTTCGTCATCTATGGAAATCAGATGGGCGCTGTCTGTCATAAAAGCCTTTTCCGGTTCGTCGGTATACTCCGAATAATTCCCCTTCAGTATGACATCTTCAGTTGTGTCCCTGATAATGGCATGGCTTCTGATCTCTCCATAACCCAGTGAATCATCATAAAACAGGGTATCCCCTTCGACGATCCGGTCTTCCTTTTCATAGTAGGCATTTTTTCTGAAGAAGAACTGAGCCTCTTTGGTTTTGTACCATCCGTTTTCAGAATAGAGATAATTCTTATCACTGTAAATATGGGTGGGACCGAAAAAATAAGCCACCTCGGTTTCGGTATTGTATTCCAGCGTGTCGCAGTTAACCGTATAATCCGGATCCTTTATGATTACGCTGTCCTTGAAGTTGGCAATGTTTCTGTTGGAATAATAATGTCCCTGCCTGCTCGTGATGGTCTTATCTTCGTTGACGATCTTCCCGCCGTCGAAATAATAGGCATAATTGTTTTCACTGTAAAAATTAAGCGAATCGGTGGTTAGTTTGGCCTGCTTGTCCCTTAGAACTACATTATTTCTTACACGGCCAAAATTGCGGTTCCCGTTATAGCTCAGATAATCTCCATATAGGTCTAATGTGTCACCTCTTTGTATGTGTACGTTGCTGAATGCTTCGATCTGGTTGCTGTCGGTGTAGAACAAGGCACTGTCGCAGAACATGGTAAAGTCATTATGCCCCAGTTCTACGTCACCTACAAGAATCCTTGCATTGGGACTGATTTTCGCATTAAATTTGGTTACCTCCGCGAAATTGATCCGGATCTTCCGGGTTTGCTTTTTTTTTTGTGCCTGAGCAATAAACCCGGCTCCTAATAAAAAAATAAGGATGAACAGAATGATTTTATTTGCCTTTGCCGTCATTTCGCTGAAAAATAAATTGTATATCAAAAACCACTAAGCGCCCTTAAGGGCGCTTAGCGGTTTTATTCACTACTTCGCTGCTATATCGCAATTTCTAAAAGTCTTGTCGATATGAATGTAGGTATTTGTCTTTTTTTCATTGATCCAGTTTTGGATGACCCCTTGCTGCTTTTTTTGTAAAGCCCTCTGCTGAATGTTACTAAAATCATTTTTGAGATTGGCTTTGTGTGCCTGGATTCTTTCCTGCAATTTGGTGATCTTGAAGATCATTTTGCCATTTTCATCCTGGGATTGAAAAGGTTCTGAAATTTCCCCCTCATTCAGATCTTTTACTGCATTATAGTCGGCTTGTGGCAACTGATCGAGTTCAAACTCGTTGCTTGCATTCTGTGGATTAACCAGTAATCCCCCGTTTCTTTTATATTTTTTATCATCCGAAAATTTGATGGCAGCTTCCTCAAAGGAAATATTTCCTTTCCTGATTTCCGTGGCAATACTATCAAGCTGAGCCGAAACCTGCTTCCTTTGTTCCGGGCCTATATTTGGCTTTATCAGGATATGCCTCACGTTGACTTCGTCATCCCGGCGATCAATCAGTTTAATCAGATGAAAACCGTAGGAGGATTCCACAATACCGCTCACTTCACCTACCTGCAGGCTAAATGCGGCATCTGCAAATTCCGGGTCTAGCTCTTCTGAGGCCCTGTATCCCAGTTCTCCGCCTTTACTTGATGTTCCGCGGTCTTCTGAATAAAGTACAGCAAGCGTAGAAAATTTTTCACCATCCATGATTCTTTTCCGGAGTTCCAGTAATCTTTGCCTTGCCTGCTTTTCAGCCTTGTTGCTTTCAGGGGGATACTTTACAATCTGAGCTATCTGTACTGTCTCATTGACCATGGGAATGCTGTCTTCCGGCATATTTTTATAGTATTCCTCCACCTCTGAAGGAGAGACCTTGACATCCTGGATAAGCTGTTGCCTCATTTTCTGTGTGCGAAGCTGCTCACTTAAAAGCTCCCGGAAATCTTCCCTGATCTCAGGAATGCTTTTGTTATAATACTGTTCAAGTTTTTCTTTCGAACCAATCCGTCTTATGAAGTATCTTAACCTCATGTCGAGTTGCTGATCAATCTGATTGCTGCTAACCTCGACGCTGTCTTTTTCTGCCTGTATTAACAAAAGTTTCTGGGAAATAAGTTCATTCAGCAGATCACAGCGCAGGTTAGACGAACTCATTCCCTGTGCCCTCATTTGCATGACCTGGCTCTCAATATCCGATTGCAGAATGGTTTTATCTCCAACAATGGCCACAACCTGGTCGATCAGTCTGGGGCTTTGGGCTAATGATGCGGGTATAATGATGATCAGCAGTAATGCTGTTGTCCATATTTTTTTCAGGTTCAAATGCATAGACTTTTAAAATTTTAATAGATGACAAATTCATTATGGTTTAATGCTTCGTTGTATATATCATTCTCTAGTCGTGTGAGTAATTGATGTTTGCGTTTATTCAGAATGATGCTTTCAATTTTATCCCTTACATAACTCAAAGGGGCTTTTGTGCCCTTTAGCTTATAATCGTTGATCCGTATAAAATGAAGAGCCCCGCCTTCCTGTTCTTCGATATACCTGTTGTTTCTGAAAAATCGCTCGGGCCGGTTGAATTCCAGTGGTAAATTCTTCACGAAACTGTCGAAATCAATCCATTGGTTGTCAAAATCATCGAACTTATCGGCATATTGATAGCAATAATCTTTCAACTTATCCAGATCCTCCTCATCATTTGAACGATACCATCTCCTGACATTTTCAAGATTGGGTGAATTGACCGAAAGTTTGATATAAAGGATTTTTGCCAGATTCTTATCCAAAACGAAATTGGATGTATTTTCATTGTAATAATTCTCTACCTCCTCGTCAGATACTGCGGTATCCAGCTTTTGATCGATCAGTTCCTGCTGGTATCTGTAAATTAAAAGAGAAGCCCGGTAATCCTGAATTTGTTTGGTGATGTCTTTTCGTTCCTCAGGCAGGTTCCTCTCTGCCTTTTCCAATAAGAGCTGTTTTTTAATCCATTTGTCAATATAATTTTTTGCTATAAGCGTACTGTCTTCTTCCGATTTATCATCGGGGATAACGCTTTTCAGGTCGGAAAGATACAGGTATTTGTTATGAATCTTGGCAATGGGTCTTTTGTCGGTGTTATTTTGTTCCTGGCACCCTGTTGCAAGAATAAATACCACAAAAAGCAATATTCCTGTATATTTCATTTGCTTTGTAAAACTTTTATTTGTTCTTGATTTCATTCAACACTTCTTCGTTGATTTGTATTGTATATTTATTTTTCAGCTTCTTGATCCACTGATTTTCGAGGTAGTTCTGGTAATCAGCCATAACTGCACCTCTGGCTTCTTCAAGTTTTTTGGGTTCAGGTGGAACGATTTCACCTTCCACCAGATATGGCTTCCTTTTCTTTAATTTATTTTCACCTTCCATATCCCATGCATAGTGATCGATGATGGGATTATCACCCTTGTGAAAAAGGCCTTCCTTAATTTCTAACTTTTTTTCATCCTTGTTTATTTTACTTAAAATTTCCGGGTCGGAATGGCTTTTTCTGAACCAGCCGCCTTTTTTAAGGTTTTTTACCCGCTTCAGTACTTTTTGATTGTCGCATAGATAGATTTTTCCCCTGAAGCGCTCGCCCCACATGTAGTTATTTTTGTGGTTTTCGTAAAATCTTCGCAAGCCCGTTGAATCCTCCGTGGCTTTTGACCATACTTTCCGGTCCATAATTTCAAAAAGCAAAATCCCGTCGTAATACTCCTTAACAAGGTATTTATATTCAGGGTATTTTTCGTTTAGCCGCGCTCTTTCATATTCCATAATTTTTTCATGTTCAAAACGGGCATATCCTTTGTTCAGGAGATATTTTCCTTCAAACCGGTTTCTCAGATCATTTGCCGGGTTATCCAAATATTTTATAAAATCCCCTGTATGAAATAATCTGTTCTGGATAACAAAAAGTGTATCCTTGACCGGATACGCCATAAGCTGATCCCATGCGAGGCTGTCTTTCTCTTTCGGCTTCCTGATAAAACGGTAGAGTTTCCTGAAATTGGATTTGCGGTCAATAAAATGATACGCTTTTTTAAGTTCGGAGATCAGCGAATCCTGTGCAATTTGGTAACGGGGTTTTCCTTCAAGTTTTCTTTGCAGCTGTTCCTTTTCTTCTTCAAAAGAACCCAGTGTTTTTTTGTCGATGCGTTTTACTATGTGCCAGCCTGCCGGGGTCTTGAAAGGTTTGGAGATTTCTCCTTTTTCATCCAGCCTAAAGGCCACTTTCTCAAATGAGGGTACCATCTTACCAACTCCAAACCATGGCAATTTTCCTCCCTTCTGTGCAGAGCTTTTGTCTTCTGAAAATTCCCTGGCCAGTTTTTCAAATGCTTCCCCTTCCTTGATCCGGTTATGAATGGAATCGATTTTCTCTTTTTTTTCCTGTCTTTTTTCTTCGGGCATGGTATTGGGTGCAAGAAGCATGATATGTGCCACCCTTACTTTCCCTTTTGCTTTTCGCTGGTCTGTTTTTTTGATGATGTGGTAACCGTAACGGGTCCTTATTGGGAACGACATTTCATTGATCTCGAGATTGTAGGCTGCATTTTCAAAAGGGTAAACCATCTGAAGCGCCGTGAAATAACCCAGATCCCCCCCGTTGCTTTTTACCGTGGGATCGTCCGAAGTTGCTCTCGCCACCTGTGAGAAATTTTCATCTTTTTTGATTATTCTTTTCCTGATGTTCATGGCCTTTTCATAGGCATGAAGGGTATCCGGGTAGGATGTAGGCCGGGGATGTTTGATCAGTATGTGACTGGCTTTGACCTCTTGTTTGCTTCGTTCGTATGCTTCGCGAAGCAGTTCATTCGTGGTTTCCTGATCTCTCAGATAAGGTTTGGCCAGCTCTTTCCTGTATTTATTGATCTCTTTTCTGATCGGCGGAAGGGTGTCCATTCCCATATTTTCGGCTTCAACAACCTTTAGCTTGAAATTGACGAAAAGGTCAAGGTATTCCTCAATCCCCGTTCTTTCGCCAGTCTGAATATTTTGATTGTTTTTATTATAAATTCTCAGAAATTCTTCTGCAGGGATGTCCCGGTTACCAATGGTCATCAGGACCTGTTCATCCTGAGCAAGGAGAAGCATCCGGAAAGGAATGATGAAGACAATAAGCAATACAATAAATTTCTTCATACAGTTGAAATTTTTAGATTGAATATATTCCCTTTCCTAACGACTGTAATTTGGTGCTTCTCTTGTTATGGCCACATCGTGGGGGTGACTTTCAATCACCCCGGAATTGGTTATTTTGACAAACCGGGCATCTTTCAATTGTGAAATATTTTGTGATCCGCAGTATCCCATGCCGGCCTTCAATCCGCCGATGAGCTGGGAGACCACTTCCGAGAGATTGCCTTTAAAGGGTACCCTGCCAGTTATGCCTTCGGGCACCAGTTTTCTGACGTCCTCTTCCAGATCCTGGAAGTATCTGTCTTTTGATCCTTCCTGCATGGCTTCCACTGATCCCATACCGCGGTAGGTTTTAAATTTCCTTCCCTGGTAAATGATGGTTTCACCCGGTGATTCTTCAACGCCGGCAAACAGGGAACCTGCCATTATTGAATCGGCGCCTGCAGCAATGGCTTTTACCAGGTCGCCGGAGTAGCGCAATCCTCCGTCGGCAATAATGGGCACTTTCATATTTTCAGCTTCCCTGGCTACCTCATAAATGGCCGAGAGCTGGGGCAGTCCTACACCTGCTACCACCCGGGTTGTACAAATCGATCCGGGGCCAATGCCCACTTTTAATGCATCTGCTCCTGCTTCCAGCAAATCCCTGGCAGCCTCTGCCGTACCGATATTGCCCACAATTACTTCCATGTCAGGGAAAGCTTGTTTGATCTTCTTTAAGGTCTGGAACACTCCTTTGGAGTGGGCATGAGCGGTATCAATAACGATGGCATCCGCATTTTCACTAATCAGGGCTTCAGCGCGCTCCAGTGCATCATGTGTAACACCTACGGCTGCTGCGACCCTTAACCTCCCCTTTTCATCTTTACAGGCATTGGGATTGTCTTTGGCCTTTGTGATGTCCTTATATGTTAACAATCCCACAAGCTTATTTCCGTCGTCGATGACCGGCAGCTTTTCAATTCTGTAGTTTTTCAGTATCTTTGTAGCTTCTTCAAGATCGATGGATTGCGAAGTGGTGATAATTTTTTCCTTGGTCATCACTTGATGGACCGGCCTTTTGTAATCTTCTTCAAACCTCAGATCGCGGTTGGTTACAATACCAATAAGGATACCCCCGTCATCCACAACAGGAATGCCTCCGATCTTGTAATCTTTCATAATGCCTAAAGCATCCCCTATGGTACTGTTTTTCGTAATGGTGATCGGATCATAGATCATTCCGTTCTCCGCTCTTTTGGCCGCCTTAACATGCCTGGCCTGCTCGGGAATGCTCATGTTTTTGTGAATGACACCTATTCCGCCAAGCCTTGCCATGGCAATAGCAAGCCCGGATTCTGTAACAGTATCCATGGCAGCAGAAACAATGGGTATATTGAGGTTGATATTTCTTGAGAACCTGGTTGATAAATCTACTTCGTGGGGCAATACTTCTGAATATTGTGGAATGAGCAATACATCATCAAAAGTGTACCCGTCAGCCTGTATTTTTTCCTTATCAAAAGCCATTTCAACATTAATTTTGGGTGACTATAAAATTGCGCTAAATTACAAAAAAGTAAGCAAACAAAAAGGATTGAGGGTTTAAAAACTAACCTTTCCTACCTTCGTTTAAAAGCACTTTTCGTTATCTTTAATAATTTTTAACGAAATGTTTAATGTAATACTGCTTTTTTCGTAATTTATTGTAGTTTTTTCATTATTTTGCTAAGGTTTATAGAATTTTAAGACGTTTTGGAATTATACAGGCAAATACTGCTCAAGTACTGGGGGTATTCGGAATTCAGGCCACTTCAGGAAGATATTATTCGTTCCGTGGTGGAGGACCGGAAGGATACCCTGGCTCTGATGCCTACCGGAGGAGGAAAATCGATCACTTTCCAGGTGCCTTCGCTTGCACAGGAGGGAATTTGTCTTGTTATCACCCCATTGATCGCCCTGATGAAAGATCAGGTGGAAAGACTCAGGAAACTCGGGATAAAAGCCATGGCAATTCACTCGGGTATGAAAAAGCGGGAAATTGATGTGGCGCTGGATAATTGTATTTTTGGTAATTATAAATTCCTGTATATCTCACCGGAAAGAATTGAAGCAGCGATATTTAAAGCCCGGGTGCAGAAGATGAAAGTCAACCTGGTGACCGTTGACGAGGCCCATTGTATTTCCCAATGGGGATATGACTTTCGTCCGTCCTATTTAAAAATCGTAACCCTCAGGGAATACCTTTCTCCGCAGCCACCTTTTCTAGCCTTAACTGCCACAGCCACACCGGATGTGATCGGAGACATTCAGGATAAACTTGCCTTCAAAATCAAAAATGTGCTGTGGAAGAGTTTTGAACGGAAAAATCTGGTTTATCTGGTAAGGGAAACAGAAAACAAACAGAAGTATTTGCTCAAAACGCTCTCGCAGGTCAATAGCGCAGGCATCATATATACCCGGAGTAGAAAACGGACAAGGGAAATTGCCGAGATGCTCCTGAAATATCAAATCTCTGCTGATTATTACCATGCAGGGCTGGAGCATGATGAAAGGGCACAAAAACAGGAAAGCTGGCAGGAAGGAAGGAAACGGATCATGGTTGCAACCAATGCCTTTGGTATGGGCATAGATAAGGCAGACGTCAGATTCGTCATTCATTATGACGTGCCCGATAACATTGAATCTTATTTCCAGGAAGCCGGCAGGGCCGGACGGGATGGGAAAAAGTCCTATCCCGTGCTGTTGTATAACGACAGCGACCGGGTAAAGGCCAAACAACGGATAAAAAATAATTTTCCGGAAATAAGGGAAATCAAGGCTGTTTATGAGGCTCTGGGCAATTATTTTCAAATACCCATAGAGGGAGGGAAAAACCAGGCTTTTGACTTCAATGTGGCCGATTTTGCCTCCACGTTTCATTTCAGTTACATGACCATCTATAACAGCATTGACTTTTTACAGAAGGAAGGCTACATTGAACTGACGGATGAATTGTCCAACCGTTCCAAGATTCATTTTTGGGTAAACCGTGATGATCTCTATAATTTTCAGCTTTCCCGGGCCGAGTATGACATCTTCATCAAGCTTCTGCTTCGTTCCTATACCGGTGTTTTTACCGACTATGTGAATATCGATGAACGCTACCTTGCCCGCAGAGTGAATACCAGTGTTGAAGTCATATACAAATACCTTCAGCAACTGAAAAAATTTAAAATCCTTGATTACATCCCTTATAAAAAATCGCCCATGATCGTCTATACAGAAGAACGGCTGGACAAACGCAACCTTCATATATCCAGAGAAAAATACAAAGAAAGAAAAGAGCTGTATATTCGGAAACTACACCGGATGATCCGCTACGCTACTAACACCACCCAATGCAGAAGCCGTTTTCTGCTGGAATATTTCGGAGAGACGGATGCCCATCGCTGCGGTCAGTGTGATGTATGTACCAGAAGAAATGAGTTGCAGCTAAGCGAGATGGAATTTGATACCATTCGTAATGAGATCAAAAGCCACCTGGAGGAAGTGCTTCTTAGTTCAGAACAATTGGTGGATCGTATCGATCGTTCGGAAGATAAAGTAATTAAGGTTATTGACTGGCTCCTGGATAACAGGGAACTGACCACGACGAGGAATGGAACATTGCAATGGAATGAAAAAAGAAACCAGGCAGGAAAAAGTTGAGGATACTCATGCCTGCCTGGAGCCGATGCTAAAGGGGGGTGATTCAAGATTTTGATACTATTATTTAGATGATTTGATTTTGATATAGGTTGCGTAGAAGATTCTTTTTTTTAAATTTTTTCGTAAACAAGGTAGCTGAGAATTTTTTACTTTTGTTCGTTTAAAAATGAAGCTATGAGTGAGCATTCTTACGATGAAATTTTTCAGAATGAGCAGGTTACACAATTTGTAACGCGGGCAGCAGAGTATTGTACTTTCGTGGAAAATACAGGGAATTTTAGCAAGACGGATTTTATCAGAAAAGCGCTTTCCCTGTTGTCGGAACTTTATACCCTTAAGATGCAGATGCCTGCATTGGAGAATGCCACAGATTCCGTTAATGAGAAGTATGTAACGGAGAATGACTGGAATAATATTTACCAGAAAGTCAGTAAAAAACTTGGTTACCATAATGATTACCTTGATGTATTTGATCCGGTAGCCAAGGAAGAGGAAGATTTAAGTGTGGCAAGCCTGGGAGATAATTTTGCCGATATTTATCAGGACATGAAGGATTTTGTCACCCTTTACAGCATGGGAAACGATGAAGTTATGGTAGATGCTTTGTGGGAATGCCAGATGAACTTTGAAGAATACTGGGGGCATAAAGTGTTGAATGCGCTTCGCATATTGCACCGCATCTATTTCAGCGATGAGGATCTGGAAGAAGAGGAAGAGCAACAGCAACAGCAACAAGAGCAGCAGGATGACGAAGATACGGGAAGGGATAACTGGCTTTTTAAAAGAAAACAGGAACAGTATAAAAAACGGGATCAGTGAACAGAAGAACCTATAAAATGATTTTCGGATGAAGTATCAGTCGTCAATTACGGAAGAAGAGATCAAGCATTTACCCCGTAGAGAGTTCAACGGGGAAATTTATTTAATTGACAGCCTGGAAAAACTGGATATAGCCCTACCACTTCTTAAGGATAAAACCATATTGGGTTTTGATACGGAAACCCGGCCCTCATTTAAAAAAGGTCCGAATAATGATATTGCCCTTCTGCAGCTGGCCACTTCTGAAGAGGCCTTCTTATTTCGCCTGAATTACATTGGATTTCCCGGAGCACTGAAACGTTTGTTTGAAGATGAATCGGTTCTCAAGATTGGGTTGGCGCTCAGGGATGACATCTCAGGGTTAAAACGGTTTGATGATTTCTCACCTTCCTCTTTTATTGATTTGCAAGATATGGCCCGGGAATTGTCGATACAGCACAACGGACTGAAAAAGCTGGCGGCCATATTTCTGAATTTCCGCGTTTCCAAATCCCGTTCCCAGCGCCTTTCTAATTGGGAAAAAGATACTTTGACTCCCAAACAGGTTAAATACGCCGCTACAGATGCCTGGGTGTGTTCTGAACTGTACCGTGTGATGAAAGATTTATAAAGATGGAGATGGATTACGGGCAGATCATATTGAAGTCGGGCAAGGACCAGTCTTTAAAACGCTATCATCCATGGTTTTTTTCCGGTGCCATCAAAAAAAACCTGTGCCGGTTCAGTGAAGGAGATATGGTACGGGTGTATAACAACAAGGATGAATTCCTGGGAATCGGCCATTATCAGCCAGGAACAATTGCGGTTCGGATTGTTTCTTTTGAAGATGTGACAATTGATGCAGCTTTCTGGAGGGAAAAGCTTTCAAAGGCCTTGAATCTTAGGAGGAAGCTGGATTATATCAACAATGAGGCCACCAACGTATTTCGTCTGGTCAATGCCGAGGGTGACGGCTTCCCCGGGCTCGTTGCGGATTATTACAATGGCGTAGTCGTAATGCAGTCCCATTCGGTGGGAATGCACCGTCAAAAGAGTCTTTTTACCGAAATACTGAAGGATTTGCCGGGCTGCTCATTGAAAGCCGTTTACGATATAAGTAGTTCCAGTTTGCCATACAATGCCTCAGTTGAAAAAAAGACGGGTTTATCTTTGGAAGTGCACAGGATCTTGTGGTTCAGGAGGATGGTTTGAGTTTTCAGATGGACTGGGAAGCGGGACAGAAAACAGGGTTTTTTATTGATCAGCGGGAGAACAGGCGTTTGCTGAAAGAATATGCCCGGAATGCCCGGGTGTTGAATCTTTTTGACTATACCGGCGGGTTTTCTGTTTATGCTGCCGCCGGTGGTTGTCAAAGCGTGGATACCGTAGATAGCTCCCAGGTGGCTACTGAACTTGCAGAAAAAAATATGAAGCTGAACCGCCTGGCCCTGGAAAAAATTCAGCCCGGGGGATTTATCTTTACGTTTTCCTGTTCCCAGGTGGTAAGCAAAGAGAACTTCAGGAAAACCGTCTTCACAGCTTCTGCCAATACAGGGCGAAAGGTGAGGGTGCTGCATCAGCTGAGCCAGCCTGCCGACCATCCGGTAAACATTTAACATCCCGAAGAGGAGTACCTGAAAGGCCTGGTGCTTCAAGTAGAATGATGAGCATCCTTATTTCGGCACAATTTTTTTTACCATTCATATTCTTTATATTTGCAGGAATATGTTGAACCTAAAATTACCTTTTTATGGATTCCCAAAAAGCAGAGACATTGCTGAAGCAATATATTACCGATGAAAAGATGTTATACCACTGCTATGCTTCGGAAGCAGTGATGAGAGCCCTTGCCAAAAGGCTGGGGAGAGACGAGGAAAAATGGGCCAATGTGGGACTACTGCATGATATTGATGCAGAGATTACCGAAAAGGATCCCCAGCGCCATGCCCTGGAAGCCATTTCCATTTTGAGGGAACAGGGAATTGAAGAGGATGCCCTGGATGCCATTAAAATGCATAACGAAGAAGCCGCAGGAGAGGAGCGTACCACAGAATTTCAGCATGCCCTGGCTGCCGGTGAAACCATCACGGGGTTGATATATGCCACGGCCCTGGTGTATCCCGATAAGAAAATCAAAAGCGTGAAACCCAAATCGGTCAGAAAACGGATGAAGGAAAAAGCTTTTGCTGCTTCCGTCAACCGCGATACCATCCGGGAATGTGAAAAGATCGGAATTCCCCTGGATGAGTTTATTGAACTTTCTTTGAATGCCATGAAGGAAATTGATTATAAGATTGGGCTGGATTAAGTTTTGCACAATATGTATTTCCATGGCAGGTGAACCTTAATTTTCTTTTCAGCCCACAATAAATCAAGTGTATGAGACCTTTTCGATCCGGGGATTTTATTTTGTTCTTTTCGGCCGTCATTGTAATGCTGATGGGGTCTTTTTCCGGCTGCAGGGAGTATAAACCCTCTGACGGCGGCTCAGGAGAAGGACGTTTTAGGCTTCAGGCCTACAGGCAGCATAAGCAGATGAAGCAAAACTCTTCTTTTAGGGATAAAAAGTGGGAGATTTTTGGTCCCAGATGGATGAGCGGCCGTGTTACCGATGTTGTGGTACCCAAAGGTTCCGACAGCACGATCTATGCCGCTTCGGCCTCTGGGGGAGTATGGAAAAGTTACAATCAGGGAAAATCCTGGAAGCCCATATTTGAAGATGCAGCTTCAACCAGCATTGGCGATGCAGCAGTGGCTCCCTCTGATACCAATGTTGTGTGGATCGGCACCGGCGAGGCAAATATATTCCGTAGCTCCATGGCCGGGGTGGGTATCTATAAATCAACCAATGCAGGTAAAACCTGGAAGCATATGGGGCTCAGCGGTACCTACACCATCGGCAGAATTTTGGTGCACCCGGAAGATCCCGATATCGTTTATGTGGCGGCTTCGGGTCATGAATGGACCTACAACGAAGACCGCGGCCTGTTTAAAACCACCAATGGCGGAAAAACATGGGATAAGATTTTTTATATCAACCAAAAGATAGGGGCCATCGATCTGGCAATGGATCCGGAAGATCCGGAAACATTATATGCTTCCATGTGGCACAGAATTCGTAAACGGTGGAGCGATCCCGTTCCTAAGCCCGGAGATGGCATTTTCAAAACCACCGATGCCGGTCATACCTGGCGAAAGGTTACTGAGGGATTACCGGATGACAGCCTTACGGGGCGCATTGGCATCGGTGTTTCGCAGTCCGATCCGGAAGTTCTCTATGCCTTTGTGGATAACCATCATGTCGATACGGCTGCAGAAACAGGAACGGATGCTTATGGAAGAGAAAAGACCCGCCAGGTGATCGGGGCAGAGGTATACCGAAGCTCCGATAAGGGCGAATCGTGGCTGAAGGTAAGTCCCGATACGGGGGTAATCGGTAATCTGACCAGTACCTACGGATGGGTTTTCGGGCAGATACGCGTGGATCCGACCGACAAGAATACCATTTACGTAATGGGCGTTTCGCTGGCTAAATCAACCGACGGTGGTAAAACTTTCACCGAGCTTTCCGATGAGGGCCTGCATGTAGATCATCATGCACTATGGATCGATCCCGATAATCCCGATCTGCTGATCAACGGCAACGACGGGGGTATCAATATCTCCCATGATCAGGGCAAAACCTGGTACAACAACAAAACCCTCCCGGTAGTGCAGTTTTATAATGCCAATTACGATATGAAAGATCCTTTTAAGGTATATGGCTCGGTACAGGATAACGGCTCGTTTCGGGGTCCCATCGATCACAGGCCGGGAGTGGATTCGGCCGGAGAATGGGAGGAAATACCCGGCGGCGAAGCCACCTACATTGCCATGGACAGGGAAGAACCGGATGTGTTGTTTACCTCATCCTATTATGGTCGCCTGAGGCGATCCAGGTATGTTGACGAGGAATGGAAAACAGAAAAAATACTCACGGAGGCAAAGGAAGGGGAGCCGGAATTGCGCGGGCAATGGCTGGCTCCCACGATCATGTCGCAGCACGGCGACAGCGTCCTCTATCATGGGCTTCAGTTCGTGTTTAAAACTCCGGACTGGGGCGAGACCTGGAATAAGATCAGTCCCGATCTGAGCAATTATGATCCTCAGAAACAAGGCGACCTGCCCTATGCCATCAACTTTTCCACCATCTCCACCCTGTCGGAATCTCCCATAAAGCAGGGATTGCTTTACGCGGGCACGGACGATGGCAATGTTCACGTCACCAGGAACGAGGGGGGATCCTGGACCAATATTCTCGGGGAGCTCCCCAAAGTCAAGCATGTGTCGCGGGTATGTGCATCCATGCATAACGAAAGCACCGTATATCTTACCCTGAATGGTAAGCGGGAAGATGATTTCAATGCCTACGTCTACCGTTCGGATGATTACGGGAGCACCTGGACGGATATCTCCTCCAATATCCCCATCGGCCCCGTCAATGTGATCATCGAGGATCCCCGGCACAGGAATGTATTGTATGTGGGAACCGATATAGGCGTCTACATCTCCTCCAACCGGGGTGAGTCCTGGGAAGTCCTGGGCACTGGCATGCCTTCCACCTACGTGCACGACCTGAAACTGCATCCGCGGGATCTGATCCTGGTTGCAGCCACCCATGGGAGGTCGATGTATAAGATGGACGTCGGAGATGTCATAAAGCAATAGGCAGCGGAAAGCATAGAGCTTGGGGCGAAGAGCTTAGAGCTTAGGGCGAAGAGCATAGAGCTTAGGGCGAAGAGCTTAGAGCAAGAGGCGAAGGTTTAAGGTTTTCGGTAGCGAATATATGCGATGTTGTGGCGTCGGGTTTTTTACAATTCGTTTTTCAATTCCCTAATCGTAGGGATTTTTGTTTCTTGTATATTTTTGATCTCAAGCAAATCTTCGTCTCCGGTAACCAGGTAGTCAGCATTACTATCAATTGCCAGGTTCAATAAAAAATTATCCTTAAAGTCACGGCAAATATTAACTTCAGAGGTAACCTTTATTAAAATTCCATAATAGTCGATAGTTTGAATTATATTCTGTATATCATCGTCTGTAAAAAATTTTTGGAATTTCGGTCTGGTAGCAACTGTCAAGAATTCCTGAATCAACTCTTCAGAAAATACGAGTTTTACTTTTCCCTTTTCAATGTATTTATCTAAAAAGCTATAATCGTTTTTTATAAGAAAGCTAATCCACAGATTTGTGTCAAGAATAACCTTCTTACTTATCATATCGAGCTTTTCTAACCGATTCAACTTCCTTGTTGATTTCTTCTAAGGAAGGAGCACTTTCAGATTGGTTTCTAAGTCTGTCAAGTAATTCAGAAAATTCGGATTTAGCTTGTTCTTTCTTTATTTTAATTAATCCCATGTCAGCAAGATCTTTAATCAATCGCTTGGCTTTTGGATTTATGATTTCAATTCTTATAAATTCCATGACAATCTTGTTTTAAGTTTCTTAAATATACAAAATTAAGAAAAATTCTGTTATGTTTTTTAATCTATTAACTTACTTTGCTCTTTCCTAATTTGGACAAGCCAAAACCAAACAGGATGCTTTCAAGGAATTTAATGTGTTTCCGTTTTGGCTTGTCCAAATTAACATGAGCCAACCGGGTAGGAGCAAAACTCCCTCCTTCCCCCTAAGAAACGTATTCCGATGAAATAATCGGGACAGGCTTTCCCGCTTATGTTTTCGGCGGGATTCATTTGCTTTCCTCAATCCATCGGTTCTATAAAGTATTTTACCATAAAGCACCAGTTGGAGGCCAGCTCCCCGGCAGCTGCCGGGGAGCAGTCTCTTTCAACTGCTATCCCTGCCATTACAACAGGGTGTTTGCTTCTTCCAACCTCTCTGTTCGACGTTTATTAATAATATTTTTAAGGCGTTCCTGCTCTCTCTTCGGTAGGGTCAACCAATAATAGCTTTACCCGGTTTGATGTTATCCTACGGGGTGAATCAAAGAACATAGTTCTCAGTAAAACAGCTATCTATGCGACTTCGTGTCGCAACGGTGACGCATATGTTCAGCAGCGGTTTTGGGCATCGTACTTATCCCCGTAACAAAACATTCATTGTGGTTCAAAATCTATAATTTTCTATAGCCCCCGCTGTTGAATATATGCGATGTTGGGCTTTCGTGCTTATTTCATTCAAGTTTAATGGAGATGTCAAGATGTCCGCCAAGTCCCTCATTTATAATTCTTTGAAGAGTAGATAAACGGATATCCTTTAAATTTCTTTCCAATTTTGAAATGTAGGATTTATTTGTTCCTGCCAATTCTGCTAATTGCTCTTGAGTCAGTCCTTTTTTTTCTCGAGCTTGTTGAATCAACACGCCGAGTTTGAAAGTATCATAATCCTGTTCGAAATTTTCTCTATTTTTCGTCCCCTTTTTGCCAATTTTTTCGTCAATAAATTGGTCCAGACTTTTCAAATCTTTTTTATTTGCTGTCATAATATTCTCGTTTTATTTGTTCGGCTCGTTCAATCTGTTGTTTTGGTGTTTTCTGGCTCTTTTTCTGATATCCATGTCCAATTACAATAATATTGTCAATGTCGAAAAAGCAGAAAATCCTAAATATGTTACTCCCAAATTGAATTCTTATTTCGTAAAGTCCTGAAGTATTTTTCAAATGTTTCAAGTACATCTCAGGAATTTGGTCTAATTCTTCTATTATTTTCAGAGTCCAGAGGATTTTCTTTTTAACTTTTAAGCTCTGCTTCTCATAAAATTTTTCAAAATAGTCTTTGAAAAAATACAATTTTCGTTTTTTTGCCATGATGTAAAGATACAAAAAGTAGTCCAATTAGACAACCTGATGCTAATTTTTTTTGCATGAAGCCCAACGTTTGGCTAAAATACATCTGCATTTTATTTCTCTATTATTAAGTTGATCATATCTTTCCAATTCAGCATATATAAGTGAATTTACTGATATAGAAATCTGTGGATACTCCTATTAGATTGTATTCGCATTTGGATCGAAATCTTTGTTAACTTGTATCTTTCTTATCCCTTTTATACAACAATGTAAAAAATTCACTGTCTTTTCGAAAGGTGGGTAAAAAAATTATCCACAAAAAATTATCACAATTTGAGCCATTTTCAAATTCCCTATCTGCCGTAACCCATCAAAAATTTTACCGCAAATTTCCTATTCATTTACTAATTTTTAAATTCTACAGATATGATAAACATTCCTAATTTCGCACGATTTAGAAATGGCGAATTCGTTAAGTTTAACGATATGACCGTTTCTGTTTTAAACAATCACGATCTGGCAGCGCTTCAGATAAGCGAAGTTGCAAAGGAGGTCACAGCCGCCAACGATGATATGAGGGCGGTATATAAAGCCGACCGGGGTAGCACCCTTACCAAAGCCATTGTGCACGCGGATATGTTTCGGGATAATATGTTTTCTGCTATTATCCTTATTTTACGCGCACATGCAAAATACCACCCGGATGAAACAATGAGAAAGAAAGCAGAAGCCTTACTGAATATATTTGAAAAACACGGAAGTGATCTTAACAGGCAAAGTTACCACCAGCAAACAGCCAACCTGGAAGACATTTTTGAAGATTTTGACCGGAAAGGCATCAGGGGGTATATCAAAGAGCTTCATCTGGAGGCATATTACAAGCAATTGATGGCATCTAGCAAAGAATTTGACCGGCTTTACCTGGAAAGAAACAAAGAGTATGCCCAAACCCCTGCAGAAACCCTGACGGTACTGCGTGAAAAGGCTTAAAATGCTCTGAAAAACCTGTTTAACCACATCAATGCATTTGTTACCATCAATGGAGCCGAAAAATACCATCCTTTGGTAAGTGAGCTCAATGCCCTGATCGATGACTATGAAACCGGCATAGAAAGAAGGCTGAGCACGGGTGCAGAAGAAACCGATGAAGAAAACGAACTCAACCAGGATCTGGAAGAAGCCGCGGAATAATTGTCAGGAAAAAGGCCGAATAAAAGTTCAAAAAAATCCCGTGCATTCGCTGGGATTTTTTTATTGAATTAAATTGTCCATTGAGGTGCAAACGAACTGAGAACGGTTTGCCCCGTTTGGGATAACACGATATTTCCGGTGGATTATGCTATGGGTTATTCAAATATGGGCGGCAATGTCTGTTGCCGCCTGTAGTTTATTTTATCAGATGTTTTCGCTTATCTATCACTTTATCGATATGTATCAAATCGTTACTCCATTCCACCAATCCTTCATTTAACCAATTTTCATCGTTGAATTTCCGGGTTAATTGATAATTCATATTGTTTCTGAGTCCAACCTCTAAAATGGACAGCATTGGATAAAATGCTTCTG
>CAYNPZ010000014.1:2091-41938 GCA_964399175.1 uncultured Bacteroidales bacterium | reverse complement strand
GGATATCGATTCAATACCTACATCGGCCTGATCCTTCAGGGATTGGATGGTCACCTGTTCACCGGGCCACTCCATTGCAATGGCATAAAGGGTGTTTTCACCTTTACGGGTAAAGCGGATGTTATCTTCACCATAGGTCTTCCAGTAATCCGTGCCGTAAATGGCCTCCCCATTGACTTTGAGCCATTCCCCTATACCAAGCAGCCGTTCCTTTTGAATATCAGGAATGGTGCCATCGGCCTTCGGACCGATGTTGAGCAGCAGGTTGCCGTTCTTGCTGACAATATCCACCAGCATATCCACCAGGGCATTCACCGTCATGTAATCCCCGGGGCCTTCATTTTTGTTATATCCGAATGATCCGCCAATGCCCCGGCAGGATTCCCACTTGTGTTTGATCAGTGTGTCAGTCCTGATGCCATACTCATATTCGGTGGTGTAGAAATCACCCCGTTCTCCCCGGACTTCTCCCATCCGGTCGTTGATCACCACCTCTTTGTTCCAGCTTTGTGCCGTGTTATAGTAATCGGCCATCACCTGTTTGGTGCCCCATACTTCCACAGGGGCCGTCCAGTCGACGTCAAACCACATGATGGCAGGTTTATACTTATCGCGCAGCTCTTCCCAGCGTTCTTTCCAGTTCTTTACGAAGACGCTGTCCGGGCCGTCCTCCGAATAATGGGGGTTGTTGAAATGCCCGTCCTCAAAGCGGGGATCGTAATAGTTCATCATCCGGTGATAGGAAGGCGCATACTTCATGTCGCGCTTCCTTACAGCCTTTGCCAGCTCGCCGATGATATCGCGCCTGGGGCCTTTGTCCTTGGCATCCCATTCGGTCAGGTCGCTGTCCCACATGGGAAAACCATCATGATGCTCACCCACGGGAACCACATACCGGGCGCCTGCATCTTTAAACAGTTGGGCCCACCGGTCGGGATCCCATTTCTCCGCAGTGAACATGGGAATAAAATCCTTGTAGCCGAATTCTGACAGCTCGCCGTAATGCTCCCGGTGATACTCATAGGTGGTGTCCCCTTCTACATACATGTGAAAGGGATACCATTCCGAATACTGGCTGGAGGATGATTCACCCCCGACAGGAGCCCAGGCAGGAACGGAATACACTCCCCAGTGAATAAAAATGCCGAACTTGGCATCATCATACCAGTCGGGAACCTCATGTTGTTCGAGCGATTCCCAGTTTGGCTGATAGGTTTGACTTTGTTTTTTACATGAAAAGATCAGACAGCTTGCTATAATCGCTGTAAAAAGAAGCTGAAGCGGAAAATTGTTCAGTTTTGGTTTCATAATCGTAGGTTATTTTTAATATTGATTAGTCTATATCATTAAAAGTTAGCCCTTAACCCGTTAAAAATAAAACTTTATCTCCCAAATTACAAAATATTTCATCATGGATATTTGCAGAATAATATAATAAACTTCCCAAATTACTGAGGATAAATCAATTTGAAAAGTCTTTAAAAACGCCCGGGCCAAAAGTTTCGCAAATCGTGACATTATTTATTCAAAATTTTTCAAATTTGCCTCCCGGCAATTGAATTACTTATCGGCCATAATTTGGATTAAATCACGTATCCGGCAGATATTTGCATGGATACATACAAAACTTTTATGCATGAGCACACGAACGATACTTTTGATTCTACTTGCATTAATCACAACCCGGGTAAGCGGTCAGGTTCAAACCGCCAATGAAATGAGCAACAACCGCCAAACCCATCAGATCAAAATTAAGAAGATCAATCAGGACATTAAAATAGATGGCCGATTAGACGAGCCGGTATGGCAGAAATCTGAGGTAGCCGATGCATTTCACAGGGTACTTCCTATTGATACGGGATATGCAAATGCCAAAACCACCGTCAGACTTGCTTATGACGACGAGAACCTCTACTTTGGCGTCAAATGTTTTGAAAGCATGCCCGGGGATAATGTTGTGGAATCGCTGCGGAATGACTTTGAATTCGGCAAGAATGACAATTTTCTCATCTTCATGGATACCTATAACGACCAGACCAACGGGTTCTCCTTTGGTGCTTCAGCCGGGGGTGCCAAGTGGGATGGTTTGCAGTCTGAAGGTGGTGATGTTTCACTTACCTGGGATTGCAAATGGAAGATGGAGGTTATCGAATACGAGGATTACTGGACCATAGAGATGGCCATACCTTTTAAGAACCTTCAATACCAGGAAGGAGTTAAGCGCTGGGGTATCAACTTTTCAAGGCTGGATCTCAAAGAAAATGAAAAATCAAGCTGGGCGCCGGTACCTCGACAGTTTCCAACGGCAAGCCTGGCCTTTACAGGAACGCTTATATTTGAGGAAGGTCCCCCGGATCCCAAAATGCATGTTTCCCTGATACCCTATGTAATGGGCGAAGTTTCCAAAGATCATCTGGCAGGAGAAGATGAGGATTGGTCGGGCGATGCCGGCATGGATGCCAACATCTCGCTCAGCTCCAATCTCACGCTGGATCTTACGGTAAATCCTGATTATTCGCAGGCAGAAGTGGATGAACAGGTAACCAACCTCGATCGCTTTGAACTGTTCTTTCCTGAAAAAAGGCAGTTCTTTCTTGAGAATAAAGACCTCTTTACCGGGTACGGGAAAGAAAACATAAGGCCTTTCTTTTCAAGACGCATTGGTTTGACAAATCCCGTTCAGGCCGGCGCACGCCTCAGCGGCAAGCTCAATGAAGACATGCGCATCGGCCTGATGAACATGCAGACAGGCACACAGGGCGATGTGCCGGCAGCCAACTATACAGTAGCTACGATGCAACATCAGGTGTTTTCACGGTCCAACGTAGGCGCTTTCTTCATCAACAAACAGCTTACCGTACCCACGGGCAAGGAAAGATTTGAGGATAAAAACCGTTTCAACCGGGTCTTCGGTGTGGATTACAACCTGGCCAGCGCCAACAACCGCTGGAACGGAAAGGCCTTCTACCACCGCTCGGTCACACCGGACGGGCTCTCCAACGGGCAGGCAGCTTCGGCTACCGTCAATTATTCAACCCAACACTGGGACCTGGACTGGGCCTATGATTATGTAGGAAATGATTACCGTGCCGAAACCGGTTACATCAGAAGAACAGGCTACCACCTGGTTGCTCCCCGTGCTGAATACAAGTTTTATCCACAATCGGAAAAGCTTGCCAATCACGGACCCGATTTGCTCTACCAGTCCATCTTCGATCCGCAGTGGAACCTAACCGACCGGACCTTTCAGTTTAAATATGAATTTGTATTTCTTGATCGCAGCCTCATCTCTCTTAATTTTAGAAATGAATACATCCTGCTCCGCGATTCCTTTGATCCCACCCATACTACCGGAGATACCCTTGCTTCAGGAACGGACTACAATTGGAACGAGGCAGAGATCGTATACGAATCGGATCCCAGGAGCTTAGTAAATTATGATCTTACCGCAGGATATGGTGGATTTTTCCATGGCAAACGGGGCTATGTGGAGGGAAACCTTAGATACCGCCTTCAACCTTATGGCAGCATAAGCCTCAACCTGGAATACAACGATCTGAACTTTCCAAATCCTTACGAAGATGTGGATTTCTGGCTGCTGGGCCCCAAATTCGACATCACCTTCACCCGGAGTCTCTTCCTGACGGTATTCTGGCAGTACAACGAGCAGATCAAAAACATCAATACCAACATCCGCTTCCAGTGGCGGTATGCACCCGTATCCGACCTGTATATCGTGTATACCGACAATTATTTTCCGGAAAACTTCCGGGAAAAAAACCGGGCATTGGTAGCGAAGCTGTCTTACTGGTTCAATTAGTTTAGTTGGCAATGGGCAACGGGCAGTTGGCAAACCAAATGCCTCAGTTGGCAGAAGAATGCAAGGGGCATTGGCTCGTTAGAAAGGGTTTGAGGAAGAAGTTAGCAAATGGCAAACGGCGGTTGGCAACACGGGACAAGAGATCCGAAACCCAGGACACAACGACTCTTGCTCTGGGCTCTTTGCCCTTAGCTCTCTGCCAAGTCCAGTTGGCAAGGGGCAAGGGGCAAAAACGCGCAATCTCCCTCTTATTCTCCAATTCATATTTAACAATTTGACCTTAGCCTCTCTGCCTTCCTTAACAAGTTGACAAGGAAGCCATGAAGTCAAAGAAGTCATTATAATAATATAGTCATTTGTGGTCATTGATGGTCATTAAATTGTATCCGCAGAGTGAAGGGGTGAAGCCCCGAAATATAATAGCACAGGGTGAATGCCTGATACAGTCGGGTAAAACCCTGTGTAAAACATATCAGCCTACCTGCAGGAAGCTCTGTAAGAGCGACAGGTAAAGATCTATGCACGATCATGAAATGACCAGGAAAACCTTCTATAGCATCATGCCTTTCGGACTATCTCCCGTCTGACCGATTACCAGATAGTTACCCAGCATTTGGCTCCACGGGTATAATAAGGATTATCCCAAAAAATTCAGATACTTGCATCTCGGTCGGACGGGTACTCCCGGAGAATAAGGTTCCCCAGGATAAATGAAGATTATCCCACAAATTCCAGATACATGCATGTGGGTCGGACGGGTGCGTTTCAAGATAGAACCCTCATGCACCAAAAAATTCCCTTTTCTCCGGCACAAACCTCTCTTTTACCACCCGGGACCCCATGCGTTCCGGAAAAATGATCTTTTGTACCGGCCAATAAACCCATGGTACCGGAAAAAAGTTGGATTGTACCGGTAAATATATCTATTGTACCGGCTAATGAACCCATTGTACCGGGAAAAAATCCGACCGTACCGGAAGAAAACAAGATTGTACCGGCTGAAAATCTAAGTGTGCCAGGAAATATGCGATTGTACCGGAATATAACCTAAGTGTACCGGATATAAAGGGAGAGTACCAAAAGTATATATGGAAAAACTCCTGAGAAGTAACGAATTGTATTACCCGCCCGACCGACATGCCAGAATAATGATTCGTTCTATTTCGGCGACGCTTCGGGGTCCCGCCACAGCAGGACGCCCGAAGGTCTTGGTTTGGCAGGAATATCTACGTTTTATCCCATTACCGCGGATTCTTCATGCAAGGAGAAATTTAAAACAACCCCCTTAACGAGATTTTTGAAGTAAACTATCCCTCGGAACAAAAAGCTTCTCCCGTATGGTTCCCTGCGAATCGCTGAAATAGGATCCCTGGTTTTGGGATGAATGTACCACCCACTCACCGTCGATCTTTTTGGCTGCCACCTCAACGTTTTCCTCGCCGGAAATGGTGGCTTTGTATGTAGGATTCGACATGTCGGGATTCTGGAGATCAGCAAAACTACTGCCGTTCAGGTTCTGAATGTTATCCAGATATTCTGCCGCCGATGCGGAATCCACTGCCTGTCCTTCGATCATCCATTGGTTGTTGTTCTTTTCCAGTACAAATGAACTGTCCTCGCTGGGATAATCAAAGGCAATCCGACTCATTCCGGATGGATTCTCCAGGTTTACAATGGCTTTCTCTCGATAAGCGTCCGGACCCCTTCCAAAGGACATTTTCAGGAATCCATCTACTCCATATACATTTTCATCCTCTTTTTCTCTGACATAGGAAGTGGCGCTTCTGGTTCTCCGGTTAAAATTCAGTTTTCCAATCCTGAGTCCTGTGGATTCATTCCCTGCTTGCACATTCACTTTCGTGGCCAGGGAATCAGTCACTTCATACTGGTCCCAGTCATCCGGTGAGGTGGCTACCACCTGATTTACCTTAAGACTGGCCACCTGATCTATTACCCGCTGAACCTGGTTCTCACTGGCAGGATAGCTTTCCTCTCCTTTAACCACCTTCCAGGAATCTTCTTCTTTAACCAGACTGTAGGGATCTGAATTAGCAGGGGTAATGCGTATGTTATCAATATCCCCCGCGGAAAAGGATATCAGTTCACTCTTGAAAGATCTTTCGCCCCTCTGGCCACCACCAAGCTTGGTAATCAGCACCAGACCAAGGAGCACAACAAAGACAATGCCTAATATTTTGGGATTCGCTTTATTAAACATAATCAGCCTCCATTCTATTTATCCTTTGGATTCGTTTTTGTTGAAAGCGGAAAATGCCAAAACCAATGATCAAAACTATGGGTAAAAGAAAATTGAAATATTTGAAAAAAGTTTTTTTACTTTCCTCGATCTGTTCAAGCGGACGTGAGGTTACGCCTTTGGTGCGAAGCGCCATCAGGCCGGTTTCATCCGAAAGCCAGTCTATACTGTTGACCATGAAACTGATATTGTCACGATTGCCTCCGCCTTGTTGGCCTCGCTGGCCTTGCTGGGTTACGGGAAAATCACCGTCGCCTGCAACAACCATTTCTGAATTGCCTTCACCGGTTAAATTTCCTTTTAACGCTGCTGCCAATGTAAGGCCTGCATTTGGGAAATCGCTTTCCGTCCATGATTTCTGCACGTTAAACATCAGTGGTGGTGACTGGGTGCCCGATTGTTGGGATGATTTGGCCAAAGGAGTATAAGTCACGCTGCTGTCTCCCACAAATTCTACCGTACTGGCAAACCTCATGGAAACAGCCTCCAGCCCTTTGGTTATCGGGTGCTCAGGAAAATTATTTATGATTGGAAGATAAGGAAAATCTACGCTAAACCGAAAAGGGTTGTTGGGCTGTTGTACCGATACCCGCTGACAGTTGGCGTCAATCACGAAGTTATTGTTGACCTTGATTCCCTTTTCTGCCAACCAGGATTCCAGGCCCGTAGACACGGAAGTTCCGCGGGCCCTGCGAAAATCACCTTTTACCCGGTTGAGCCCAACAAACAGTTTGCCTCCCCTGGCAAGATACTGATCAAGCTGCTTCAGGTGACTTTCCGGAAACGAATCGGTTGGAGCGATGATGGCCACCGTATTGTATTTCTGAAGGGTATTGGCGGTATCGCTCAGGTTAAATGTTTCCGGCTTATAAAGTACGTTCAGTGATTGCCTGACATCACTGAGCTCTTGCATGGAGGGTTCGCCATGGCCCTGCATGATTCCCACGAAAGGCTTTCCTGTGGCGGCAAGTTTCTTGATGTTTGATGATATCTTGTATTCCATTGCACTGTTTGGTTGTATAAAGGGGATTACTTCCTTTTCCGAACCTTTCTTTATGACTGCCCCCATATACACTTTCTGCTGTGTCATCTGATCTTTCTTCCTTACATTGACCATAGCCGGCTGGATGCCGGTTTTCTTTACGATTTGTTTTTCGTTTTGCTCAGACTCCGAGGGGTTGACGATCTCATAATTGACCATTCCCTCCGATCGCTGTGCATATTCCACCAGCAGGTCCTTAAAATTGCTTTTGGTACTAGCAATCCGCTGCGGAAGATCTTTACTGAAATAAGCCGTAATGGTCACCGGCTGATTCAGGTCGTCAAGGATATCTTCTGTGGCATCGCTTAGGGTATACCGGTTGTTCTCCGTCAGGTCAAATCTGGCAAAAAAATCAGAAGCCAGGATGTTCACGAGTACAACGATACCTATGATAAGCACAATGCTGTATATTAATGCTGCTTTTTGTTTCATCAGACTTCAGTTTTATTATTCTACGATATTTCTTCTGGCCAGTCCAAATTCCGCTAAAACCAAACCAATGAATGTAAGGGACAGGAAATAGATCAGATCCTTCGTATCGACTACTCCCCTTGAAATGGAATCATAATGGGATGAAAGGTTGAGATATCCAAACAGGTCTGCCAGCGTGCCTGACATGCTCTGAGCGAGTATTTCAAAAATGATGTGGAAAAATATTCCGATGAACAGTGCCAGAAGGAAAGCCACCAGTTGATTGCTCGTCAGGCTACTGGCAAATAGTCCGATGCTGATATAGGCTGCGCTCATGAGAACCAGGCTGAGATAACCCGACCATACCACACCATGATCGATGGGCCCCAGGCTCCACACTGTAAAATAATAAGGCAACGTCAGCACAAGTGTGACGAGTATAAGGATCATCGTAGCCATAAATTTGCCCGACACGATCTGCCAGTCGGTTACAGGTTTGGTCAATAGCAGCTCAATGGTCCCCGAGCGTTTTTCCTCAGCCAGCATGCGCATGGTGATTGCCGGTATGAAGAAAAAAAGGGTCCAGTAAGCGATGGAAAAAAAGGTATCCAGACTGGCCTGTCCTACAAAGAAAATGTTTGACCCGTAAAGCCAGGTGAAAAAACCTGTAAATCCAAGGAAGGCCACAATAATGATGTATGCAATCAGCGAATCAAAAAATACCGATAATTCCCGCTTGGCAATAATCCAGGATTTTTTCATACGTTAAGCCTTTTTCAGTTCATTGTTAATTGACGGAATACATCTTCAAGTCGCGTTTCTACAGGAGTCAACTGTGTAATGTACCAGGAATTTTTTACACACATATCAAAGATCTCTTTTGAAGGAGAATGCTGATCTACGGAACGAACTTCAAAGAGTAAGTTTTCTTCATCCCTGAAATTTACCATCTCCACATTTTCCAGTTTTTTCAGCTCGTTGTAGACCTGGTCGGGTTCTCCTCCCGCAATACCGAGGGTAAGTACATTCTTACCCTTTGCCCTGTTTTGAAGCTCCTGTGCCGTACCATCGGCCACGATCCTTCCCTTGTTGATGATCATGATCCGGTCGCAGGTAGCCTCTACCTCGGCAAGTATATGGGAACTGAGTATCACGGTTTTTTCTTTTCCTATCCTTTTGATCAGCTCCCGGATCTCAACAATCTGGTTGGGATCGAGCCCGGTTGTGGGCTCATCGAGTATCAGCACTTCCGGATCATGGATCAGAGCCTGGGCCAATCCTACCCGTTGCTGATAACCTTTCGACAGTTCCCCGATCTTCTTGTGTTTTTCATCCTGCAGACCGGTAGTTCTTATGATCTCCCGGATCCGGTCGGGAATCCGGTCTTTTTCAATGTCTTCAATCTCGGCAATAAACTTCAGATAGTCTATCACCGGCATTTCCGTGTACAAAGCGTGATCCTCGGGCAAATAACCGATATGCTTCTTGACTTCATCGGCTTCTCCAACAATGGATTTGCCTCCAATCCGAATGTTGCCTTCATTAAAGGCAAAAAGGCCTGTTATGGCCTTCATGGTAGTTGTTTTCCCGGCTCCGTTGGGACCCAGGAATCCGAGGATCTCTCCGGGCCTCACCCGAAATGAAATGTCGTCAACTGCTTTTTGTTGTCCGTAAGTTTTGGTCAAATTCTCTACAACTATGTCCATAGTTCAGGAATTTTTGCCCAAAATTAGAAATTATCAATGCTATAATATTTATAAACCGGCCAATTTAACAAATTTTAACAGGTATATTCCATATCTTTCATCATGCATTTGTTCATCATTCTTCCCATAATTTTGTTTAATTTAGCATCGAACCAAAAAAATCATAAACTTATGAGCCAAAAAGCAGTAATTACAGGAGCTACAGCAGGAATAGGCCGTGCGACAGCCCTAGAGCTTGCAGAAAATGGCTATGATGTAATTATCACGGGGAGAAGAAGTGAAAGGCTTGAAAGTGTAAAAGAAGCCATAGAAAAAAACTATTCTGCTAAGGCTTATATTCTGAGCTTTGATATAAGATACAAACATGAGGTATTTAATGCTATTGACAGCTTGCCGGATGAATGGAAGGACATCCGGATACTGGTCAACAATGCAGGGCTTGCTGTGGGGCTAAATCACATTCAGAACGGTGAGATTGATGACTGGGAAAGAATGCTTGACACCAATGTCAAGGGGCTTCTATACATCACCCGTAAGATAGCACCGATGATGATTGAAAAAGGCGATGGCCACATTTTAAATGTAGGTTCAATAGCCGGGCATGAAGTATATGAGAAGGGCAACGTATATTGTGCAACAAAACATGCCGTGGAAGCCCTGTCCAAAGCCATGCGTATTGATATGCTGAAAGACAAGATCAAGGTCACCAATATCTCTCCGGGTATGGTAGAAACGGAATTCTCCCTGGTTAGGTTTAAGGGCGATAAAGAAAAGGCCGAAAAAGCCTATAAAGAATTTACACCGTTAACAGGAGATGATGTGGCGGAAGTAATATTGTTCGCAGTAAATCAGCCGAAACACGTCAATCTGAACAATATTGAAATAACCGCCACGGATCAGGCGAATTCATTTTATAAGGATGTACGGTAAATGCCCGGCAATATGTATTCAGTCGATTACTTAAGAAACTTCACCTACAGGTTTTTCAGTAAACTGGGTTGCCCCCACTGGGATGCCTCGACGATAGCAGACATCCTGGTGGCTGCTGAGAAAAGGGGGATATCCTCACACGGGATGATCCGGATCAAGAACTATTACCTGATGCACGAGAAAGGGAGGATCAACATCCGGCCTGAGATAAAAAAGGAAAGGGAGACTCCCAGCACGGCAGTTGTTGATGGCGATGGGGCTTATGGCATGGTAGCCGGAAAACGCTCTATGGAGATCGCCATTGAAAAAGCCAGAAATGCCGGAACCGGATGGGTATCCACCAAAAATTCCAACCATTTCGGAATAGCTGGTTATTATGCCATGATGGCCCTAGAGGAAGACATGATTGGCATCGCCATGACCAATGCCAATCCGTTTGTGGCTCCTACCTTTTCCAAAAGCCGTTTGCTGGGAACCAATCCCATTGCTGTGGCAATACCGGCAGGTAAATATCCTCCGTATGTTGCCGACTTTGCCACAACACCCATTGCCCGTGGCAAGCTGACCATCAAAGGAACGCTGGGAGAATCAGTGGAAGAAGGGCTGGTACAGGATGCTGAAGGCCGGCCTTCCAACAACCCGGATATCATCAAGGAAGGCGGAGCCATATTGCCCTTGGGAAGTAACCGGGAGCACGGCAGCCACAAAGGTTACTGTCTAAATTCCATTGTGGACATCTTCTCGGCGGTTTTTTCAGGCGCCAACTTCGGACCTTTTGTACCTCCACAGGTGCCTTTCCTTTCACCCCCGGATGAACAGGTAGGAGAAGGACTGGGCCATTTTTTCGGTGCCATGCGTATTGATGCATTTCAGGAAAAAGAGGAATTTAAAAACCGCATGGATCAATGGATAGAGACCTTCAGGCAGGCCGAAAGCATAGAGGGCAAGCCGGAGGTGATGATACCCGGAGATCCCGAAAGAGCCATGGAGGAAAAAACCGAACGTAAAGGCATAGAACTTTTGGATTCTGTAATAAAAGACCTTAACGAACTGGCGGAGAAACTGGAGATTGACTTTGAAACCAAGGGTGGATAATTTATTTGTCTGGTTACAGGAATTTAATTAACTTTCACTCCGCTTTTAGCAAATCTGTTGTTATCCGGGAACACAATGGTACTAACCTAATGCCGGCAGCATAAAGTTCGGATAATAATGCCGGTATAAACCGAGATGACTGCTTAATCAAAAAAATGTTGAACTTTACGACAAGCAATTGGAATGATGAAAGCAAAGGGTCAGGCTGATGTAATTCTGATTAAATACGGGGGCAACGCCATGAAGGATGATGAGATCACCCGGGATCTTCTTAAGGAAGTATATGAACTTTCCAGGAAAGGATATCATGTGGTGATTGTTCATGGAGGGGGGCCGTTCATTGAGGATACCCTGAAGCTGGCAGGTATTGAAACGGAATTTGTTGAAGGCCACCGGAAAACTACAGGCGAAGCCATGAAATTTATAGAAATGGCGCTGAAAGGCCATGTAAACAGCAAGCTGGTAAAGATGTTGAACCAACTGGGGATGAAGGCTGTTGGTTTATCCGGTAAAGACGGAAAAATGGTCGAAGTGGAAAAACGATACCCTACCGATCAGGAAGGCAAAAAGGTGGACATTGGCTACGTGGGTAACATCAGGTCGATCGATACTACACTGCTCAATATTCTGCTCAGCAATGATTTTGTCCCGGTAGTTTCTACCATATCATCCGGCAAAGACGGTGAAGATTACAATGTGAACGCCGACATGTTTGCGGGTTATCTGGCCGGAGTGTTGGAGGCAAAACATTTCATTATGCTCACCGATGTTGACGGCCTGCTGAAGGACCCCTCGGAACCTTCATCCCTGATCAGGGAAATAAAAATAACAGAAATGGAAGCGCTTTACCAGGATGTGATCAAGGGTGGGATGATACCCAAAACGGAAGCCTGTAAAACAGCCATTGAAAATGGAGCCGAAGCCGCCCTGATCATCAATGGTAAAAAGCCCGAACGCTTGCAGGAAAGCCTAAAGGAAACAAAGGAGATACAAGGAACACGGTTTGTTAAATAGTTTCAATCAATTGAATTTATGGATAAAAAGAAAACCAATTTCCAGGAACTGGATAAGAAGTATTATCTGCCAACATTCAACCGCTTTCCGATCACCCTTATCAAGGGAAAGGGAAGCCGCGTATGGGATGACAAAGGGAAGGAGTACATTGACGCCATGGCGGGTATTGCCGTAAACAGCGTGGGACATTGTCACCCACATGTTGTTGAGGCAATTCAGAGACAGGCAGAAGACCTTATACACATTTCCAATTTTTATCTGAGCAAGCCACAGGCTTTGCTTTCCGAAAAACTAGCCTCAATCAGCGGCCTGAACCGGGTTTTCTTTGCCAATAGCGGTGCAGAAGCCAATGAAGGCGCAGTAAAACTGGCCAGAAAATATGCCCACAACCATAACCGGGGAGGGACAGTGATCAGCTTTTCCGGATGTTTCCACGGCAGAACACTGGCTACTATTGCCATGGGCAAAAAGAAAATGCAGGAGGGATTTGAACCCATACCTCATGGCTTCAACATGATCCCTTTCAACGATATTCAAGCTGTAAAGGAAGCAGTTAACGACGATGTGGCCGCCATCATTATTGAGCCCGTGCAGGGCGAAGGGGGCATTCATATCGCTGATAAGCAATTTATAAAGCAGCTACGGGATATTTGCGATCAAGAAAATATACTGCTGATCTTTGATGAGATCCAGTGTGGCATGGGACGTACCGGAAAATACTTTGCAAAGGAACATTTCGGCGTACAGCCGGATATCCTTACTTCAGCCAAGGCGCTTGGCAGCGGTGTGCCCGTCAGCGCCATCATCACCAATGAAAAAGTTTCCGAGGTTATCGGATTTGGAGATCACGGCACCACCTTTGGCGGCAATCCGCTGGCTACAGCCGCTGCTCTGGCAGCCATAGAAGTGATCGAGAATGAAGACCTCATCAAACAGGCTGTGGAAAAAGGGGAATGGATGAGAACCCGGATTCTTGAAAACAATCCCAAAACATATGGAATTAAAGAAGTTCGGGGATTGGGCCTGATGATCGGGATTGAACTGGAATATGAGGCCAAGCCTGTTGTATCCAAAATGCTTGAAAAAGGAGTTCTGGCAAATGCGACGGCCGAAAATGTGCTGCGGTTTGTTCCTCCGCTGAATATCACCTACAACGAGCTAAAAACCGTACTGGATGTAATGTATCAATCACTGGAAGAATCAAAGTAGCATGAAAAAGATAGCCATTATAGGAGCAACGGGGTATACAGGGTCAGAGCTCGTGCGCATACTGACCTTTCATGAGCAGGTTCAGATCGAACTCATCACTTCAGAAAGCCATCAGGGTAAAAAATTCTCCGATATTCACCCCCAATTTCAAGGCATTTGTGATGTTGAACTAAGACCAGCAGATGATGTTGAAGGTCATGACCTGGACCTGGTATTTCTTGCATTGCCCCATGGCGTTTCAATGGAATATGTCAGAAAATGGAAAGACAAAACCTTCAAGATCATTGATCTTTCAGGGGATTTCCGCCTCAGCTCACCGAAAAGCTTCTCCGATTGGTACAACATAGAACACTCCTATCCTGAAGGCTTCGATTATGCTGTTTTCGGCCTTCCGGAATTATACCGCCAAGGCATATCTCAAAGCAGGCTTGTGGGTAATCCCGGTTGCTTCCCAACCGGAGCAATTCTGGGGGCTTACCCCCTCCTGAAAGAAAAACTGATTGATCCTGCACGCATCTTTGTGGATTCGAAAACCGGCGTAACGGGAGCAGGCGTGAAACCTAAGGATGTGACCCATTTCCCCAATGTCAATGATAATTTTAAGGCTTATGGCATAAAAAGGCACCGACATACCATTGAGATACAGGAAATTTTGTCGGAATCCTCAGGAACAAAAAGCACTGTGCAGTTCACCCCTCACCTCCTGCCTGTTGACCGGGGTATCTTAACCACCATTTATGCCATACCTGCAGAGAAAATGTCAGAGCAGGTGCTGAAAGATTTATACCACCGGTATTATGATCAGGAGCCATTTATCAGGGTAAGAAACATTCCTCCGGAGATCAAACAGGTAAGAGGCACAAATTACACGGATATTGCCCCTTTTTATGATGAAAGAACCGGTAACCTCCTAATCTTAACAGCCATTGACAATCTTGTAAAGGGAGCTGCCGGTCAGGCGGTTCAAAATATGAACCTTATGCTGGGATTTGATGAAAAGGAAGCTTTGAATCTCATACCAATTATGCCATAGAAATTTTATTAAAAAGTAACAGGCTGTTATTATCCGTTATAAAGAAAAAGTATTGAATCGAATCAAAATAATCGGTATTATTTTGCAAATCAAAAATGTATCATAAAAAAAACAAAAGAAATGAGTAACCAATCGGTAAATACCAATGATCTTCTGAATAACATAACTAATGTGAAAGGGATCAAATGCTGGGGCGCCCATACGGGTATCAAATCCATGCGGAGGGATCTTGCGATCATTTATTCTGAAGCCCCGGCTAATGCAGCCGCTACCTTCACAAAAAATGACGTGATAGCCGAACCGGTTAAACTGACAAAAAAACACATCAACGACAACCGGGCGCAAGCCATAGTTGTAAATTCAGGTAATGCCAATGCCTGTACAGGTGAACAGGGCTACAAAGGAGCAGAAGCAATGGCGCAAACTACAGCAGAAGGCCTTGGGATTGACAAAGAGCTTGTACTGGTTGCTTCTACCGGATTAATTGGGGAAGCTTTTCCCACTGAAGACCTCGTAGCGGGAATCAAGGAAAACCTTCCTAAGCTTTCGGATAGCCCGAAGGCAGGAAGCTTTGCGGCGAACGCCATTTTAACCACCGATACTTTTGCCAAGGAAGGCCACCTTAGCTTTGAATTGGACGGTAAGGAGGTGAATATTGCCGGGATTGCCAAAGGTTCAGGAATGATCCATCCGAATATGGCCACCATGCTGGCTTTTATTGTTACCGATGTGGCCATTGATAAAAAGCTTTTGGATGAAACTGTTAAAAAGGCTGTAGACAAATCTTTCAATATGATCACTGTGGACGGCGACACCTCAACCAATGATATGGTGCTTGTATTGGCCAACGGAATGGCTGAAAATAAGGAAATCACCTCAAAAGATGATCCCAACTTTAAAATTTTCGAGGATCACCTCTCGGAAATGATGCTTCATCTGGCCAAGCTGATTATTTCAGATGCCGAAGGGGCTTCCAAATTTATTGAATATAAGGTAACAAGAGCCGACTCCTATCAAACAGCCAGGAAGCTGGCCCGAAATGTATCAGATTCACTGCTGGTGAAAACAGCCATGTTCGGGCGCGATCCGAACTGGGGCAGGATCATTATGGCAGCAGGCAATGCCGGTGTGAATTTCGACAGTTCTACTGTCGACCTTTATATTGGCAATGAAAAAGAGCTGATCCAGGTGCTTGAAAAAGGTATACCGGTTGATTTTAACCGGAACCTGATGAAGAAAACCCTGAGAGAATCCCATATCCGGGTACATCTTGATCTGAATGACGGAGAAGCAGAAGCCACAGCCTGGGGATCGGATATAACTACGGATTATGTGATGTTCAATTCGGTATATACGACTTAATTCCTGAAGTATCTGATCCAGATTAAATTATTCATAAATTATGAAAAATTTCAAATAACAAAAAACAAATTCCAAATAATAACCAATGATCAATTTTTCAATTTCGAAACAAGATTAGCTAAGTTTGAATATTTGAATCATTGGAATTTGAATATTATTTGGATTTTGGTATTTGTTATTTGGTGCTTATCTTCTGCTCGATCCTTATCATAATTTAAAGCGAAACACACCTAAAACGATTTTGCTTGGCAAGAAAGATCATACATATAGATATGGATGCTTTTTATGCCTCCATTGAGCAACGGGATCATCCCGAACTGAAGGGGAAACCCATTGCTGTGGGTAAAGGCAGCGAGCGGGGCGTTGTTGCGGCAGCGAGCTACGAAGCCAGAAAATACGGTGTTCGTTCAGCCATTTCATCTAAGATTGCAAAGCAAAAATGCCCGGATCTGATCTTTGTAAAAGGACGGATGGATGTGTATAAGGCCGTATCAAAAGAATTCATGGAGATCTTCTTTGATTATACCGATCTCGTGGAGCCTCTTTCTCTCGATGAAGCCTACCTGGATGTTACTGAGAATAAAAAAAATATACAGAGTGCCACCCTTATTGCAAAAGAGATCAAGGAAAGGATCTATGAAAAGACAGAATTGACGGCTTCGGCAGGTGTATCCATAAACAAATTCCTGGCCAAGATCGCCTCCGACTATGACAAGCCGGATGGATTATTTGTCATTCGGCCCGAGCAGGCACAAGAATTTGTTGAGAAACTACCCGTTGAAGAATTTCATGGAGTTGGTGAAGTAACAACAAAAAAAATGCACCAGCTGGGCATTAAAACTGGATCCGACCTGAAGGAAAAATCCCTGGCCTGGCTCAATACACACTTTGGAAAGGTCGGATTGCATTACTATAACATATCACGGGCTATTGATGACAGAGAGGTTAATCCCGAACGTATAAGAAAATCGGTAGGAACGGAACGAACTTTTGAAAAAGACCTGCAGACCCGTTTTGAAATCATAACTGCCCTGTATCATATTGAGAAAGAACTCATGAGGAGAATGGAACGTTCCGCCTCGTTTGGCAAAACCCTTACGTTGAAAGTAAAATTTAGTGACTTCAAACAAATCACCCGAAGCAAAACCATGCCGAATACCATCGACAATTTTACACTCCTTCACAATACCACCCGGGAGATTTTCAAGCATCTGGATTTTGGTGAGAAAAAAATCCGCTTGCTGGGGCTCGCAGTTTCCCAGCTCGAAAACGAACAAAAACAACAGGCCGTTCAACTGGAACTTGATTTTTAGCAGTTCATCCTGAACCTTGCTTAAGCATGAGATCCCTCAAAGCACTTTCCAGATCAGGATACTGAAACTCAAAACCAATTTCCTGTAACTTTTCGGGCATAACTTTCTGGCCTTGCAACATAATTTCCCTCGCCATATCGCCAAAAACCGTTTCGAGGACGAAAGAAGGCACAGGAAGCCAGGATGGTCTGTTCATAACTTTGCCTAATGTTGCAGCGAACGTTTTCATGGTTACCGGGTTGGGGGCAGTGAGATTATAAGGGCCGCCCAATCCGGGTGTTTCAGCCAATCTTACAATTGCCTCGGTTTCATCGTCAATATGAATCCAGGAAAGCCATTGATCCCCTGTTCCAAGATGTCCTCCCACTAAGAACCTGAAAGTCTTTAACATCTGGGGCAGCAAACCGCCCTCCCTGCCTAAAACAACACCTGTCCGAATAAAGATCTTCCTGGTATTGTCTTCCACTACATTTCGCACCGAATCTTCCCATTGCTGGGTCACCATGGGCAGAAAGCCATCACCGACCGGAGAACGTTCCGTAAATACCTTTTCTTCGCTATATCCATAATAACCGATGGCTGAAGCCTGTATGAGGAGATAGGGCTTTTCTTTGCTTTGTTTCAATGCATAACTAAGGGCTTTTCCTACATTCACCCGGCTGGAAAGGATCTTTCTCTTCTGATCTCCTGTCCAGCGCTTACTACTCAGATTCGTCCCTGCCAGGTTGATCACCACATCTACTTTATGGGCATATTCCTGTAAAATGATGTAATCATCGGTTTTCCACTGCTGAATATATACCTTATCGCCGAAAATACTTCGGGCTTTTTTGTCATCCCTGGTAAAAACATAGACTTCATGATTTCTTGACACCAGTTTTTCTACCAGAGGTTTTCCTATAAAACCGGTTGCACCGATCAACAAAACTCTCATAAATTATTCTTTTTTAACTGCTTTGCCATAAACCTGCAGAGCTCTTTCGCGTGCAAATTTATGATCTACAATAGGTTTATTGTATCCCGGATCGCGGAATTCCGGCACCCAATTTTCAATATACCGGTATTCCGGATCGAATCTTTCTGTTTGTCTGTAAGGATTAAATATTCTGAAATAAGGAGCAGCATCACAGCCGCTGCCCGCCGCCCATTGCCATCCTCCATTGTTGGATGCCAGCTCATAGTCAAGCAATTTTTCCGCAAAATACGATTCGCCCCAGCGCCAGTCAATCAAAAGATGCTTCGTCAGAAAAGATGCGGTTATCATCCGGACCCTGTTGTGCATGTAACCCGTTTGGTTAAGCTGCCTCATCCCGGCATCAACAATTGGATACCCCGTTCTTCCTTCGCACCAGATGTTAAATTCCCTCTCATCATTGCGCCATTCAATTTCATCATATTGAGGCTTAAACGAATGATCTGTCACATGCGGAAAATGCCAGATGATCATCATGAAAAATTCCCGCCAAATTAACTCATTAAGCCATGTTTCATTCAGTTCAAGAGCTTTTTTTACTGCCTGGCGTATACTCAATGTGCCAAAACGGAAATGGACCCCCAAACGGGTGGTACCATCCAGAGCAGGGTAATCCCTGTTCAGATGATAGCCGGATATAACCTGTTCATCAAACACAGCAGGAGGAAATGATCTTCCGGCCTTATTAAATCCCATTTCTTCCATTGACGGGATCCTGTAACTGCTTGTCTTAAAAAATCGATGCTCCAGGTCATCAATTGAATACCTGAGGGGCGACTCCATGTTAAGCTGTACCTTCCATTTTTTCATGTAAGGGGTAAATACCGTATAGGGCTTGCCATCTTTCTTTAGAATTTCATCTTTCTCAAAAATCACCTGATCCTTAAAAGATTTAACCTGAATCTGATGCTTCTCAAGAAGTTGATAAATCCTCTGATCCCTTGCAACGGCGTGAGGTTCATAATCATGATTAAAATAAACCCGGGCCACCGGATAATCCCGGATCAATAACCTGAACTGGTCGATGGGCTTGCCTTGTAATATCATCATTGAGGCACCCCTCTTTTCCAGGTAGGTTTTCAATTCACTGACCCGGTCATATATGAATTCCACCCGCGCGTCATTTACATGATTGAGCTCGTTCAGGATATCCGTATCGAAAATAAAGACCGGCAAAACCCTGTTGTTTTCCTTCAGAGCATGGTAAAGCCCGCAATTATCCTCCAAACGAAGATCCCTCCTGAACCAAAAAATTGCTATCTCATCCATAAGCCACTAAAATAACACCATTTTTTAAATAATGTGAATTGTTTAAACTCTTTTTGCATTTTTCAAACTAAAATAATGATATTTGCCTGGGAGTATTTTGAAAAAAACATCGGTAAACAATGTAAATTTTTATAATATCCCCTTTGAATTCAGCATAAAATTTCTTCAAATTCAATTAAGTTTTTGTCATTTTCTTTATGTCTAATGAAAAACACTCTGATTTAAACAAATGTATTCTATAATTGTTAAATAAACGAGTAGCCAAATAGTATGGCTATAATGGTGAAGTATAAATGTTTTTGTATGTATGTTTCATTTAACGAGGAAAATGCATGTCGCGCTATTCAATAAAGGAATTAGAAAAGTTATCGGGAATTAAAGCACATACCATCAGGATTTGGGAGAAACGTTACGATGTAATAAAACCGAAAAGGACTCAAACCAATATCCGCTTTTACTCCGAGCTTGACCTGAAAAAGTTACTCAATATTGCTATATTAAACCGGGAAGGGTGGAAGATCTCAGATATATCCAAGCTCAAAAACAAGGAATTGACCGAAAAGGTAATGAGATTCACCTATAATTCCAAGGACCTGGAAAGCCAGATAGAAAAACTGGTTATTGCCATGGTAGATCTGGACGAGATGAAGTTTGACCAGATCTTGTCCAATGCGATCATGCATGAAGGATTTGAACAAACCATCATCAAACTGATCTTTCCTTTTTTTGAAAGGATCGGATTATTGTGGCAAACCGGCTCTATTAACCCGGCACAGGAACATTTTATTTCCAATCTGTTCAGGCAAAAGTTGATGGTGGCTATTGACAACCTGAAAATACCCGATAACAAGGATGCCAAAACATTCATTCTTTTTCTTCCCGAAGATGAATTTCACGAACTGGGCCTGCTTTTTTACAACTATCTCATTAAAAAATCGGGACAAAACGTCATATACCTTGGCAGCTCGGTCCCATTTAATGATTTGATTGAAGCTTCCAAACTCATCAAATGTCATTATTTATTTACGACCATAACTATTGCATTAAGCGGTAATAAACTGAGGGATTATGTACAAAAGCTTTCCGATACTTTCCCAAAACAAATCATTTTCATAGCAGGAATGCGGATCCACGAAGCCGATTTTCAACTTCCCGGGAACGTTGAAAAAATTTCTTCTCCCACTGAAGTCAACGAGCGGTGGAAATCGATCTGAGATGAAATTATTCGTTTACACAATATAAAAATCGTATATACAGTAATACAGGAAATTAAACACATCTATTCTAAATAATATTCCTTTTAAATCTTTGTTTTCTGTCCAAAAAATTTAAGATTTTCATGAGTTAATATTCTAATTTCCAAGGATTTTAACTTTGTTTAATATTTTGCCTGTTCACGTGTGAATAACCTTAAACATATTTTACATGTGAGCTTTATTTATAAAGGAAAGAATAAAAAGATACAAAACTCCTATTTATATTGAATTTCGGCATCATTTCTTATTTAGAATAAAGGTTGATCCCAAAAAAAAGTCTAAAAAAAATTTGGTTTCATGTTTAAAATTGTTGTATATTTGATTAAACATTTTAGAACGATAAAACCAACGACTATGAAGGCAACAGAATTTAATGAACAACTAATAGAACTCGAAGACAAGCTGGAAAGGTTTGCAATGAGTTTAACCTCAGATCATGAGGAAGCAAAAGACCTGCTTCAGGAAACTTATTATAAGGCTTTGGCCAACAGAGACAAATTCATTGGTCATTCCAATTTGAAGGCCTGGACATTCACCATAATGAAAAATACATTCATTAACAATTATCGTAAAAAGCAGAAAGAGAATACCCATAACGATAAAACGGAAAACAATTACTTTCTCAATCAATCAGAACAAAGTACACCCGTCAGGCCCGACAGTGAGTATTCGATCATTGAGATCAATAAAAAAATTGAAGAATTGCCTGATGAATTTCGGGTGCCGTTCAAGATGTTCCTTTCAGGATACAAATACAAAGAAATTGCCGATAAACTGGAACTTAAAATCGGCACTGTAAAAAGCCGGATATTCTTTACAAGGAAAAAGTTGTCAGAAAAGCTCCAGGGCTACTGAGAATTCATATAGACATTGCTTTGCTTTCTGTCAAAGGCTCCTCAATCATTCGAATTAAGGAGCCTTTTTGTTTTCCGGCAACCACTTTTTATATCTGCATGTCCCGGGCTTAAATGAGCCGCTGCATTGTTTGTAAACATACACTGAAATGAAGCGAACCTGAAAATTTGTATTATTTTTGTGAACCTAAAAAAAAATCAGAATTCACGCAAGATGGAGCACAAGGCGGGATTTGTAAATATCATCGGAAATCCGAATGTAGGGAAGTCAACGCTGATGAACCAGCTGGTGGGGGAAAAGCTCTCCATCATCACTTCAAAAGCTCAAACCACCCGGCAACGAATCATGGGCATCATGAGCGGGGAAAATTTTCAGATCATCTATTCGGATACTCCCGGTATTATCAAGGCCCATTACAAGCTACATGAAAAAATGCTGAGGTTTATCGACCGGGCGCTGGAAGATGCCGACATCCTCTTATACATAACAGATGTGAGAGAAAAATATGACAAGCATCTGGATTACATCGATAAAATTAAAAAGACGGATATACCCATCCTTTTGCTTGTCAACAAAATTGACCTGGTTAAAGAAGGAGAACTGGAGCCCATTTTAAGCCAATGGAGGGAGATGTTACCCGCAGCTCATATTATACCAGTTTCCGCACTTAAAGGGTATTATCTGCCCGAAGTTTTTGACAAAATCCTTGAGCTGCTCCCGGAGAATCCGCCTTATTACCCCAAAGATGCACTTACGGATAAACCCGAACGCTTTTTTGCATCAGAGATCATAAGGGAAAAAATATTCTTGAATTTTGAAAAGGAAATCCCCTACTCTACTGAGGTTCAAATTGAGGAATTCAAAGATACCGATCAGATTCTTAACATCAGGGCTACCATTTATGTAATGCGAAACAGCCAGAAAGCCATACTAATCGGCGCAAAAGGAGAAGCCATTAAAAACATAGGAATACGGGCCCGGGAAGATCTGGAGGCACTTTATGAAAAGCAGGTATTTCTCGATCTTTATGTTAAAGTACACAAAGAATGGAGAGACAAAGACGGTTTTCTGAAATCTTCGGGGTACAACCCTTAACAGCAGAAAAAAATAAATTGGATCAACATTAAGGAATCACCAATTTACTGATCATGGCTAAAGATACTGTGGCAATCCTAGGAAGACCCAATGTTGGTAAATCCACCCTGTTTAACAGGCTTACCGAAACCAGGAAAGCCATTGTTGATGAGGTGGGCGGTGTTACCCGTGATCGCCATTACGGAGTAGTGGAATGGGAAGGTAAGATGTTCAACATCATAGACACAGGAGGCTATGTTGAACATACCGAAGATATCTTTGAAAAAGAAATCAGAAAACAGGTTAAAATTGCCATAGATGAAGCTTCGGTTATTCTTTTTATTGTGGACGTCACCGCAGGAATCACCGACCTGGATCAGGAGATGGCCGACATGCTCAGAAAAACCGAAAAAAAGGTTATTACAGTAGTCAATAAGGTGGATAACCTTCAGAGGCAATATGATGCCAGTGTTTTTTACGCTCTCGGGCTTGGAGAGATATACAACATTTCCTCTCTTCATGGTTCAGGAACAGGCGATCTTCTGGATGAAGTATTATCCCATCTGGACCTTAAAGATTATACACCGGAGGAAGACATTCCCAAATATGCTGTCGTTGGAAAACCCAATGTGGGAAAGTCATCCCTCATCAATACCCTCATTGGCGAGGAAAGAAACATCGTTACATCGGTTTCAGGTACCACAAGAGATTCCATCTATACCCGCTACACAAAATTTCAGCACGATTTTTATCTTGTTGATACTGCAGGTCTGAGGAGAAAAGGCAAGGTGCATGAGGATGTTGAATTCTATTCCGTAATGCGGGCCATCAGGACCATAGAATTTGCGGATGTTTGTCTTTTAATGATCGATGCCACACAAGGGGTCCAGTCTCAGGATCTGAATATCCTCAAGCTGATTCAGCAGAACCGCCGTGGTGTTGTTATGCTGGTTAACAAATGGGATCTGGTGGAAAAGGATAGCAAAACCGCCAATGAATACACATGGAGAATCAGGCAAAAAATTGCCCCTTTCCAGGATATTCCCATAATATTTACTTCAGCCATATACAAAAAAAGGATCCACCGGGTGCTGGAAGAGGCTGAAAGGGTATATCAAAACCGCCGGAAAAAGATTAACACTTCCCGGCTAAACAAGGTAATACAGAAAGCCGTGGACAGCTTTCCTCCACCCGCTGTGCGTGGAAGATACATTCAGATAAAATATGCCACCCAACTGCACACCTATGCACCTTCATTCGCACTGTTTTGTAACTATCCGCAGAATATAAGGGAACCCTACAGAAGATATATCGAAAACGTGCTGAGGAAAAATTTTGACTTTACAGGCGTTCCCCTCCAGATATTTTTCAGGAAAAAATAGGCAGTTGTATCTGAATCTCGCTTTACCAATAGGCTTGTTCTGATTCCGGCCTTTTTTATTTGTAACGCTCTTTATGATTTAAGACATGATCATATATTTAGTTTAATTTATTTAACTATCAAAATTTTGTAAAAAATGAAAGTAACTGTATACCCATCCACCATTCAGGGGAAGGTACACATTCCTTCTTCAAAGAGCTATATGCAGCGGGTACTGGTAGCTTCTCTTCTGTCAGGGGGCACTTCAACCATAAAAAACCCCGGCAGAAGCGAGGATGAGCTTAACATGCTCAGGGTTATCGGGTTGCTTGGCACTCAGTCTGAAGATCAGGGAACGCATCTGACCATCAGAGGGGGTTTTGATCCTTCGATTTCCCACCTGAACATCGGTGAGTCAGGACTGGGCATCCGGCTGATCATTCCCGTACTAGCCCTTTCAGACAAGGAAATAACAATAGATGGCCAGGGTTCGCTAAAGAAAAGACCCATGGGAATCATAGAACAGGTGCTAAGAGAAACAGGGGTGGAATGTATAACTTCCGGCGGCTATCTTCCCGTTCAGGTGAAAGGACCTCTTAAGGGCGGTCATATCGAGCTTGACGGCTCGGTCAGCTCACAGTTTTTATCAGGGCTGTTGTTCGCACTTCCCCTGGCGGAAAAAGATTCCCGGATTGAGGTAAAAAACCTGAAAAGCAAACCTTATGTGGACATGACCCTGGAAGTACTCGATAAGTTCGGGATTAGGGTAGAAAATCAGAACTATGAAGTATTTAACATTCCGGGAAATCAACAATATCATCCGACAGAAATTGAAATAGAAGGTGACTGGAGCAATGCTGCCTTCTTCTTTACAGGTGCTGCCATCCGGGGTGATTTGAGGATTTCCGGGCTCAACCCTCATTCAATGCAGGGAGACAGAAAAATCCTGGAAGTGCTTCATTCATGCGGAGTCAAGATAAAACAAAACATTGGCATTTATAACATTCAGAATCCCCATGAATTAAAACCATTTGAATTTGATGCCACCGATACCCCCGATCTTTTTCCACCACTGGGAGTTCTGGCTGCCAATTGCAAGGGCACATCCAGTATAAAAGGCGTTCATCGGCTGCGTTACAAGGAAAGCAACAGGGCAGAAGCCATCATGCAGGAGCTCGGCAATATGGGTATTGAATCTTACGTGGGTGACGATGACCGCATGTATATAACAGGAAGCAAACCTGGTGGAGGAGCATGGGACTCACACAACGACCACCGTATGGCCATGGCAGGGGCCATGATCGCCCTGGCATCGGAAAACCCGGTCGGGATAATCAATGCCCGTGCTGTAGGAAAATCATTTCCCACATTTTTTGACACACTGAAAAAACTTAATGTGATAATCAGAGAAGAGGGTTGAATGTTAAATCAGTGCGCCGGGGAATAACAAGGCAGACCTCTTTTTCCTAATCCGATTATGAAGGAATTAACCCCCTTATTGAGATACAGAATGCACCTGGTTATCTCTGGTTCTGGTAATCTTCCAGTCTATGGCCATAGCGACCAAAACACCCCCCAGATCAACCAGCAGATCTTTATAATCAAATATCCCTGCATACAATCCCAGCAATTGGCCGATTTCCTGAAGCAACACTCCGCCCAGTGCAATCAGTGCAACGGTAGATCGTTCAAGTGGAAAGTTCCGGATAATAAAATAAATGGCAAACGGAAAGAAAAAATTGGCTCCGTAATTTTGCAGAATAACCCCGCCAAATCCTGAATAGTACTGACTAAAGATTGCTCCGGCTATGCCTAACAGAATTAATACCAGATGGATGAGCTTTTGATTCTTTATCAAATTCATGCCTTTTGTTTAAATATGATGCCGACAAGTAACAAAAAATTATGGAAGAATGAAAGGATAATTTGAGACACGTTGATGTATGACAAGATGAATAAGGGGAATAGATGATCCAAATCATCAGACATTCATTCCAAATATGCAACCATTTTTATTTGGTTTCGTAATATTTTCTTAATGAAAAATAAAAATTGAATTTTATGAAAAAGTTTGTTCTTATCCTGGCTGCTGCATTTATTTTTGGTGGCTTTTTGATATCCTGTGAAGACGACGATCAGGTGGAAAAGAAAAGCCCTTATGAACTTATTAAGGGCCAGTGGTTTATGAAAACCTATAAGATGAGGGGCGACCCGATGCCTTGTGATAGCTCTTTCTGGGAATTCAGCTATTCGGAGTCGGAAGAACCACCCTATGAAGGAATCGACTATTTTTCCTTATATGGAGATACAACGGGAACTTTTGAATATGAAATTTCGGAAAATACAGATACATTGTTTGTTCAGGACACCATGCAAATTGGAGGTTATTTCGATGGTAACTGGATTATCCTGAATTTTGAAGAAGACACAATGGCTATATCCCGGAGATATCCGGAAACAGAATGGGCCGATACAATTGAGTTCAACAGATAACATTGTAACATCGGTGAAATCTATGCCCGGCCATTAAATCATTCGATATGCTTTTGGCCGGGCATTTTTTGGTCAGATGAGATGTCTGGTGTTGTATCCACTGAATGAATTTGATCTCTTCTTAAATTGTTATCAGATAACGTTCCCTGTATTTATTTTATCATGTGACTTCTTGGTCTGGAAGTTGTAGCTTCAGGGGGCGTACTCTCCCCCAACCCCGCTGCCGTGAATGTTTTCAATAGAAATGGCAGGATCGGCTTTCAGATACTTGTGCAGCCGGGTGATGTATACATCCATGCTGCGGCCGGTAAAATAATCATCCTGTGCCCATACCTGCTTCAATGCAATAAGATCATAGGAACAGCAGGCTGAAGAGATTTAATCTCCCGGGCCACCCCAAAACCATCCGTATGGGGCAACATGATATCCAGGATACAAATGTCATAGGTGTTGGGTGTGAATTCATGAACTGCCTTATCCCCGTCGTTCACCAGATGCACTTCATAATCGTTCATTTCAAGGTTATTGTTTGTATTCGCAGATATGCCTCAGCCAACGTTTCATTCCGGCCGAAGTACCGCCGGCGGTAGAGAATCGCCTGCCCTGCTAGCTGAAGCGGGGGAATCTCGATCGTTGTTTGAGGAGTGTGATTGTTTAAGAGTTTGACGGGAGTTTGTAGAGTCATGCCCTGGTGTGACTCAAAGATTGAAGTGCAGAAAAATTTTGATAGTTTCATTTAATTGGATATTTTAGAGAAATTTTTCTAATCAAACACAATTGTTCTGTTATGCCGGAAGTACGTACACCCAGAGGAAATTGCCTGATTACCATTTTGCTGATACTGGTTTTTCTTGCCGCCTTCGGCATCATTTCGTGGGATACGGTTGGCGCCTTTGCCCGCTTTATCGTGTATGTTATCGTTGCAGGCATTGCCATCATAGTTGGAATATTGCTTTATGCATGGTTCTTTGGGAGAAGGTGGTAATATCAATAATTACCAGTTTCTAAAATATTTATACCGCTAAGGAAAGATTAATTCGTCACTACGTGACTCCTGCTTATTGTCAGGATTCTGAATTCACCATACTCCCGTCGCTATGCGAATAAGACCTCTGCCGATACAACCGGACGACTGTTATCTTCTCCGAACTGTACGCTGGTGATTGCAAACTGCAATTTGCCAATTGCCAACTCGAACATTCAAACTCTTTGTCAAACCCGCCTGTCGGCGGACAGGCAATCAAACTCATTTACCCAATTCAAACGGCATCTCCCTGACCAGTTCAATCCTCGCTGGTGTCACCTTAGCCTGCAGCGGTATGATCTCCACACCCTGTTCATAGGCTTCCTTCAGGGTTTGTGAATAATCCGGGTCGATCTCCCAGGCAGGGGCGAAGACGTCCACATCGGTACGCTGGACTATATAAAGCATTACGGCACGCATGCCTTCTTTGGTAACACGCATTAATGAATGCAGGTGTTTTTTACCCCTTTTGGTAACCGCATCCGGGAACAATCCATACTTTCCTGATTTCATGGTAACATTCTTGACTTCCACAAAACACTTTTCCCGGTCATTCTCCAGGTAAAGATCAAAACGGCTGTCACCATAAGTGATCTCGCGCTCAATTCGGTCATATCCTTTCAGCCGCTTGATCTCACGGTTTTGCACCGCTTCATATGCCAGACGATTCGGTACGTTGGTGTTGATACCCACCCAGCTACCCCGGATCTTGATCATCTCCCAGGTAAACCGGGTTTTTCGCTCCGGATCATTCACAGGTGTCATATACACTTCAGCACCTTCCTGCAGGCACGTCTTCATCGATCCTGAGTTGGTGCAATGGGCAATGACTTTCTTACCATTGTCCAGCTCCATATCAGCCAGAAAACGCTTATACCTTCTTATGAACCTGCCATGTACCAGTCTTTTCTGAAACTTCATGCCTCTACCCTTCTGTTGTGAGTTACTCTGGTCAACAAAAATGAAAGAAAGATTTTGATATTCCATTTGATTTATCCAAAAAATTCCAATATTTACGGCCTCTTATTACCAAAGCAACCTTTATGAAGAACATACTTGGTAACATCATCTGGATAATATTCGGTGGTTTGGAAACAGCCATTGAGTATTTTATCGGCAGTGTGGTGCTGATGATAACCATCATAGGCATTCCTTTCGGCCTGCAGACCTTGAAGCTCGGGGTTCTAACATTATGGCCCTTCGGACAGAAAGTGCATCACCGGGAGACTTCCTGGGGCTGCTTGAACCTGTTCATGAATATACTATGGTTCATCGTAGCAGGAGTATGGATCAGCCTGACCCATATTTTCTTCGGGGCCTTGCTTGCCATCACCATTATCGGCCTGCCTTTTGCCCGTCAGCACTTTAAGCTGGCCCGTCTTTCATTCAGGCCTTTTGGGTATGATGTATATTAATTATTCAAAATTTCTTATCTTGCTTAAAATTTAAAAAGAAAGTCTATGAACTATGAGCAGTTTATGTTGCCTGTGATTCTTGCCAACCTCCTGGCAATTGTTATCATGTTGCTTTCATATAACTTTCCCCGGTTCATGCGTTTTATCTGGGGCCTCATTTTCATTGCTGCAGGAATTGTGAATCTGATTACAATAGTGAATACACCCGGAATCTATGTAGATACATTCGGCTCCGGCGCAATACTCGACATCTATAAGGAGATCATATATGGGCCCTTCAGCAGGCAGCCGGGAGTATATGTAGCATTAATCGCAGGTGGGCAGATTCTCACAGGTGCTTTGATCTGGTCCAGGGGCTTCTGGTATTACCTGGGCCTGGTAGGAGGCATGATTTTTCTTTTGGCTATAGCTCCCCTCGGGGCAGGATCGGCATTCCCTTCTACGGTTTTCCTCGCCATCGGGCTGATTTTTATGATGCGAAAAAGAAGAAGGAAAAGCATCTTTGGCTTCTGATAAATTCTTCTTACCTTCGGATGAATTCAACAGAAAACAGAATGATTGTGTAATCTCCATCACACGAAAAAAACAGCACTATGTATATCACAGATGTAACCGGAACAACCCCTTTGTCCAACGGCGTTAAGATGCCTTATCTGGGACTTGGGGTTTACAGCATGACCAATAAAGAGGTCGTTCAGGCCGTTCATCATGCTTTTGAAACGGGATACAGGCTTATTGACACGGCCTCAGTATATGGCAATGAAGAAGGAGTGGGAAAAGCGGTGCAGGAGAGCAATATTCCGCGGGAAGAGATCTTCGTTACCAGCAAGGTATGGAACAGCGACCAGGGATATGAAAGCACCCTCAAGGCATTTGACAAAAGCATGAACCGACTGGGCCTGGATTATCTGGATCTTTACCTCATTCACTGGCCCGTGACCGGGCGTTACAAAGACACCTGGAAGGCCCTTGAAAATTTATACAACGAAGGAAGAATCCGCGCCATAGGGGTCAGCAATTTTCTGATTCACCACCTTAAGGATCTCACGGAAGATGCGGAAATCACCCCCATGGTCAATCAGGTGGAATTTCATCCTCATCTCGTCCAGCAGGAACTGCACGATTTCTGCCACGAAAACAACATTCAGCCGGAAGCCTGGGCTCCGCTTATGAGGGGAAAGGTAAACAATATTCACTTATTGAGAGAACTGGCAGAAAAATATGGAAAAACGCCCGCACAGGTCGTACTGCGTTGGAACCTCCAAAAAGGGGTGGTAACGATTCCCAAATCATCCAATCCTGAACACATACGTTCAAATGCGGATATTTTTGATTTTGAACTGGCAGAAGGGGATATCATCAGGATTGATGACCTGGAACAGACAGGTGAAGAGCGTGTTACCGGTGAACATCCCGATCAGTTCTGATTTTAGGCTACTGCTGCCTGCATTTTGCCAGGGCTCCCCGTCTGACCGGTTCCCGAATATAAAAACTAAAACAGATAGAAGCAATAAATCAATGACCATCAAAAAAACCTCCTTTTTCTACCCCGGTCGGACGGGTTGGAGATGGCAGCGAAAGAGCAGGCCTTTGTAAGCTGAATCAAAAAGTATCGTCAATGAAGAGGTTTCCGTTTCATTCGGCTTATAAATATGATGTTGCTTTGCGGAAAGCAGGAAGAGTATTTTTTAAGAAGATTGTAAAAGCTCCTAAGTTATATTTTACTGATACCGGGCTATTATGTCATCTTCTCGGTATTAATTCAACAGAAACATTGGCACTACATCCATTGAGAGGATCTGTATATGAAAACCTTATTTACAGCGAACTTTTAAAAAATAATGTTAACCACGGTAGCCGGGCCAATATTTGGTTCTGGCGTGATAATCACGGAACAGAAATTAATTTTCTTTTGGAGATAGCTACAGATATAACAGCTATTGAAGTTAAATCGGCAACAAACTTCCACGATGATTATTTGAATAATCTCTTGAAATTCAGAAAATATAATCCCGAAGTTAAAGAAATGTACCTCATATACGACGGCCTGATAGAACGAAAAAGGGATAATATACAAATAGTGAACTGGAAAAACAGCAAATATTTGCCATAAGAAGTACGAACAAAGCAGAAAAGATGACAGCCAGGATGGAACCCTGAACCCCGCATTCATAAAATCAAAGATTCTTCAAACGAAATAAATTTCGTATTTTTGAGTCCTTTTAATTAACGGCAGGGACAAATGCATTCATCTGAAAGGAAGTATCACTGGCTTTTGAGCAATATGAAAAATCGAAACAAGTTATCAGTTAGAAGGGTTAACTTGGACAAGCCAAAACCAGGATATATAAAATCACATGATAACATCCTCTTTGGTTTTGGCTTGTCCAAGTTAGGGGTAATCAAAACAAGACGAACCAATTAAATGAAGGGAGCTGACAATGATTTACCCCAAAGAAAAAATACTGCTTGAAGCATTGAGAAAAGGCAACTCACAGGCCTTTGAAGCAATATTTTACAGATATTATTCAAAAGTATACCACTTTACTTTAAAATTGCTTAAAAATAAGGAAGAGGCTGAAGAGATTGTTCAGGAAGTATTTATTACCATTTGGGAAAAACGTAAAAAAATAGAACCCGACGGGTCTTTCTCGGGATTTCTTTTCACTGTAACACGAAACAAAATATACAACCGTATCAAACAAAATTTGCCCTACCAGGAATTCAACGATTACCTGGATACCAACGGTTCTTATGATCATTCTCCGTGCAGGAATTTTGAATTCGAGGAGCTGAATGAGGTGATCCGGGCCGTCATAAATTCTCTCCCTCCGAAAAGAAAAAAGATCTTTCTACTGAGCCGTATCCGTGGATTAACATACAAAGAAATCGCCGATAAGCTGGGGGTTTCGGTCAATACCGTGGATACCCAGATCCGCAAATCGCTTGACGAGATCCGGAAATCCCTTAAGAAGTATTACCCGTTTAATGTTTATGACAGGGAAAGATTTGAATAGATTAGTAAGCAGGCAGTAGGTAGTACAGATAGCCTCAGAATTTAACCGTCAATACTTGTCATTAAATTGTCATTCGTAGTCATTCATGGTCATTCAATTGTTTTGGCAGTCCGTTAGTCGCGTAGCGACGACATTATGGTAGATTAATATCCCAGAGCAAACAACAGGAGTTGCGTAGCGACCGCACAAATTTTTTTGAACCACATACCGGTATATTTTGATATTACCTTAATTTAAAAGTCCCTCACCAGGCGAGGAATCTATCGCGCACTCTGACGAGGCGCCCAATATTGCCGGGGTATGTCTGTTCTATCGCTATTTGCCCCTTATCGGGACAAGAGGGCAAGAGGGAGGGTCATTAAAAAAGTATAAGAAATCTATGTGTTTCTCCTATTTGTCCTATCTTCCCCCGCCTGCCCGCTGGCAGGAGGCAAATAAGGACATATAAGAAAAAAACTTATGGTTGTGAAGGATCATGCTGTCGTGAAATCGTTATACTAAACCATATAAATCACATGAGAAAAAACCAAAGGTTGAACCTATATTGCCGGCCTTAGCCGATTGACTAACCTATCAATTCTGCCTGTCTTAAGCTGCCTGGTAACACCTGAAGCTTCAATGCTGCCTTCGTAGAAGGCCAATAGCGATAGCAACAATCAGCACGCCGGTTCACGGCGCCTCGTCAGAGTGCGCGATAAAATGCAGATTATATGCAGAATCATGAATTGGGTGGATTATATATAACCGGTTAATTACCCGGACAATTTAACAAGGTAATTGATGGTCATTTAATTGTCATTGATCGTCATTCGGTGGTCATTTGGTTGCGGTAATGATCTCAAGGTTTTCCGTAAGCTTATCTCCATGCTATTTTTTCTTCCTATGTGTTTCTCCTATTTGTACTATCTTTCCCCGGCAGGTGGGCAGTTATGTGGTTCAAGAAATATTAAACTCAATAAGGTCACAAAAGATAAAACCGGCGTTTTTGAAGAATCGCTCCTTCGCGGTGTCGCACCATCGTTCCCTCGTGCCGTCGTGCCGTCTGTTTTTTTACTGAACTCCAGTAATATATTTCCAAATATTAACTTTTTTTTAATTTTTTTTTCACGGAAAATTGCTTCGGGATTGTATATATTAACAGAAGAAGGTCAAAAAAACCCATGGACCTAAACCCAAAACATGAAATCACAGACGGATTCATTCAATCCATTGTGGAAGAATTATCCGAAGATGAAGAAGGCCCATTGCCTCCTTCTGCGGGGATGAATCCGGAAAATATAGCATTTCGTGATCTGTACCGGGAATGGCTCAATACACCAGCCTCCTCCCCTCCCCCGGATGCCGCCACATTATTTAATTCCATTGCTGCCCGGCTCAATATCTCAACAAAAAAACGCAACAGGGACAAACTCATCCTAAATGATATATTACCTATACATTCAGGAATGATCAAACGGGGATTATGCAATTTTCTGACTATTTCCGCCCTTATTGTATCGGGTTCATTCGCCACATCCGGGGCATTTCCCGTATCAAAAGAAAATGTCTATCATATAAGAACAGAAAATCAGGAAACATCAAATAATACTCCGTATCGTTTTTATAGGTCGAAGATACCGTACTCTAGGTTCATGCCAGTCAAACGAGATGCGAATAAAATTAAAATATCCCATAAACCCTTAAAAATGAATGCCTATGTAAGAAAAACCAATGAAATCAGATTGCAAAAAACTGTAAAACAGAAATTGAATCACGACCCCTGGAAGAGAAAAGGATGAATTGATCTTCCGGGGAACTAACCAATTTAAAATGTTAATTAAAAAAGAGGAAAAGTCATGAGAAAACCCCAAAATCTTAGAGAAAATCTGAAACGATGGTCACCATTGATGAAGATGCAGCTAATTGTTGGCATTTTCATATGTTGTGGCTTGATGATATTTGGCAATCAGGCATGGGCCGACAATAACAACGCGCCGGAAATGTCTGAAGAAGCTGCTGAGCAGCAGCAAGTAACTGTTAGCGGAACAGTGACTGACGAACAGGGTAATCCCCTGCCAGGCGTAAATATTGTAGTAGAGGGCACCACTACAGGTACTACCACTGATATGGAGGGCAACTACTCCATTGAAGTGCCTGCCGATGCCACACTGGTATATTCCTTCGTGGGATACCAGCAGCAATCCATAGATGTGGATGGCAGGGAAGAGATCAATGTCACCATGCAGCAGGGTGCTGTAAGGATGGAAGAAGTTGTTGCCATCGGATACGGTCAGGTGCAGCGTGAAGAAGTTACCAGTTCGGTGGCTTCCGTAAGTGCCGAAGATATGAATATTGATCCGGCTGCTTCCACCGACCTGACCAGGGTACTGCAGGGTAAAGTGGCAGGACTGACCATTACCCGTACCGGTGGAGGCGACCCCAACCAGAGTTTTGAAATCCGTCTGCGTGGTACTTCCAGTGTGAGCGCCGGACAGTCACCCCTGATTGTTGTTGACGGTGTGCCGGGCGGCAGCCTGAATGCCCTGAACCCCGAAGACATAAAATCCATCGATGTACTGAAGGATGCTTCGGCGGCGGCCATGTACGGTACCCGTGGTACCAACGGTGTGATCCTGGTACAGACCAAAACCGGCCAGGAAGGAAAAGAACAGGATTTCCACGTGACCTATTCCGGAAAAACGTTTACCGAAACGGTTCTAAGGCAAACCCAAATGCTGGATGCCGAAGGATACCTCCAACTGAAACAGGATCTCATAGATCGAGGCGGAGATTTTGCTGATCAGGGCAGGGCCCTGATTGACCGTGGATACGATACCGACTGGTTCGATGCAGTACAACGGGATGCCCCTGTCAATTACAACCACAACCTGTCCATCCGGGGCGGAGGTGAAGATTCAGATTACCGGCTATCCGGATCTTATATGAATCATGATGGTATGTTTGTCAATACCGGCCGGGAAGAATACAAAGTCAATCTTAATCTGACTCAGCGTGCGCTTGATGATATGCTGATGTTTAAAGCCCAACTCGGGGCTTTTGAAAATAAGGCCAAGCCATCGGATAATGAAGCTTATCGTCAGGCTATGGGATACAATCCAACTGCCCCGGTTTACGAGGATGGAAATTCTAACAATGCTCTATTTCAGGCTGAAGGCTGGAATTATCAAAATCCCCTGGGTGTATTAACCCAAAGAACCGACTTAGATAGAAACAGCCGCTATTATACTCGTATCACGGGTCAGTTTATGCCTACCAATGCCTGGACCTTCAAAACCCAGATTGGTTATGATGTAGAAAGGGGCATGGACGGATACTATCAACCCAGTTATTCATACGACCAACAACAAAATGACACTTATGGACATGCCTCAAGAAATTCAAACCGGGATGTAACCCGTACACTGGAATCCACCGTCGACTGGGATAAAGACATTGGTAACCACAGTTTTAATTTTATCGGTGGATATTCCTATCAGAAATTTGTTGCTGATGGTTTTTGGGCCGACAATACCAATTTCATCAGTGATGAGTTCAAATATAATAATCTTGGTGCCGGTGAATATCTTGATGAAGGACGCGCCAACATGGATAGCTGGAAGAACGAGAGCAAGCTGGTAGGTTTCTTTGCCCGCGGTATTTACGACTGGAACGACAAATATTTTGTATCGGCCAGTGTAAGAAGAGAAGGTTCTTCCAAATTCGGTGAAGAAAATAAATGGGGTACTTTCCCGGCAGTTTCGGCAGGTTGGACCATTACCAATGAACCTTTTGCTGAAGGATTCGATTGGTTGGAATATCTAAAGCTGAGGGTAGGATATGGCAAAACCGGTAACCAGGCCATTAGTCCTTATATACCGTTGGTACGACTGTCACCCGGCGGATACTTTTATTATGACGGAGAGTTTACCCGATCCTATAATCCGGTCAGTAACCCCAACCCGAACCTGAAGTGGGAAACCAAACAGGAATACGATGTGGGTATCGACTGGGAGGTTCTCGGAGGCCGTGTAGGCGGTACCATTGATTATTACAACCGAAGAACCGAAGACCTCCTGCACAACTACGACGTCCCCGTTCCGCCAAACCTTTACGGAACCACATTTGCCAACGTAGGTACCCTGAAAAACGAAGGCATTGAGTTCTCTTTCAATACCACACCGGTACAGCAGGAAGACCTGCAATGGAACCTGAATTTCAACTTCAACTACCGGACGCAGGAACTGGTTACTCTTTCCAATGAAAGATACAGCCTTGATTGGCAGAATGCAGGCTGGCTGAGCGCCCCGGGTGTTCAAACATGGACGCATCGCTACGGCGAAGGCATGGACATGGGTAACTTCCATGGCTGGATATTCGAAGGAATCAGCGAAGATGGAGCATGGCAGTTTAAAGACCTGGACGAAGATGGCGATATTGACGCCGACGACAAAAAGGTCATTGGAAACGGCATTCCCGATTATTATGCCAATCTCAATACCACGGTCAGATACAAAAACTGGCAGTTAAGTGTAATGGCCAGAGGACAATTCGGCCATGAAATTCTCAATGCCAAACGGCTGTATTATGAAAACATGAGACTATTGCCCAGGAATATTCTGGCCGATTACAACGAGAAGCTATGGGAGGAACCAAAGTATTCCGACTATTACCTGGAAAACGGCGATTGGGTGAAAATAGACAACATTACACTGGGTTATAATTTTCCGTTTGAAAATACCCAGGCTGTAAAAAGCATGAGGCTCTATTTCTCCCTGAGAAACGCTTTCACCTTTACCCAGTCAACAGTAAACGATCCGGAAGTATCCATTGGTGGCCTGACTCCGGGAATGAGCGGACGTTGGGACTATCCAAGTGTGAGAACATGGACGATCGGTATAGAAGCCAGTTTTTAATTATTTGAAGTTTGATCCTATTGTAAATCGATAAATAAAATTGTTATGAGACATAAATTAATGATTATGATATTAGGCGGGATATTCCTGCTAGGTTCCTGCACAGAGCTGGAACAGAAGCCCGCCAGTGAACTGACGAATGATCAATTCTTCCAAAATGAACGTCAGGTTCTTGCCGCTATTGGACCGGCTTATAGTTCTTTAAATTATCCCGGAGCCGATTGGGATATATTAAGACAATCTGATATCTGTATGATCCCTACAAGAGGGAGGCATTGGTACGATGGAGGTACGCACCTCAGATCCCACTGGCATGATTGGAATTTGTCCGAAGCAAATGGGCCCTGGACTTATGCGTACGGTGGAATCAGTACCTGTAACCGCATTCAGTTTCAGATTGATCAACTGGAAGATCCAAGTCAGACGGTATTGGATCTGTTAAAAGAGCTTCGCGCTTTACGGGCGTATTATTACTTCTGGGCATTAGAGTTCTATGGCAATGTTCCTATTGTTAAGAAACATGATGTACCGGAAGGATTTGCCCCTGAGAACCAGTCTAGAGAAGAAGTATATAATTTTGTAGTAAGCGAATTGGAGGAAGCTGTTCCAGACTTGCCCGAAGAGGTGAACACACAAACATATGGCAGGATGACCAAATGGGCCGGATATACCCTGCTGGCCAAACTTTACCTGAACTCAAAGGTATACGCAGGTGATCCGATTCAACTTGATGGCGGGCCCCAATGGCAGAAGGCTATTGATGCCTGTGACCAGGTAATTGAATCGGGAGAATTTTCCCTTGAGGATAATTATTTTGCCAATTTTGCCACCGATAATGAGAATTCATCGGAGAACATCTGGGTAATTCCAACCGATCCGAAAAGAACCGGGTGGAAATATATGATAGCATATGCTACCCTCCATTATGAGAATAATAAGAGTTTCCCAGGATTCCAGGGAGGCCCGTGGAACGGATTCTGCGCAGTTCCTTCATTTTATGATTCATATGAAGAAAATGATGTTCGTCAGGACATGTGGATAGAAGGGCTTCAAACCTCTGTAAGCGGGGACACCCTTTATGGTGTTGAAAGAGTGGATGGTCCTTTGGTATTTGTAAATGAAGTGGGCAATCTTGAAAATGCTTATGAAAATGAGGGCGTAAGAATAGGTAAGTTCGATTATACCAATTACACCAATGCCTGCGTACAGGGTGATCTGCCCATTTTCCGGTATGCCGATGTGCTGCTGATGAAAGCAGAAGCACTGATGCGGCAGAATGGCGGACAACCTACAGGCGAAGCCCTTTCATTGGTTAATAGAGTTCGTAATAGAGCAGGTGTAGATCCGCTCAGCATGAATGAACTGACCATGGATAAACTGCTGGAAGAACGCGGTCATGAACTGGCCACTGAGGGTTGGAGACGTAACGATCTGATCCGGTTCGGTGAATTCATTAAGCCTTTTTATGAAAATTCGGATGTTAAAAACATTCAGAAAAAGGTAGTCAATGAGGAATATATTCGTCTTTTTCCCATTCCTGAACAGCAGATGAACGCCAACCCGAACCTCACACAGAACCCGGGTTACTAGTCCGAAAAATTAAATTTTGTTAAATTTGAACCTGGCTTTGGAAGCTTCCAAAGCCAGGTTTTTTATGTTTTGTCAACCCTGTAAATGATAATCTATGCGTGTATTATTGATGATCTCGAGTTTGTTTCTGATTACCGGAATGCAGATACATCTTCCGGATAATCCGTCCGGCCGGTCTTCTGCAAATTCCGGGATCATCCGGAAGAAACGGGATCCTTACCCCATTCAGCCTGTAGATTACACCCATGTGGAAGTAAAGGACAACTTCTGGAAACCCAGAATGGAGACCAACCGGGATGTAACGCTTCCTTATGGCTTCGGGCAATGCGAAGAAAGGGAACACATCGGCAAGTTTACCGACAACCCTGAAAGGCTCACCGGTAGATATGGCTGGGGCCGCTCCAGGGATTCCGATGTGTACAAGCTTATAGAAGGGGCGTGTTATGCCCTGGAAGAGAATGAGGATCCCGCTTTGAGAGAAAAAATTGAGGAGATCATTGATGGAATCAGGGAGGCCCAATGGGATGACGGTTATTTGTACACCTATTATACCGTTCCCGAAAGAAGGCCCGAAAGACGCTGGACCGACGTGGAATACATGCATGAGCTGTATAATGCCGGCCATATGTATGAAGCCGCCATTGCCCATTATTTGACTACGGGAAGCCGCAAATTCCTCGATGTTGCACTGAAAAACGCCGATCTGGTATGTGATATCTTTGGTCCCGGTAAAAGGGAAGGTCCCCCTGGCCATCAGGAAATCGAGTTGGCCCTTTTTAAGCTGTATATGATTACCGGTGATAAAAAATACCGGGATCAGGCCGAATTTTTCCTGGAAGCCCGCGGTAAAAAAGGCAACCGCGGCCCTGATGGCAATGCAGGGCTTTATGGCACCTATCAGCAGGATCACAAACCCGTGACCGAACAAGAGGAAGCTGTCGGCCATGTGGTAAGGGCATTATATATGTACTCAGGAATGACTGATATGGCTGCTTATACCGGGAATAAGGAATACATACAAACACTCAATACCCTCTGGGAAGATATCGTCCACGGGAAAACCTATGTTACCGGTGGAATTGGTTCTACCGCCCAGGGTGAAAGCTTCGGAGAAGCATACTCTTTACCCAATGAATCTGCTTATTGCGAGACTTGCGCTGCAATAGCCAATGCCATGTGGAACCGGCGGATGTTCAGGCTACACGGAGCAGCCAAATATATGGACGTGCTTGAACGCTCCCTCTATAACGGGATCCTGAGCGGCGTTTCCCTTGAAGGCGACCGGTTTTTTTATCCGAATCCTCTGGCCTCCGACGGAAACGAACAACGTTCCCCATGGTTCAGGGTGGCCTGCTGCCCTTCCAATATGGCCAGATTTCTTCCTCAGCTTCCCGGTTATATCTATGCCAAAACCGACGACCGGATCTATGTCAATCT
>CAYNPZ010000014.1:0-1991 GCA_964399175.1 uncultured Bacteroidales bacterium | reverse complement strand
TTAAAGAAGGTAGCGATCTCGTTAAAGGGGGTAGCAATCTCGTTAGAGTGGGTGGCGACCTCGTTAAAGAGGTTAGCGATCTCGTTAAAATGGGTGGCGATCTCGTTAGAGGGGGTGGCAATCTCGTTAGAATGGGTGGCGATCTTATCTATGAAACGCATTAACATTCAACAAGAAACGAGAAAAATTCCGCCTTTTTAACCGGCATAAGCATGGAATTCAGGATGTATATTTTCAGGAGAAGGATTATAAATGAAGTTTCAGCAAGATTGAACAACACAACAAAGTCATATGTTTCAATAATAATTAGATCTTAGATTCAATATAAATCAAAAAGCCTATGAATACCAACAATAAAGAATTAAACGCTCAGGGTGTCAGTCTGTGGCTCGATTATATCACCCGTGAAATTCTGGACAATGGAACACTCCAGCAATACATCAATGAATTGTCAGTTACCGGCTTAACATCGAATCCAACCATATTTGACAAAGCCATTTCAAGTTCAAATGACTATGATGAGGCCATACGCAAAGCGGATAAGAATCTAAGCAATGAAGAGTTATTCCTGAACATGGCCATTGAAGACATTCAAAGGGCAGCAGACCTGCTCCACTCCACCTATGAACGTACCAATGGTGTTGATGGCTTTGTTTCCATAGAAGTATCCCCTTTGCTGGCCTATGATACTGAAAATTCCCTGAAAGCCGCAAAAGACATATTTCAAAAAGTCAACAGGTCCAACGTACTTGTCAAAATTCCGGGAACCCCGGAAGGACTGCCGGCCATTGAAAAAGCCATTGCCGAGGGTATTCCCATCAATGTGACTTTATTGTTCTCTGCTGAACAGTATGAAGCAGCAGCCTATGCCTATATGAGAGGTGTGGAGCACCGCCTGAAAAATGGCCTGAATCCTGATGTACGGTCGGTGGCTTCGGTATTTGTCAGCCGCTGGGATAAAGCAATTTCAGGGAAAGTCTCAGAACAATTATTAAACAAACTGGGGCTTGCCGTATCTCAAAAGGTCTATGAATCATACATAAAAATTTTACGGTCCAACCGGATGCAAAGACTCATGAATGCCGGTGTTTCTCCCCAGCGTTTATTATGGGGCAGCACAGGAGCCAAAGATCCTGCTACTTCTGATTTAATCTACGTTGAAAATCTGATCGCCCCGTTTACGGTCAATACCATACCGGAAAAAACACTGCTTGCATTTGCCGATCACGGCAATATCAAGTCTCCCCTGCCCCATGAAAGCAGTAAGACCGATAACCTGCTGGATCAATTCAAAAAAGAAGGAATCGATATCAAAGCCCTTGCCGAACAACTGCAAAAAGAAGGAGCTGATGCGTTCAGCGAATCATGGAATCACCTGATGGAGGATATTGAAAAGAAAAGGAAGAGTATTTATGCATAAAACAGTTAAATCCTAAACCAAGAGGGCCTAAAAATTCACATTTAATAAGTTACAAAAAACAAATTACAAATTACAAATAAATTCCAATAATCAATCATAAATGACCTAAACACTCCAGGCTACAGGTATAAAGACCTTAGCTTGGAGTGTTTCGAAATTCAATAATTGAGATTTGAATATTATTTGTATTTTGGGAATTGTTTTTTGCCTGCCTGCCAGTGGGCAGGGTGCTTATTTTATTAATTCTCATTAAAATCACTGAAAAGGAAGAGTATTTATGCATAGTTATTTACAGGGCTTTCACCTTGATATTCTTTGAGTAATCCTTTTGCCTGGTGTTTGATGCCTAATCATTTTCATTTGTTGGTAAGAATAAAGGAGAGGAAAGAGATTGAATATCTGCCTCCAAAACAGTTAAACCCTGACGGGTCTGAAAGACCCCGTCAGGAGGATCAAAATCTAAAGACTGGAGGTGCAAAGGACCTGTCAGACCCGGGCAGCTGCCGGGCTGACAGGGTCTACACGAAGAAAAAGCCTATACCCGTAAAACAATTTTCCCATTTATTCAATG
>CAYNPZ010000013.1:40925-42235 GCA_964399175.1 uncultured Bacteroidales bacterium | reverse complement strand
GCATTAGAAAAACCGGCTTTTTGCGAAATTTATTGAAGCAAAAAGCCAGGGTTTTCAATAGCGTCAGAATTATTTTTGAATAATTCGGGTTAGAATCAGTCTGTTACCAATTGATCCGACTCTTTGAGGGCACCAATGAATTATTACATCTTAAAAGCCATAACCTTGGTCTGGGTTCCCTCAATTTCTTCAAGCTCCTTTTGAAGATTGTTCTGTTGCTCCTGGCTTCCGATTAGCTCCAGAAGAATAAGACCTTCCTCACTCAATGTGGAATCTCCTACCTCATGCAGACCAAGTCTGGTTTTTATCGAACTCCCGTAATTGGTCAGGACTTTCTGTACATTGCCTGCTTCTTTCTGGCGGTCGGTAATGAGTACGCCCAATATTCGTTTTTCTTTCATAACAGATCTTTTTTTGGTTTTATGCTGATGAAGATAATAAAATGGATGGGTATGTCCAATTGAATAAGTACCTGTTAAGTAATTTTATCTGATTAATGGGACTTAAATAACGTACGAGTTAAATGAGTTTGAATTTATTTTGAGCGATTTGTCCGGTTTTATAAAAAAATTTTAATTTTGGCAATTCAGAATTTAACACCTTAAAATATTTAATTGGGAGATTTATGATGCGTATATTCATATTTATGGTGATACCGTTTATCTGGGTGGCCTGCAGTCAAAACCAAAGCAATCAGGAGAAGCAGGAAAACAAGGAAGACAAAAAATCGCAAAAAGAAGTAGAGGCGGATATAAAAGCCAGCACCCGTATCAGTGAAGGGGAGAAAGTACCGGAATTTACCTTCACAACCACCACCGGCAAGGAATTCAACAGCGAATCCCTTCAGGGGAAAGTGGTGCTTTATAATTTTTTTGCCACCTGGTGCCCGACCTGTATGAATGAGATGCCCGCACTGCAAAACCAGGTTTGGCAAAAGTATGGAAACAGGGAAGATTTTTTTCTGGTGAGCATAGGCCGGGAGCAGAATATGAAGAAAATGAATGAGTTTAAAAAGCAGAAAGGATTTGAGTTCCATTTTGCTCCAGATACGGGACGGGTGATCTATGGCAAATTTGCCCAAAAATATATCCCCCGCAATGTAGTGGTGAATGAAGAAGGAACCATCGTTTATCAGAACACAGGATATACGGAAAAAGAATTTCAGAATATGATGGATGTAATTGAGCAGGAGATGGGAGATTAGGTACGACGGCTCGATGGAATCCATTCCCCCTCACACCATCGCCCCATCGTTTTTTCGCTCCATCGTTCCATCGTGCTTTCGTGCCCTCGCGCCAGCGTTCTCCATC
>CAYNPZ010000013.1:0-40915 GCA_964399175.1 uncultured Bacteroidales bacterium | reverse complement strand
CCCAATCACCCAATCACCCAATCACCCAATCACCCAATCACCCAATCACTCCATCACTCCATCACTCCATCACTCCATCACCCAATCATCACCATACACCTCCTCAAATCAATCATTTGGCCACTAAGTCACCATTTCCTATGTAATTTATGAGCGAAATCATATTGGTTCAAACAAAATATTTTATACATTTGTTAGTTTAATAACAGTAACGACTGAGAAGCGGACCAATGGTCGGTTTCAAGGTCAGAGAACTGCAAATCTAATCCGGAGGTATCTTCTGATGGAAAAGAGAATAGGCACTACCATCATTCGTATTTACGACCGCCAGAAAGCTGGAAAGCTTAACGAGATCCTTTCCCGTCATGCCAATATCATTATCGGTCGGCAGGGGCTTCCCCAAACGGACGGTACCAGCATTATTTCTCTGGTACTGGAAGGCACCACGGATGAAATCGGTTCTTTGACCGGCCAGATAGGTCGGGTCCCTGGAATCCAGACCAAGTCCGTTTTGCTGAAAAACGACTGAAATTGGAAAAAAAACAAAAGCCTATGAAATTCAATCCAGGACGTTACAATATCAAAGATGAACGGATGAAACCGTTCATAGATCCCGATGAAATATGGAGTTTTATAAACGAAACCAAAAATCCCTCTAAACAGGAAGTCAGGGATATCATAGCCAAATCACTGAATAAGGAAAGGCTTTCTTTAAGGGATACTGCAGTGTTGATCAATGCAGATGATCCCGAATTGATACAGGAAATAAAACAGGGAGCAAGGGATCTGAAGGATAAAATTTACGGAAACCGTATTGTGCTGTTTGCTCCGCTCTACATCGGCAATAAATGCACCAACAATTGCAAATATTGTGGATTCCGTGTATCCAACACCGAAGCGGTAAGGAAAACCCTTTCCGATGAAGAGATCGTTTGTGAAACAGAAGCCCTGGAAGATAACGGACAAAAACGGCTTATCCTCGTTTATGGTGAACATCCCGACTACGATGCAAATTACATTGCTCACACGGTGAAACAGGTATATAAAGTTAAGAAGGGAAACGGAGAAATACGCAGGGTAAATATTAATGCTGCACCCCTTGATATAGAGGGATTCAAAACAGTTTGGGAAGCCGGAATTGGTACATATCAGATATTCCAGGAAACCTATCACCCGGAAGCTTATACATGGTATCATCTGGGTGGAAAGAAAAGAGATTACGAATGGCGTCTGACTTCTCTCGACAGGGCTCAGGAAGCTGGTGTGGATGATGTTGGGATAGGCGCCCTTTTTGGTCTGTACGACTGGCGTTTCGAGGTACTATCACTGGTGCGGCATACCAATCATTTCGAAGCCTGTTATAATGTAGGACCCCATACCATATCTTTTCCCCGTATTAAGGATGCAGCAAACCTCAATATCGATCCCCGCTACGAAGTAAGTGATGAGGAATTTTCACGGCTTGTAGCCATTCTCAGACTGGCAGTTCCATATACAGGACTGATCCTGACTGCACGGGAAGATCCTGACTTACGGAAAGAAGTGATGCAGTTCGGAGTAAGTCAGATAGACGGAGGTACCAGAATTGAGCTTGGTTCCTATGCCGATACACAAAATGAAGAGCAAAACCTGAACAAGGAACAGTTTCATATCGGCGATTCAAGGTCGCTTGGCGAGGTGATCGATGAATTGCTGGAGGATGAATATCTTCCTTCGTTTTGTACCGCTTGCTATCGGCTGGGCAGGACCGGGGAACATTTTATGGAATTTTCCGTGCCCGGTTTCATCAAGCGTTATTGTACGCCCAACGCCATCCTGACATTGGCTGAATATCTGGTGGATTATGCCCGCCCTCATTTGAAAGAGAAAGGGTGGAAGGTGATTGAAGACAACATTCAGCAGCTGGATGATGCCAAACGGGCAAAACAATTAAGAGATCGACTGCAACGGATCAGGGAGGGTGAGCGTGACCTGTATTTCTGATCATTAAGAATATGCTTCTCTTTTTTGATCATTTTATTAATTTTGCTTTTTAACCCAAATAAAAAACAGACAATATGAAATTTTTTATTGATATAGCGAACCTTGAACAAATAATAGAAGCACAGGATCTTGGGGTACTGGATGGCGTTACCACCAACCCTTCCCTCATGGCAAAAGAGGGAATTACCGGGGAAGAGAATGTAGAAGCACATTATAAGAAGATCTGTGAGATAGTGGATGGCGATGTAAGTGCACCGTTCGCATCTTAACTGTGCATTACCCCTTTTAATGGATTCCCATTTTTTCTGAATTGTAGGAACCGGTCAGTTTTAGTTCTCTTTATTGTATTTGTTTATTTTGCATTTATCAAATAAAAATAACCACAGGAATGTATTATATAAAAATTTATCAAAAAGTGATACGAAGGGCATTAAATATACTAAATGCATAAAATTTTACACTGTTTATATTCGTTTAAAATAGATGTCGATTGATTCTTTTTTTCTAACACTTTAAATAAAACGCCTATGTATTTAAAAATTCATCCTGAAACACCCAGCCAGCGACAAATAAGTCGAGTAGCCGATGTTCTTAGAAATGACGGAGTGATCATTTATCCAACCGATACTGTTTACGCTTTAGGATGGAGAATTAACAACACAAAATCGGAGGACAAGGTCAACCAGATCAAGAAGGATCAAAAAAGCCGGACCAGTTATTCATTGATTTGTAAAGATCTTAGCCAGGTTTCCCAGTTCACTAAACCCCTTGATAAGTCTACTTTTAAATTGCTGAAGCATAATCTTCCCGGCCCCTTTACCTTTTTGTTACCCGCCAGTAACAAAATTCCCAAGTTGTATAAAAGCAAGAAAAACATTGTAGGCATCCGTATACCTGACAATAACATCCCGTTACAACTGGTGGAAGAATTGGGTGAACCGCTTATGACTACCTCTCTCCGCAATACCGGCGATGAAGTGATGGATTACCTCGTGGATCCTCAGCAGATCTTTGAAAAATATAACAAGCTGGTGGATGTGATTATCGATGGTGGCCCCGGGAATATGGAGGCTTCAACCATTGTAGACTATACAAACAATGAACCTTATATCATCCGGGAAGGTAAAGGTGAATTGGTTTCTTAAACTTTTCTCTTATTCTTATTCGTAAAGCCGCGCGAAGCCTGTGGTTTCAATTTTGTATGGTATTACTTATTGAGGCATGTTTTTCGGGCGGCTTTCTTAATAGATGTTTGTGAGCTTGTTCTTGGTTCTTCCCTAGTTTGCTTTCTTTTTATTTTTTATAAAATGCCGGAGAGAACAGGATCAGCACGGTAAACAGTTCCAGTCTGCCAATGAGCATTAAAAATGAAAGGAACCATTTCCCGAAATCCGGGAAGTGGGCATAATTTTCCACCGGGCCCACAGCTCCGATACCCGGACCGATATTGCCCAGCGTGGCGGCGACTGAGCCGAGAGAAGAAGCCAGATCATAGCCCATGGCCGATACGACTATGGAGCTTCCGGCAAGAATCATCATATAGAGCACTACAAATGCCAATACATTGGTAATGATCTGGGGATCGATGCTTTTTCTGTTTAGTCTTACAGGAATGACGGCTTTTGGATGAAGCAAGCGCTTCAGCTCCAGGGCACTGTTTTTGATCAGCAATGCTACCCTTACGATTTTGATGCTGCCGCCGGTGGAACCTCCGGAGCCGCCGAGGAACATCAGCATGAATATGATGACGACCAGAAATGGAGCCCATTCTAAATAGTTTGCCGTAACATATCCTGTGGTTGTGGTTATGGAGACTACCTGAAATACCGCGTTTCTGAATGATTCTTCCAAAGGGAGCGCATCACCAAACCATAAAAAGGCTGTTATTAGAATGGTAAAACCAAATAAAAAAAAGAAGTAGAACCTGAACTCTTCATTTTTTACAATTTTATCAAGTTGCAGATGCATACCATAATAGGAAAGCGCAAAGTTTGTACCGGCAAGAAACATAAATACGGTAATGACGTATTGTACATAAGGTGAAAAATAGGCAATGCTGGCTTGTTTGGTGGAATAACCACCGGTGGCCATGGTGGTAAATGAATGGCAAACCGCATCAAAAAGGTTCACATCTCCAATGGACAGGAGAATGATCTCGGAAATGGTAAAAAGCATGTATATCCCCCAAAGACGTTTGGCTGTTTCTTTTACCCGCGGATGAAATTTATCCGGAGTGGGACCCGGTACTTCGGCCACAAATAGCTGCATACCTCCAATCCCAAATATTGGGAGTATGGCCAGTGATAGCACGATGATTCCCATACCTCCAAGCCACTGTGTCATGCTTCTCCAGAACAAAAGCCCGTGTGGAAGAGATTCTACATCATTGAGGATGGAGGCACCTGTAGTGGTGAATCCTGATATGGTTTCGAAGAAGGCATCCGTGTAAGAAGTTATCGCTCCGCTGATAACGAATGGGAGAGAACCAAAAAAGGAAAAAATCACCCATACAATGCTGACGATGATGTAAACTTCTCTTTTTGTTATGGTTTTATGGGCACGCTGGGTTGACAACCAGGATAATGCACCAATGGAGATAGCTATACCGGCAGATATGGCTAGTGCAACGATATCACCTTCGTTATAATAAAAAGCCACCCCAAGAGGGAGGAGCATGGAAATGCCTTCAATAAGCAAAAGAAGTCCGAGGATATTAAGTATTACCCGGGCATTCACCATCAGGATTCACTAAAAAAAGTTTCCACTTTTTTAACGGCTGCGGGCATAGCAAAAACAACCACGCGATCACCATCCTGGATCTTTGTTTTCCCTGTAGCGATGAAACTTTTGTTTCCCCTTATAACACCACCTACTATAGCATCTTTGGGAAAATTAAGGTTCTTAAGTGTATCCCTCGTAATCTTTGATTTCGGTTTAGCGATAAATTCAAGAACCTCTGCATCAGAACCAGTAAGGCATTTCATGGTAGAAACTTCCGCATTCATGGTGAATTTGAATATGCGGCTTGCCGTAACCAGCTTTTTGTTGATGATGGTGTCGATGCCCATGTTTTCGCCCAGGTTGATGTAGTTGATGTTTTCAATTGCCGCTATGGTTTTTTTAACACCCATTTTCTTGGCCAGCAGGCAGGATAAAAGGTTGAGCTCCGAACTGCCCGTTACGGCTATAAAGGTATCCATCTTTTCAAGCCCTTCCTGTTTCAATAAATCTACATCCCTTCCGTCACCGTTTATTACCAATGTGTTGTTCAGTTCATCCGCCAGGGAGGAGGACTTGTTTTTATCCTGTTCGATAAGCTTAACGTTCATTCTGTTCTCAAGGCTCTGGGCGGTACGCTTTCCAATACGGCTGCCTCCCAGTATCATCACATGTTTGATCTCAACCTTCTTCTTGCCTGTATACCTTAGCAGATTGTTGATGCCCGGGCGGTTGGTAACTACATAAATCAGATCGTTTACATAGAATTGATCCAGGCCCCTGGGAATTATGGTCTGTCCGTTCCGGGTGATGGCTACTGCCCGGAAATCATAATTCTCCATCTCCTGCGTAGCCTCTATTAATGTCTTTCCTACTACTGGCGCGTTTTCTTCCAGTTTAAGGACGTACAGCGAAAGCTTCCCGCCTGTAAAATCCACGATCTCTGAGGTCCCTGTTTGATTCACCATGCCTGTGATCTCTTTGGCGGCTATCCGTTCAGGGTAAATCAGATAGTCTATGCCCAGATCAGTGAAATAATTCTTGTTAACCGGTCTTATATATTCGGGATTGTCAACCCTTGCAATGGTTTGCTTGGCTCCGAGTTTTTTTCCGAGGATGGCACAGGCAATGTTGGTTTCCTCTGAATGTGCAACGGCAATAAGCAGGTTGGCTTTTTTTATATGGGCTTCTTTCAAAACGTCAAATGAGGTGGCTGAACCTGTAATGGTTAATATATCCAGATTCGCATTCATTCCCTTCACAGTTTCCTCGTTGTTGTCAATGATTACAATATCATGTAATTCACTGCTTAGCATCTTTGCAAGATGCGAACCTACCTCACCTGCCCCTGCTATGATGATCCTCATAATATTTCTGTTTTCACCTTAAAAAATATTAACGGCACAAAGAAAAACCTTGTTTTAAAATAAACAAACTTTTTACTCATATTTTAATCAAAAAATAATCTAAAAGCTCCATCATCCTCCACGGAATGAAATGGAATTTCTTCTTTTTTCAAGGCACTGACAAATGCTTGCCTGTGATAATAAGAGTTCGAAGAATCCAGGATGATCATCTTAAATTCAAAGCTGTCCTTAAGTTTCTGAACTGTAGCATTCACATCATCAGCCAGAATCAGATAATCCAGTTCAAGCTTTGTGCCGGGCACCAGTTTCTCAAATAAATCTTTATCTGTGATATAGCCTATTTTTGTGCCGTGTAGTTTAATAAAATTTTTGTACAGCAGAACCGCCTCTATTTTTACCGTATCTGTTGAAGGCAGCTTGTAAGCCTTATGGTTTTTTAAACCTTTCGATAACCAATATCCGCCCGTGTAGCGCCGAATTTTATTCTTTATTTTCTGGTCAGGGTTATAAAAAAGTAAATTATTTCCACTTTCAATGTAGTTTATAGCAGAGCCGTTGGGTATATTGTATACCACCAGTTCTTTTTGATCATGCCGGTTATACTGAATCCACAGATCAGTGATAAGAAAGGCTATCACTATCCCCAAAGCCAGTTTGAGATGGAGGCTGTTTTTCATGATAAGCCAGGCTGATAAAAACACAAGGGCGAGATAATAGAAGAGGATTTGTATTTCATTTATATAAAGAGACTCAGAAGTGGAGTAGGGCAAATTTTGAATGAATTCGGTAGAATGATTTAACAGAGAGAGGATAAAGGAAAGAATGACTCCAGGGCCCTGGCCGATAATCGGAAGAATTGGGCTTATCATGAAGTAGAGCATCCCGGTGAAAATAACAACTGCCGCAGCCGGAATGGCAATAAAATTGGTGAGCCAGAAAAAGTTGGAAAAAAGATGAAAATTGTGGACGATGACCGGCGCCACACCAACCTGAGCTGCCAGAGCAACGGTGAACCATTGCCACAATTTGTCGGGAACCGGCGGCAGCTGAAAAAGTTTATAAAGCCTCGGCTGGAAGAACACAATGCTATATACTGCCAGATAGGAGAGCTGGAAGCTGAGTGAAAAAAGGAGGAAGGGATTGATGACCAGAAGGACAAATGCAGAGAACGCCAGGCTGTTGTATATCGATGAATACCTGTTCAGTACCTGCCCAATGGCTATCACGGAAAACATTAAAGTTGCCCGCGAAACGGAGGGGGACAGGCCTGTAAGAAAAGCATACCCTATAAGTACAACCAGTATGATCAGGATTTTAACGATTTTACCCTTTCTGTACCTTTCCAGAAAGAGCAGAATATAGTGAAGGATGAGATAAATAATTCCAACGTGCAATCCCGATACAGCCAATATATGAGTGGCACCGGATGAGGCGAAACGTTCTTTAACCTCCGGTGTAAGATAATCTTTATATCCCAGCAATAGTGCCGAGGCTATCCCATACTCTTCTTCACCCATCCCTGCTTTCTTTAAGCGGTTCAGTAAATGCAGCCTCATTCGGTTGGAAAGGGCAGTAACCGAAAATCCGTTATTGTGCTGTAATTCCTGCCATGAATCTTTGTCAATGTAAACCTGGTAATGGATACCTTGGGTGGCCATGTACTGTTTATAATCAAATTCTTCCGGGTTCCCCTGGTTTTCGATGGGATTGGGGTAAGCTGAGAAGATGATATTCTGTCCGGGCGATACTGGCGCACTGGACTTCTGTTTCTCAAGGTAGGCGAGAATTTTTAATTTTTTATTTTGCCATAGGCTATCTTTGTAGATTTGCTTTGTTTTGATGATCAATTGCCGGGTTTCATCTTTTTCCTCTGGTATATTAACGATTTGGCCGGAAAAGGTCAGTTTTCCTTTTCCCAATTCGGGTTTGTCTTCTTGTTCCTGTTTGAGCAACAGGGCACCGAGGAATATGAATGCCACTGTAATCACTATACCGGGCATCCATCCGAGTAAAAATTTGTGCTTTACGGAAATCAACTCATAACCCCATAGCAGAAGGAATGAAACCAGAATTGAGGCAATAAGGGAATGCCATGAGAAATGAAAATGCTCCTGGAGCAAAATGCCGGCAATCAGTGGAATGACAAGCCTTAAAAAGGGATTTCTTGCGAGAAATTCCATTCATACCAAATTTTAAATAAAGGTATGAATTTCCGGAAATAAAATGAACAGAAAAAAACACTTTTTTTACCGTTAAAGGTCTTTTCTGATAAAGCAATCGGAGCTTTTGTCAAATGGTTACGTAATATAAGATTTAATTACTCCTTGTGTGGCATTGTAAATGGGCAACAAAGGATAGACATTCAACCTCAGCGAAAACCTCAGATCATCCTCCCTTCCCAGGTTTTTTAACCGCAGCCCTCCTTTGCTCAGGATAATCTTTTCCTTTATTTCGTGCGTATCCGGATGGTTTCCTGATAAAAGTTCTTTCAGGTAGTTAGCACATTGTTCATCTTCTTCCGCTTTTTCGGAAGACTCAAAACCCATTGCAGCCAGGGTGACAATTTGGGGTTTTTTACATTGGATATATTCGATCAGCGCAGAAGCATTGGCAAAACTGCCAATTAATATCTCATCGGCATTCCGGGCGTTTACTATTCCCTGGGTTCCGGCTGAGGTGGTAAATATAACTTTTTTCCCTTTCAGGTTGAGAGAAGAAGCATAGGCTGGTGTATTTCCGAAATCAAAACCTTCAGGAGGCAGGCTGTTTCTTTCCCCGGCAAGTAAAAAGTCGGGATGCTTTTCCTTTAGTCGGTAAGCCTCTTCCAGACTACCTGCCGGTATAACATATTCCGCTCCCTGGCCCAGACATGCAATGATGGTGTTGCTTGCACGAAATACATCAATAATCACGGTAAGACCTTCTGCTTCCTTTGCTCCTTCAATACAACTTTTTATGCGAACATCCATTGGGGTATAATTTTGATCCATCTGTTATTATTTGTCTGTTGCCGGTTATCTGAACAATTTATGAATTATTTTTTTATCAAAGCAAATATAGCAAATGTTTGAAAATGGTTTTTGAGGGAATAAAGTTTGTTTATCTTTGATAACTGATTTTTCAGAATTGAACCATGAATCAAAAGAACCATCTATTTGAGCTGGAGTTGGCAGTAAGGGATTATGAACTGGATTTACAGGGCATTGTCAACCATTCAGTATACCAGAACTATCTTGAACATACACGTCACGAATTTCTTTACTCCAGGAACATTGATTTTTCCGGACTTCATGATGAAGGTAAAGACCTGATCATTTCCCGTGTGGAGATCGATTATAAATACCCTTTAAAAAGCCACGACCGGTTTAAGGTGACCCTTGATATCCGGAGAGAAGGGCACCTGAAATTTATATTTGACCAGAAAATCCTTCGCTTGCCGGATGAAAAACTGGTCGTTAAATCAAAGGTGTTTGGGGTTTGCCTTGAGCAGGGGAAACCGGTTAAACCCGAAAAGATATTGGATGTGGAGCAGTTGGGTCTTGTCTGAAGAAAATTTTTTATTCCAAATTACCGGAAGGATGGATAATAATATACAGGTGCAAAATAAGAAAGACCCTTTTGTTTTGTATTAAAATTTGTTGAATTAAAATTCTTAATGATGAAAAACATTGTAATCTTATTGTTTGGTAGTTTTTTGCTTACTTTTTGCAGTGGTCCGACCCAATGGCGGGATATGCTCAGGGAGAATGATCTGCAGGGATGGAGAACCATAGAAAATGAAAGTGCTTTCCATGTCTCTGACAGTATTTTGACTTGCAGTGGGCCGAATGCCCTTATGGTTTATGAAGGAGAAAACGCAAATGCTCAATTTAAAAACTTTGAGCTTACGGCTGAAGTCAAAACCCGGCGGGGGGCAAATACTGACATTCTCTTTCATGCTGATCCCGGTAATGAACCGGTGCCACAAAGCGGATATGCGGTCCAGCTCAGCAACACCTACCGGGGGATGGAGGATTATCCCAATATCAATATGACAGGAAGCCTGAACAGGATTAGAAATGTTTATTATCCTTTTATTGATGACGGGGAATGGTTCGATTTGAGAGTTAAGGTCCGGGAAAACCACATTCAGGTGTATGCCAACGGCGAAAAAACGGTTGATTACGTGGAACCGGACAATCCGTGGAGACCTGACAGACTGAGTGAACGGGTGCTTTCCGAAGGTGTTTTGGGTATACATTGCAAAGAAGGTAATACGGAGGTGAAGGTCCGGAACATGAAGGTTCAACCGCTTCCCGACACAGCTCAGGCACCCCTGCATTTCGACAAAACCTGGAACCGTCAGGTCACCCGCTTGCATGCTAAAAACTTCCCGCTTATCGATTTTCATATCCACCTGAAAGGGGGCTTGAAATTAAATGAAGCTGTGGATTCCTCAGCCCAATATGGGGTTAATTATGGAATTGCTGCCAATTGCGGGTTGAAATTTCCCATCACCAATGATAAACAGCTTTTGGAATACATCAACAGCCAGAAAGGCAAACCCGTTTATACCGCCATGCAGGCAGAAGGAAGGGAATGGGTGGACCTCTTTTCTCCCGATACCGTGGCTAAAGCCGACTATGCCTTTACCGATGCCATGACGTGGACCAACGATCAGGGGCAGCGCATGCGGCTATGGATTCCTGAGGAAACGCACGTGGGCGATCCCCGGCATTTTATGGAACAACTGGTTAGTGAAATAGAAGGGATCTGTGAAGAACCCATCGACATTTATGTGAATCCGACTTTCCTGCCGGAAAAGATACAGGACCGCTATGATGAACTATGGACCGAAAAGCGGATCGACCGGGTGGTCCAGGCTCTTGTTGAGAATGATGTTGCACTGGAAATTAACGACCGTTACGAACTGCCCTCAAAGAAGATTCTGAAGGCAGCCAAAGACGCCGGTGTACAATTTACTTTCGGTACGAACAATACCGGAAGCACAATCGGTAAGCTGGAATATTGCCTCCGAATGATTGAAGAATTGAACCTGCAGCCTGAAGATATGTGGCTGCCCCCGGTAAAAGAAATGAACTGATACCCGTGGGCTGAAGATACCACCGGGCTTAAACGCTCCGGGTAATGACGGCCACGAATGCGCGAATCAATTATCATTCGTGCATTCGTGGCCATTTTTAAATTTTTTTAAAAATTTGCGACCGAATTATTTACATTTAATAAAAATGTTAATTACAGCCCCACAGATTTGAAGTCCGCTCGGGATACAGACCTCAGGGCCATCTGTCAGTCTGTTCACAGGTTAGCAGAAAGTGTCCTTTCCGGGCTTGCCGATTACGGCAAAACGCAGGAAGACCTTGACAAACTGCAAAAAGCAATAGACGATTTCTCCGAAATGCTTTCCAAACCCAGAACAGCAATCGGTACAAGGACAACAGCTACATCAAGACTGCAGGAGCTTTTCAAGGAAGGCGATGAGCTGCTGAAAGATCACCTGGATATGATTATGGTATCCTATAAGACCAGCCATCCCACATTTTATAACATGTACCGAAGTGCACGCACAATTGTTGATATGGGAAAAAGAAGTAAAACCGAAGAAGAAGAAACTGAACCTGATGATGAATAATATCAACTGGCTCTTGATAATATGTAAAAGGAGGCTGTCCAATTGGATGGCCTCCTTTATTTGTGGACTGCCCGATTCAATTTGCCCGATGTAAGATTTGATTTATTAACTGCAACCTTCAATTTGTCCGGTGTATGATTCGATTTGTTAATTGTAAGATTCAATTTGTCCGATGTAAGCTTCGATTTGTTAACTGCAAGCTTCAATTTGTCCGATGTAAGCTTCAATTTGTACAATGTGCATTACAATTTATTTAATGTAATATTCAATTTGTTGATTGTAAACTGCAATTGTGGCATTGTAAGCTGTAATTTTGGCAATGTTAATTGCAGTTTTGCTACTGTAAGCTTCAATATGTCCACTGCAAGAATCAATTGGTACACTGTAACAAATAATTGGGCAAACAAACATACTGTTTTAACGTTAGGTGCTGTAGATTGGATAATTGCTAAATGATTACATTGTCAAATTGTTAATTATAAGCACAAGAAAAAGAATATTCTGGGAAATTTTGCCAACTGCCTTTTACTCCCGCAGAAAGTGGGACCAATTGTTTTACTAAATCTTATTTCCCTAAATTTGATTCTGCAATATAGTAAACTGCTCCCGCAGAATGCGGGACCCACTGCCAACTTCTTTCCCCAGCTCCTGTCAAACAACCAATGACCATCAATAACAACAAATACCAATAAATCACCATATTTTTTCAGATTTTCCTTAAATTTATCCCGTAAATCAACAATGTTTGCTTGTTTTCATGCCCAAATTCCCCTTCTACCAGCAACACGACGCCATGGACTGTGGGCCGGCCTGCCTGCGCATGATTTCCCGGTATTACGGAAAGCATTATTCCCTTCAAACCCTCCGCGACCGAAGTTACATCACCCGTGAAGGCGTCTCCATGATGGGCATCAGCGATGCGGCTGAATCCATAGGCTTTCGCAGCATGGGCGTGCGGATTAGCTGGGAGCAACTGGTCAGTGAGGCGCCCCTTCCCTGTATTGTCCATTGGCAGCAGAAACACTTCGTGGTGGTTTATAAAATAAAGAAAAATACGGTATATGTCTCTGACCCCGCACGCGGCAGAATACGTTTCCCCAAAGAAGAATTCATTCAGGGCTGGGCCAAGACAAAAGAGGAGGGGGTGAATAAGGGATTGTGTCTCCTGCTGGAGCCAACACCTGATTTCTACAAACAGGAAGATGAGGAACTCGACAAATCGGGCTTTGGTTTTCTTTTGCAGTACATGAAACCTTATAAAAAATTCATTGTTCAGCTCTTTCTGGGCTTATTGCTTGGAAGCCTCCTGCAGCTCATTTTTCCCTTCCTTACCCAGGCCATTGTCGACAGGGGCATCAACAACCAGGACCTGAACTTCGTTACACTCATCATCATCGCTCAATTGGTACTGATCGCCGGACGGACCTCGGTGAACTTCATCCGGAGCTGGATATTGTTGCACCTGAGCACCCGTGTCAATATCTCCCTGATATCCGACTTTCTTATCAAGCTGATGAAGCTGCCCATTGCATTTTTTAACACCAAGATGACGGGCGATCTGATCCAGCGAATCCAGGACCACCAGCGAATAGAAAATTTTCTCACCACCAATACGTTGAACGTGTTATTCTCCTTCTTCAGCCTGGTGGTATTTGGGATTGTACTGGCCATCTACAACTGGTGGATATTTGCCATCTTCATCCTCGGCAGTGGTTTGTATATACTTTGGATACTGGGATTCATGAAACGTCGCCGGGAGCTGGACCACCGGCGTTTTGCACAGCTTTCCGATAACCAGAGCAACCTGATCCAGCTCATCACCGGCATGCAGGAAATCAAACTGAACAACTGTGAAAAACAAAAGCGCTGGGAGTGGGAAGGCATCCAGACCCGCCTGTTTCGGGTACAGATGAAAGGGCTTGCCCTTCAGCAGTATCAGCAGGCGGGCGGGGTATTCATCAACGAGGTAAAAAATGTGGTGATTACCTTTTTAGCCGCCAAAGCGGTGCTCGATGGTACCATGACCCTGGGTATGATGCTGGCCGTGCAGTTCATCATCGGACAGCTAAACACTCCGCTGCAGCAGATGATCCGGTTCTTCCACACCGCCCAGGATGCCAGGATCAGCCTGGAGCGGCTTGGAGAGATACACAACAAGGAGGATGAAGAGGATGTCAGGGAGCCCAAAATCACCCATCTCCCGGAGCAAGCCGATCTGAACATGGACCAGGTGTATTTTCAGTACGAAGGTCCCCATTCTCCTTACGTGCTGGAAAATGTTAATCTGAAGATACCCGAGAAGAAGCTGACGGCCATTGTCGGCGTATCCGGCTCGGGAAAGACCACCCTGGTCAAGCTGTTGCTGGGATTTTACAATCCCGTCAACGGGTATGTCAAGATCGGCGACATTCACCTCAACAACTTCAATAATCGTGTGTGGCGCAGTAAATGCGGAGTGGTGATGCAGGATGGCTTCATCTTTTCAGATACCATTGCCAACAACATTGCCGTATCGGATGAGTCGGTCGACCGTGAGCGTTTGCTCCACGCCGTGAAAACAGCCAATATTCAGAATGACATAGAAGCCCTGCCGCTGGGCTACAATACCAAAATAGGAAGGGAAGGCATCGGCATGAGCCAGGGCCAGCAGCAACGCATACTAATTGCCCGGGCCGTTTATAAAGATCCCGAATATCTTTTTTTCGACGAGGCTACCAATGCCCTTGATGCCAACAACGAGATGGTGATCATGAAAAACCTGGAGCAGTTCTTTCAGGGACGGACGGTGGTGATTGTAGCCCATCGCTTGAGCACCGTAAAAAATGCCGATCAGATCGTGGTGCTCGAGAAGGGCAAAGTGGTGGAAAAAGGGAACCATACCGAGCTTACCCGGAAAAAAGGCGCTTACTATAATCTGGTAAAGAATCAGCTGGAGCTGGGATCATAGAAATGATAACATCAAAGTAACGAACTGTTATGAAAAGAGATCAGTTTGAACTGGAAATATGTGCGAATTCCGTTGAATCAGTAAAAGAAGCCTCAAAGGGAGGAGCCGACCGGGTGGAATTATCCGACAACCTTTACGAGGGAGGAACAACCCCCTCGGCAGGTACATTGATTCAGGCAAAGAAAAGATCGGCCATCCCCGTTTTTGTGATCCTCCGGCCACGGGGAGGGGATTTTTGCTACAACGATGAGGAGGTTGAAGTGATGCTGCGGGATATAGAGATGGCAAAAAACCTGGGCGCGGACGGAATGGTCCTTGGGTGCCTGAATCCCGACGGTACGGTGGACCGTGAAACCTGTCTCCGCTTGATTGAAGCATGCGGTGATATGCCAATCACCTTCCATCGTGCATTCGATATGACAAGGGATCCCTTGGAAGCGCTGGAAGCCATAAAATATTTAGGCGTTAGCAGACTGTTGACTTCGGGTCAGAAAAACAAGGCCATTGATGGGGCCGATCTAATTGCAGAGCTCCACAAACAATCCGATGGTGCATTGAAGATCATGGCCGGCAGTGGGATCAACGAAAACAATATAAATGAGCTGGCCCAAAAAACTAAAATCCCGGCTTTCCATACTTCTCTTTCTGATTTTGTTGAAAGCAAAATGGAATTCAGACAGAAAGAGGTTTCTATGGGAGGGTTGGCTGAAATACCTGAATACACCCGGAAAATTACAAGTGCTAACAGGGTGAGAAAAGTGATTGAGGTTCTGGAAGGCATATAGTCTGGATTATTTATAAACAGACAATTTGAAGTTTAGTAACTTGATGTTTATTGCTGACCAATTCAGAGTGATCCAGATTAAGGGGATGCTTATCATCAAATTTTTCGTTATTTGTAATGATAATCCAATATATATAAACGATCAAAGGTTTTATCTATGAAAATCAACCGTCGGAATTTTTTAAGATCCGCTGCTTTAGGTAGTATCGCTGCATATTTGCCTTTACAAGCGTGTAATCAAAGGAAGCCTGAAAGTGTCGATCCCGCCCTTGATAGAATTCTGCGGGAACCCGTTTTGAAAAGGGAACGCTTTTCTTCACCTGTTATTCTTGAAAAAGTGGAATTATTGCACTATAAGGATAATTTTATCTGTCGGGTACGCACCCCTGACGGTGCAGAAGGTTTTTCCGTAAGCAACAACATGCAAATGGTATCCCTTTATCCCATTTTCCTGAATCGCCTCCAACCTTTTTTTGTGGGGAAGGATGCCCGGGACCTGGAGTCCTTATTGGAGGAAGTATATGTATATCACAGTAACTATAAACTACAAAGTTTAGCCCTTTGGGTTCCCCTCGCTACAATTGAATTTGCCATCCTGGATTTGCTGGGCAGGATTGCCGGAGAACCCATCGGGAAATTAATTGGTGAGATTCATAATACTGAGATGGCCGTATACCAGGCAAATAATTTTCGTGGAAAATCGGCAGAAGAATCTATAGAAGGCATTCAGAGAAATGTAGAGAGATATCAGGCCCAGGCCGTGAAATTTAAAATTGGCGGCAGGATGAGCCGGGAAGAAACTCCTCCCGGTCGTACCGAAAAACTAATCCCTTTGGTACGGAAAACATTTGGGGAAGATATGACCATCTATGCCGATGCCAATGGTGCATACAGTGTCGAAGAAGCCATTCGAACCGGGAAAATACTGGAAGACCATCGGATTGACTTCTATGAGGAACCAGTGCCCTTTGACTATTATGAAGAAACCAAACAGGTTGCCGATGCATTATCCATCCCTGTTGCCGGTGGTGAACAGGAAGCCAGTATGCATCAGTTCAAATGGTTGATTGAAAACAATGCCGTGCAGATTGTTCAACCCGACATATTCTATTTCGGGGGTATGATCAGATCTTTGAAGGTTGCTTATATGGCCGGTCATTTGAATATGAAGTGTATTCCGCATGTATCCGGCGCGGGTCTGGGTTACCTTTATTTGATGCATTATATTTCGGTGCTTCCCAATGCCGGACCGTACCATGAATTTAAAGGCTTTAACGAGGAAATCCCTCTTGAATGTAGCACGTCATCACTTACCACCCGGAATGGAGTAGTCGGGATTCCCTCCGGTCCCGGTTCGGGAGTGAAACTGGATCCTGAATTTATTAGCAAACACAGGGTATTGAAAGCCTGATGATAAAGGAAAAAACAACAGTTTTTTTGAACATAATCCATTTGGTCTTGTGTAAATTGATAACAGTTAGTCTTTAAAGTAAAGAACCATTTGGGAAATAATTTAAGTATTCAGATAAACACAGACACACTAATTTATAAAGTGTAGGTAATTAGAAAGTAACCCAAAAAAGACTCAGTCTTTTTCTTGATTTTTTATATCTTTGTAACCTTAAAATAAACATTGTTTCATGATTAAAATAACATTACCGGATAATTCGGTACAGGAGTTTGAAGAGGGTGTAACCGGAATGGAAATAGCACGCTCCATCAGCCCCAGGCTGGCAAAGGAAGTGTTATCGATTACGGTTGACGGTGAAGTATGGGATCTGCACAGACCCATACACAAGGATGCCAAAGTGAAGCTGAACACCTGGGAGGATGTGGAAGGGAAACATACTTTCTGGCACTCCTCAGCCCACCTGATGGCAGAGGCACTGGAACAGCTTTATCCGGGCATTAAATTCGGAATCGGTCCGAGCATCGAGCAGGGATTTTACTATGATGTGGATCCGGACGGAAATACCATCACCGATGCCGATCTTCCCAAAATAGAAGAAAAGATGAAGGAACTGACCAGCCAGAAATATGAATTTGTAAGGGAAGAGGTGCCTAAGGACCGGGCTATGAAATATTACAAAGAAAAAGGGGATGAATACAAGGTGGAGCTGATCAATGATCTGGAAGACGGTACCATATCCTTTTATAAGACTGGTGAGTTTGTGGATCTTTGTCGCGGCCCGCATTTGCCCCATACCGGTTACATAAAGGCGATCAAGCTGCTGGGTGTCGCCGGTGCCTATTGGAGAGGCGATGAACACAACAAACAGCTTACCAGGATATACGGCATCACTTTCCCCAGAAAGAAAATGCTGGATGAATATCTTCAGATGCTTGAAGAGGCCAGAAAAAGAGATCACCGGAAGCTGGGAAAACAGTTGGAACTGTTTACCTTCTCTCAGAAAGTAGGGCAGGGACTGCCGCTTTGGCTGCCTAAAGGTGCTGAGCTGAGAGAGCGACTGGAAAACTATCTGAAAAAAATTCAAAAGGAGTATGGCTACCAGCAGGTGATTTCACCTCATATTGGCCAGAAAGAGCTTTATGTCACTTCAGGCCATTATGCAAAGTACGGCCAGGATTCATTCCAGCCGATCACCACCCCACAGGAAGGGGAGGAGTTTCTCCTTAAGCCCATGAATTGCCCCCATCACTGCGAAATGTTCAAGCACACCCAATATTCATATAAGGACTTACCGGTTCGTTATGCCGAGTTCGGTACGGTCTACCGGTATGAGCAGAGCGGTGAGCTGCACGGGCTTACCAGGGTCAGGGGTTTTACACAGGACGATGCGCACATCTTCTGTCGTCCCGATCAGCTTAAAGAGGAATTCCAGAAGGTGATGGACATCATCCTGCAGATATTTAAAGCACTGGAGTTCGATAACTACACGGTTCAGGTGTCATTGCGCGATCCCGACAGAAAAGAAGATTACATTGGAAGCGATGAGAACTGGGAGAAATCTGAACAGGCCATCATGGAAGCTGTAGAGGATAAAGGAGTTGAAGCCAAGGTGGTTTATGGAGAAGCGGCATTCTATGGCCCCAAGCTCGATTTTATGGTGAAGGATGCCCTGAAAAGAGAATGGCAGCTTGGAACCATCCAGGTCGATTACAACCTTCCCGACCGTTTCGATCTGGAATATGTCGGTGCAGATAACCAAAGACACCGGCCCGTGATGATCCACAGGGCACCCTTTGGATCAATGGAGCGCTTCGTTGCCGTGCTTATCGAACACACGGCCGGAAAGTTCCCCCTGTGGCTTACCCCCGATCAGGTAGTAGTTATGCCCATCAGTGAAAAATACAATGATTACGCAAAAAAAGTTTTGAATTTTTTAAATAATTACGATATTCGCACACTGATTGACGAAAGAAACGAAAAAATCGGCAAGAAAATCAGAGACAACGAGTTGAAGAAAATTCCTTATCTTCTTATAGTAGGTGAAAAGGAGGCAGAGAACAACTCAGTTTCCGTAAGAAAACAGGGGGAAGGAGATAAGGGGTCAATGGATGTAAATGAATTCAAAGATTTTATATTAAATGAAATTCATACCCAGGCGGAATTTGTCAATTCATAATATATTTGTTTGTATAACCAAATAGAAGGAGGGCAGTAATATAGCAAGAAGAAGTTCACCAAAAAATAAGAAACAACAGCTCAGATACAGAATCAATGATCAAATCCGAGCTGATGAGGTAAGAGTTGTCGGCGATAATGTAGATAATCCGGACGTTTACCCGATTGATGAAGCTTTAAAGATGGCGGACGAGCAGGAGTTGGATCTGGTTGAGGTTTCTCCGAATGCAGATCCTCCGGTATGTAAGATAGTGGATTATCAGAAATTTCTTTATCAGCAAAAGAAGAAACAAAAAGAATTACAGTCGAAAACCACAAAGGTTGTTACCAAGGAGCTCCGTTTCGGGCCCAATACCAATGAGCACGATTACACCTTTAAGCTGAATCATGCGAAGAAGTTTTTACAGGATGGCGCCAAGGTAAAAGCTTTTGTTTTCTTTAAGGGAAGATCGATCCTTTTTAAGGAAAAAGGAGAATATTTGTTGCTGCGGCTGGCACAGGATGTTGAAGAATACGGTAAGGTTGAAAAAATGCCGAAACTGGAAGGCAAACGGATGACCATGTTTATAGCACCCAAAGCCAAAAAGAAGAAATAGATAATTGATATAAAACTAAATATTATGACAAAAACGAGAACTGTTCCCGGAGCAAAAAAACGCTTTAAGTTTAGCGGATCTGGGAAGATTAGAAGGAAACATGCTTATAAAAGTCACTTATTGACAAAAAAAGACAAGAAAAGAAAAAGGAACCTGGGTTATTATACTACGGTTCATAAGTCGGATAAAAATAATGTCAGGCAGTTGCTTGGCATGAAGTAGCAGTTTAAAGTGTTAAACAGAGTGTATCAGCAGAAAGAGTCTTTCAGATAAGGAAGACCGCTGTTCATTCAAAAAAAGGAAGATTATGCCACGATCAACAAATTCCGTTGCTTCTCGCAGGAGAAGAAAAAAAATCATGAAGCAGGCCAAAGGATATTTTGGCGCAAAGAAGAATGTTTATACAGTAGCGAAGAATGCGGTAGAGAAGGGAATGTTGTATTCCTACCGCGACAGGAAAAAGAAAAAAGGTGAATTTCGCCGTTTATGGATTCAAAGAATCAATGCAGCAGCCCGTCAGCATGGAATGTCCTACTCTGAATTGATGGGCGGGATCAGCAAGCAGAATATTCAACTGAACCGGAAGGTTCTCGCCGATCTGGCGATGCATCATCCCGGGGCTTTTAAGGCCGTGTTAGATGAAGTGAAGAATGCATAGAAGAATGATAACCGGTTTGGACGTAGTGCTGCTTATAATTTAAAAAATAGAATGTTATAAGGGGAGCTTTGTGGAAGCTTCCCTTTTTGTTTTTTTAACACTTGATTGTTTTTAAAAAATTATAAATTAGCACGCATTTCATTAGGTAATAAAATACAGTATGCCATGAGTAACTTAAAGATCATCATCATAGGTTATGGCCGGATGGGCCAGGAGATTAAACAAGTAGCTGAGAAACGGGGACATGAGGTTATCATGACCATCGACAAGGACAACCAGGAAGATTTCACAACGGATAATCTGGAAAAAGCCGATGTGGCTATTGAGTTTACCCTCCCCGATGCCGCTTACGACAACATTATGAAGTGTTTTGAATCCGATCTTCCGGTTGTTTCAGGGACGACAGGATGGATGGAACGGTTTTACAACATACGGAAATATTGCCTGGAAAACAACCAGGCCTTTTTTTATGCCTCGAATTACAACATTGGAATGAATCTTTTCTTCAAGGTTAATGAATACCTGGCCGACATAATGAACCAGTATTCGAATTATGATGTGGAGATAGAAGAAACCCACCATGTTCACAAGGTGGATGCTCCCAGCGGTACTGCTGTTAGCCTGGCCGAGATCCTTATGGAGAAGATCAGCAGAAAGAACAAATGGAAAAAGGAAAAGGCTAAAAATGAAGATGAAATACCGGTTAAATCCATACGTGAAGATGAGGTTCCAGGCATACACCGGGTAATGTATTCTTCTTCATTTGATGATATTGAGCTGAAACATTCTGCCAAAAGCCGCGAAGGTTTTGCCCTCGGAGCCGTAATGGCTGCCGAATTCATACACGACAAACAAGGTATCTATTCAATGGACGATTTATTAAATATTTAATATTAAGTTATGGACGTCAAAAACCTCATGAAAAGCCAGTATTTTAAATTCGTAATCACTGCCCTCATTTACATTCTGTTGGTTATATGGCTTGAAAATGCCTGGTTTCTTCTTGGTCTGATCATCATATTCGATTGGTTCATCACAAAAAAGGTGAACTGGACTTTCTGGAAGCAGCCCGGTAAAAGACCCGGCAAACTGATTGAATGGGTGGATGCACTGATCTTTGCCGTGATTGCAGCCTCCCTCATCCGGCTCTTTATTATCGAAGCTTATACCATCCCCACCTCTTCCATGGAGAAAACCCTTCTTGCAGGGGATTACCTCTTTGTGAGCAAGGTCAGTTACGGGCCCAAAATGCCCAATACGCCCATATCCTTTCCGTTTGCCCATAATACCCTTCCCCTTACATCAACAACCAAATCGTATGTAGAATGGGTGAAATGGCCCTATAAACGACTTGACGGCCTGGGCCCCATAGAACGGAACAACATCGTGGTTTTTAATTTTCCTGCCGGCGATACAGTTATCTCGCAAATGCAGAATAGGAACTACTATTCCGTTTTACGGCAATATGCGCAGGAGTTGAAGAGCAGGGACATCAACAACGGAAACCAGATAAAATCATTTGCTGCTTACAAGAACAGGGCCCGGGATTATATCAGGAAACAGTATGATGTTACCACCCATCCCCCGGATAAAAGAACCAATTACATCAAGAGATGCGTTGCCCTTGCCGGTGATACCATCAGAATAGATCAGGGGCAGGTGTATGTCAACGGAGAGGAGCAAAAGCACTTCGAGAACATGCAGTATAATTATCTGGTGAAAACCGCCGGCACCAAGATCAATCCCGTGCATCTTCAGAATATGGGCATCAACAGGAACGATGTTAATTATATGCCTTCCGGTTCTACCTATCGGATGCCACTCACAACTGGAAACCTCAATAAAATCAAAAATTTTTCCAATGTGGTTGAGGTAAGCAGATACATCAACAACTCGCCTTCATCGGTGAACCATGTGATTTATCCTTTTGATTCGGACTATGAATGGACCGAGGATAATTTCGGCCCCCTTTATGTACCGGAAAAAGGGGAAACCATTCAATTGACCATGGATAATCTTCCCCTTTGGGAGCGCATCATCGATACCCATGAAGGCAACGATCTGGAGGTAAGGGACAGTTCCATCTATATCAACGGGGAACAGGCAGACAGCTATACCTTTCAGATGGATTACTATTTCATGATGGGTGACAACCGCCACAATTCTGCAGATTCCAGGTACTGGGGTTTTGTTCCGGAAAACCACGTTGTTGGGAAAGCAGTGTTTATATGGCTTTCTGTTGATCCGTACGGCAGTTTCCTTGATAAAATACGGTGGAGGCGATTGTTTACGGCAATATAACAGACCTAAAGCTTTTGATGATAATTTCATAAATGTTTCCTGCCGGAAAACACCAACGGATTGTTTGAGATGTTAATCCGGGAAAGCAGGTGCCTGGCTTGATATGAAACAATAAATCGGCACAAAGAAGATGGATCGTGGAAAATATGCCCTTTTGTCTACCACATACCTCGGGCCGGTGCAGTTCTATACCAAGTTTCTGCTCTATGACCAGCTCCTGATCGAAACCCGGGAGAATTACCAGAAACAAAGCTACAGGAACAGATGCATCATCCTTTCTGCCAATGGCAGGTTGCCGCTGACCATTCCGGTCACTAAGGATCAACCCAAGGTATTGACAAGGGATATACGGATTGACAATACGCTGGAATGGCAAAAGAACCACTGGACCTCCATTGAGTCGGCCTACAGCGCTTCTCCTTTTTTTGAATTTTTTATGGACGACTTTTTGCCTTTTTATAACCGTAGATATGAGTTTCTCCTGGATTTTAACCTGGAGCTACAGGAGATGCTGCTCCGGCATCTGGAAATTGGTACCCCGGTCAGTTTGACTGAAGCTTACCACAGGGAGCCTCCACCTGATACAGATGATTACCGCGATGCCATTCATCCCAAGAAAAGGATGAAGAAGGAGGATCCACTCTTCGGTCCTGCTTTTTACTATCAGGTGTTCCGTGAAAAATACGGCTTTGTTCCGAACCTGAGTATCATCGATCTTCTGTTCAATGAAGGTCCCAATGCGGAAAATATACTCAAACAGAGCATTCCCCCTTTTCCTTCCTCATGATGCATGCAGCAAAAATATGGCCGGCTGCTTGTGCAGATCGGGAACCGACATTCTCCATGCTTTGATGGTTTTGGTTTGTATGCTCTCATTTTCCATTGTGAGGTTTGAGGCAATGCAAAGCATCGTCTCATCCCTGCAGTTTTCCAGGATGTCTTTAAGCAACTGATTGTTCCGGTAGGGTGTCTCCATGAATGCTTGGGTCTGATTCTCCTGATGGGATCTTTTTTCAAGCATCTTCAGCTTCTTTATTCTTTGATGGGATTGGATCGGCAGATAACCGTTGAAGGCAAAATTCTGACCGTTCAGTCCCGAACTCATAAAGGCCAGCATGATGGAGGAGGGCCCAACTAAGGGTACTACCTGGAGTTCATTTTCATGGGCTACGCGTACAATATCTTCACCAGGGTCGGCAATGCCGGGTACACCGGCTTCAGTGATTACTCCTGCATCCCTGCCTTCTTTTAAAGGAGCCAGGAACTCGGGGAGCTCCTTCCTGGAAGTACGTTTATTGAGCACAAAAAAGGTGATGTCATCAATGGACTTTTCGGCATCGATCTTTCGAATATAGCGGCGAGCCGAACGAAGATTCTCCACAATAAAAATGTCCAGCCTGCTGATGATGCTTTTGGCTTCAGCGGGTATCACCCCACCAACCGAACCATCACCCAGCGTCATGGGGATGAGATATAATTTTCCTTTCATACGATATTTGTTATTGGGCGCAAATCATGCTCCGGATTTCAAAGGTGCATAAAATTATTATGAGATGGGTAACATTCAAACATTCAGATTGAATTTGCTGTTATTCTTTTTTTATATTTGTTTTGTTAGCATAAAAAGGTAATCAGAAAATATTAATAAATTGAAGATAACTTTTCTAGGTACAGGTACTTCTCAGGGTATTCCTGTAATCGGTTGTGATTGTGAAGTATGCCATTCGAAGGATTCCATGGATAAGCGATTGAGGACATCCATTCTGCTTGAGGTGAACGGAAAAACTTTTATAGTAGATACCGGCCCGGATTTTCGTCAGCAGATGCTGCGGGAGGAGGTACATAATCTCGACGGTGTGATCTACACCCATGAGCACCGTGATCATGTAGCAGGCCTGGATGATGTGCGGCCCATCAATTTCCTGCAGCAAAAACCCCTGGAATTATATGGGGAAGAAAGGTTGCTGGAAGCCCTTAAACAAATGCTTCCCTATGCCTTTAAAGAAAACAAATACCCAGGTGTACCGGATCTCAACCTCAATCAGATTGTCAACCGTGAATTTACGGTGGAAGGAGTTGAGTTCCTTCCCATTCGGGTGTATCATTACAAACTTCCTGTCTTCGGCTTCCGGGTCGGTGATTTCACCTATATCACCGATGCGAATTACATCCCGGAGGAGGAGAAGGAGAAGATTACGGGCAGTAAGTATATTGTGTTGAATACCCTTCGTAAGAAAAAACATGTTTCGCATTTCAGCCTTTCCGAGGCGCTGGAACTCGTCAATGAGTTCAGCCCACGTAAGGCCTATCTGATCCATATGAGCCACCAGATGGGATTTCATGAAAAGGTAAATGCCGAACTTCCTGAACATATAGATCTGGCTTATGACGGGCTGTCTTTTGAGGTATGATTTTTTTATCATGCCTGATGACAAATTTCTCTTAATTTTACGCTCTTCAGAAATGGAAAACTGCTGTATATGCTGAAGAAAGGGAAGATCCCACATACGTTTGTTATCATTTTCTTTATTATTGTGATCGGAGCCGTGCTGACCTGGTTCATCCCCGGTGGCGAATACGAACGGGAAACCATTATGGATAGCGGCGTGAAAAGGGAAGTGGTGAAGAGTGGTTCATTTGAATATACCGAGAGTGATCCCCAGACCTGGCAGATTTTTTCCGCCTTCTACCATGGGTTCATATCCAAGAGCAACATCATTGTCTTTATCCTGATGGTAGGTGGTGCATTCTGGATCATGAACAAAAGCCGGGCCATCGATGTGGGCATTTTTTCTTTTCTGCGGTTCACCCGGAGGCTCGAGTCAAACCGCTTCATTAAATTCCTTGGGGTGGACAATATTGTGGTCGTTCTGATCATGTTTATGTTCAGCCTTTTTGGTGCCGTCTTCGGCATGAGTGAAGAGACCATCGCCTTCGTCATCATCTTTGTACCCTTGGCCATTTCTATGGGGTATGATTCCATCGTAGGGGTATCCATCTGTTTCGTAGCTGCGGGCCTGGGTTTCGCAGGAGCAATGCTGAATCCGTTTACGGTGGGAATAGCACAGGGCCTGGCTGATATACCCCTTTTTTCCGGCATAGAATACCGGTTTTTCTGCTGGATTGTGCTGAATATCGTTGGGATTGGCTTTGTATTAAGATATATGAAAAGGCTCAGAAAAAATCCTTCCCGTTCGCCGGTGTATGAAGAAGATCAGCAATGGAGGGAGAGCAGTGAAAACGGCGGAGAAGAGGTTGAATATTCCAGACCGGTTTCGGCATGGATTGTTTATTTTTTTATTCTGGCTGCATTGGTCATCTTTTCCGTGAAGTATTCCATGACCACCATGGAAGTGGGCCGGAATTCATTCAGCCTGCCCATTATACCCATTTTGACCGGCCTCTATGCTTTTACTGCATTGAAAGGCCTCAGGAAATCGGTGCATTTTCTTATCCTGAACCTGCTTGTATATACCATCCTTTTCCTGATCGTTGGCGTGATGGGCTACGACTGGTATATTATGAAGATCGCCACCATTTTTATGGCCATGGGGATCTTCTCAGGCATTGCCTATAACGAATCGGGCAACAACATTGCCGAACTTTTCCTGAAGGGCGTCAGGGATATTATGGGCGCTGCCATTGTGGTCGGGCTGGCCGGCGGCATTGTGTTTCTCCTGGAAGAGGGCAACATCATCGACACCCTGTTGCACCATATGGCCAACGGTATGAAAGATGTTGGTAAAGTAGGTTCCGTCGGAGTCATGTACATATTCCAGACCTTCCTGAATATTTTAATGCCCTCAGGATCGGGCCAGGCTGCGCTTACCATGCCCATTATGGCGCCCTTCTCCGACCTGATCGGGATATCCCGGCAAACTGCCGTGCTGGTATTCCAGTTTGGCGACGGATTTACAAACATGATTACCCCCACTTCCGGCGTTCTTATGGGAGTGCTTGGGATGGCCAGAATACCCTACGACAAATGGTTCCGCTGGTTTATACCCCTGTTGGGTATACTCGTTTTGGTCGGGATCTTGCTGCTCATCCCAACGGTGACCATGAATATTGCCGGATTTTAACCATCATGCGCAGTAAACCGCGTGACGTATCTTATGCCTCTTCGCTGGTTTTTTTCTTAAGCGTTTCGTTCATGGCGCCTGAACGATAACCTGTGGTGTCGAGCGTCACATAAGTGTATCCGGCATCTTTGCATATTTTAGTGAGCTCCGAGCGGTTCCTCCAGGCATGATCCATCTCTTCCGGGATAAACTCCAGTCGTGCAAGGTCGTTGTGGCTTCGAACACGGAACTGGGTAAAACCAAGAAATTTGATCCGGAGTTCGGCCTTACTGACACGGTCAAGTTTGCTGGCATCGATTTTCTCACCATAGGGAAACCGGGAAGCAAGACAGGATTCAGCCGGCTTGTCGGCTGTCGGTAAGCCATATTCCCGCGAATAGTAACGGATGTCTTCCTTGTACATTCCTGCTTCCTTCAAAGGACTTTCAATCTCCTTTTCCTTTAGTGCCTTCATGCCCGGACGGTAATCGCCCGTGTCGCCGGCATTGGTTCCGTCAAATACAGCCTGATAACCTTCCTGCTGAGCGACATACTTGATTTTTTCAAACACTTCGCTTTTGCAGTAATAGCACCGGTCGGGCGGATTATTGGAATAACCGGGAACTTTCATCTCTTCCGAGGTGATCACCTTATGGGCAATGTTCATCTGTTTGGCCAGTTTTTTGGCCTCTTCCAGCTCGTGAAAAGGAAAAGCGAATGAAGTTGCGGTCACCAGCAGGAGGTTTTCCTGCAATACTTCGCTTGCCACTCTGGCCAGAAAAGTGCTGTCTACACCTCCTGAAAAGGCAATCACGGCTGAATCATATCTGCTTAATATACCGGATAGTTTTTGAAGTTTATCCATAGGTTGTGTTTTTGGGATTAACAATTTGAATGTATGGTTTTTCTGTGTTTTCTTGTATGTGCATAAAACACGGGCCTTTATGGTATAAGACCATACAATGTATTACAAATTTTAAAGCCAAATGATCAATGAAGGCCGTCTAAATTATGATAGAATGCAACCAACTGATTTAATGCTAGGGATGCATTCGCAATCTAATTGGATGGTATTTTTCGTTATTCTGGATGTTCCTTTATCCAGATGCTTAACTGTTGCTTGAAGTTTTCTGCTTTTGTTAGGTAAAACAAGCTCCACAATAGGATATAGCCCATAAGAGCTGTAAATATGATAATAAGGATGGCCGAATCTACAATATATCCGGTGAGTAGAATAAAAATAAGTGCAATGGCAATTAAACCAATGGTATTAAAAATCATTGCCCCTTTTAAATTGGTTTCGATGATCCCCGTCAGGAAATTCCACCCTTTTAGCCGGTCAATCAACCGGATTTTTTCAGGATCGGATAGATCTATAACCACGTGCAGAGAAAATCCCAGCCGGACAATCAGTATTTTTCCATGATCGGTAAAATCATATCCGAATCGTTCAAGATGGTTTTGTATCATTGTTTTCATAAGATTATTGTTTGATTTTTCAATAGAAAGATGTATTCGATCAGAGAATCATAATCCCGAACTTTACAAATCCTCCTGTAACCAGATCATTGTTGGTAAAAGGCTGATTATACAATTTGAAACCAATCAGGAACCGTTCGGATAATGGATGCTCGTATTCAATAATCAGGCTATACCCAAAAGAGTTTCTTTTCTCGTAGGTATAATTTTCCCGATCAATCACACCATCGATCCAACGGTCTGAAGCTCAGTTTGCCGGAGTTTTCTTGCGCAAGAATACTTGGTATAATAAATAAGAACAGGGCAGAAAATAAAAGCTTTTTCATGGCAACAGGAATTTTACCCGACCAAGATAAACATTTTCAGAAAGAATTTCTAAATGTGAGTCTTGTTGTATACGCTCCTCTGGTTTGCCTATTCCTTACCCTGGGATTTAACTTTTCAACCGGGTACTTATCTGGTCGACATTGGTTTTTCTATACTCAACCTTCGAATATTTTTCTTCAACTCTGACAAACCTTTGCTTAACCCTAAAATGCATAAATTCCTTATATCCAAGGCATCGATTCCGGCTTTCCGTTACCGCTTCAGCCGGAATGAAACAATGGCTAAGGCATATCTGCGAATACAACCAATGACCATTAATGACAATCAATGACAATTATATTCCCCTGCCAGCTCCAGATTTATCGGGCTGCTTACTGTCTTACTGGATACTCCTTACTGATTTCAGTCAAACAATATCCCATCCAAACTTGTCCAATATACCAGACAGACAATTTCCTCTTTCCCGTGTCGTTATTTTTTATTAAGTTTGTAGGCCATTTTATCAATCCCAAAAGAAAATCGTAACATATGTTTGACAATCTGACAGACCGGCTGGAACAATCATTTAAAATGCTCAAGGGGCAGGGCAGCATTTCCGAGGTAAATATTGCGGAAACGCTCAAAGATGTGAGAAGGGCCCTGCTCGACGCTGACGTGAACTATAAGATTGCTAAAGATTTCACCAATACAGTCAAGGAGAAGGCGCTGGGCCAAAAGGTAGTTGAGTCGGTAAAGCCCGGCCAGCTGATGGTTAAGATCGTGAATGACGAACTGGCCCGGCTGATGGGAGGCACTGCAGCAGAGGTAAATCTGGAGGGCGATCCCACCGTCATCCTGCTTGCAGGACTTCAGGGTTCCGGTAAAACGACCATGGCCGGTAAGCTGGCCCGTTTCTTAAGGGATAAGCATGGAAAGAAGTCCATGCTGGTTGCCGGTGACGTCTACCGTCCGGCTGCCATCGATCAGCTGAAGGTTGTAGGCGAACAGGTAAAGGTTCCGGTGTACACGGAAGACGGAAACAAAGATCCCGTTAAGATCTCCAAAGGAGCCATCAAGCAGGCCAAAAAAGACGGAAACGACCTCGTGATTATCGACACCGCCGGGCGTCTGGCCATCAATGAGGACATGATGAATGAGGTGGCCAGCATAAAAAAAGCGGTTGAACCAAATGAGACCCTTTTCGTTGTTGACTCCATGACCGGTCAGGACGCTGTCAATACAGCCAAAGAGTTTAATGACAGGCTGGATTACGAAGGCGTGATCCTCACCAAACTCGACGGTGATACCCGTGGAGGTGCGGCACTTTCCATACGGGCCGTAGTGAACAAGCCCATCAAGTTTGTCGGTACCGGCGAGAAGATGGAGAACATCGATGTATTCCACCCCGATCGTATGTCCGACCGGATATTGGGTATGGGCGACATTGTATCATTGGTTGAGAAAGCCCAGGAACAATATGACGATAAGGAAGCCCGAAAACTGAGCAAGAAAATTGCCAAGAATGAATTTGGCTTTGACGACTTCCTTTCCCAGATCCACCAGATAAGAAAGATGGGTAACTTCAAGGATCTTGCTTCTATGATTCCCGGGATGGGTAAGGCCCTCCGCAATATGGATATGGATGATGATGCCTTCAAAGGGATTGAGGCCATCATACGTTCCATGACACCCGAAGAGCGAAAGGATCCCAAGATACTTAACGGGAGCCGCAGGAAACGCATCGCTGATGGCAGCGGCACCTCCGTGCAGGAGGTGAACCGCCTGATCAAGCAGTTCTCGGAAACCCGCAAGATGATGAAGAAGATGAAGGAAGGAAAAGGCAACGGCATGAAGGACATGATGAACAACATGCAGGACATGAAAGGCAAAATGTAATCAAATAATTCATTGATATATGGAACTAATCGACGGAAAAAAACTTTCTTCCGAAATAAGGGGAGAATTAGCTCAGGAAATTGAAGAAATCAGGAAAAATGGCGGTAAGGTTCCACACCTGGCCGCCGTTCTTGTTGGTAACGATCCCGCAAGCGAAACGTATGTTTCCCATAAAGAAAAAGCCAGCAACAAGGTGGGTATCGAGTCGGATGTCATTCGCCTGGAAGATACCATTTCAGAAGAAGACCTTCTCAGGAAAGTGGATGAACTGAATAATGATCCCAACTTGGATGGATTTATTGTTCAATTGCCTCTCCCGGATCATATTGATGAACAGAAAGTGATAGAAGCTGTTGATCCGCAGAAGGATGTGGATGGTTTTCATCCCATCAATGTAGGTCGTATGGTTTTGGGTTTGCCGGCTTATCTTTCGGCCACTCCCGCTGGTATACTTGAAATGCTGAAGCGGTATAACATTGAGACGGAAGGCAAGGACTGCGTGGTACTGGGCAGAAGCAACATTGTTGGAAAGCCGGTAGCAAACCTGATGTTGCAGAAATCTGTTCCCGGTAATTGTACCGTAACGGTTTGCCATAGCAGAACAAAAAATCTGAAGGAAACCCTGGCAAGAGCCGACATTCTGATCGTAGCCATGGGTAAGATGGAATTCGTAACTGCGGATATGGTGAAGGAAGGAGCCGTGGTGATCGATGTGGGCATGCACCGGATTAAGTCGGATAAGACCAAATCGGGCTGGAAACTGAAGGGCGACGTGAAGTTTGATGAAGTGAAGGAAAAGGCAAGCTATATCACCCCGGTGCCCGGCGGCGTAGGCCCAATGACCGTTGTATCCCTTCTGAGAAATACCGTAGCCGCTTCCCAGGGTAAGATCTATGGATGATATTACAGGAGGCTGAGGCTAAGGCTAACGAGGCGAAAAAGACGAGAAGACGGGAAAAAGTAGTGAGCTTTTGAGTAGTGAGTCTTTGATATCTATTTCCTTAAAATTGATTCTGCAATATAGTAAGCTGCCCTTTGCCAATTGCCAACTGAGCACCAATTTCATCTAACGGCAATCGTTTCTATCTCCACTTTTGCACCCTTCGGCAGGTTGGCAACCTGAAAGGCCGAACGTGCAGGAGGATCCTGCGGGTAGTAGCTTCCGTAGATTTCGTTTACCGTCTGAAAGTCGTTGATGTCTGCCAGATAAATGGTGGATTTTACTACATTGGAATAGTCGTAGCCTGCGTCATTGAGGATGGCCCCTATGTTTTTCATTACCTGTTCCGTTTGTTCCCGGATGGTCTCAGGTATCTCCATGCTTTGCGGGTCGAGGGGCAATTGTCCTGAAATGTAGAGTGTGTCTTTGATTTCTACTGCCTGGCTGTAAGGACCTATGGCAGCTGGTGCCTTTTCGGTATCGATGATTTTTTTCATAGTTAAGGATTTTAAATGACAATTCGAGTCCGTATTTAATAAGTGAAAAATATGTTAAGCGGCTCATGAATCATTTATTTTTAGCCATAAAGCCGCCTAACACCTTTTTATAAAGTTTACCAGATTTTGGCTCTTTTTTCTTCCGGTATATATAGTTTATCTTCTTCGGTCACATTAAAGGCCTCATAAAAGGCATTGGTATTGGGTAATGGTCCGTTGGCACGGTGAATGCCCAGACTATGTACATCCTCCTGGGTTCGTCTGAGTATTTCCTTATCGCGTATGTTTTGTGCCCATACCCTTGCCCATGCCAGGAAGAAGCGCTGTTCGGGCGTATATCCGTCAATTTTCTCCGGAGGGTCTTCGTTCTCTGTGGCATTTTTAAAAGCTGTATAAGAAATGCTAACACCGCCCAGATCCGCTATGTTTTCGCCCAGCGTGAGCTTGCCGTCGGCATTTACGGTATCCAGCACCGTTTTCTGGTTGTATTGTTTTACCAGCACCTGGGATCTTTTGTCAAACCGTTCGGCATCTTTCTTGGTCCACCAGTCGTTGAGGTTGCCTTCCTTATCGTATTTCCTGCCCTGATCATCGAAGCCGTGTGTCATCTCGTGTCCGATAACACCTCCGATGGCGCCGTAGTTCACAGCTGCATCCCCTTCAAGGTAGAAAAAGGGAGGCTGGAGGATCCCTGCGGGGAAGCATATTTCGTTCATAGAAGGTGAATAATAGGCATTCACCGTTTGCGGCGGCATGAACCATTCATCTTCATCCACCGGCTGGTCTATCTTATTGAGCTGATAGCTTTTGTTGAATTTCTGGCTGGTTAGTACATTTTCTACGTAGGATGAGGTGTCGATAGTAAGATCCGAAAAGTCCCTCCATTTATCCGGATAGCCAATCTTGACATTCATCACAGAGAGTTTCTCCAGTGCTTTTTCCTTTGTTTCATCGGTCATCCAGTCAAGCCGCTTGATCCTTTGCCCAAAGGCATCCTGCAAGTTGTTTACCAGGGCAATCATGCGTTTTTTGGCTTCAGGCGGAAAATGTTTTTCCACAAATTTCTTTCCTATGGGATGGCTTAGGGAACGATTGGTAACATCCAGAACCCTTCTCCATCGAGGTTTCATTTCCTGCAAGCCCTGCATGGTTTTCCCATAGAATTCAAAGTTGGCTTCCACGAATTCCGGTGGCAGATATTCTGCCGTGCTATTCAGAAGATTCCAGCGGAGATAGGTTTTCCAGGTATCCAGGGGCATATTTTCCAGCATGCTGTTTACCTCCCTGAAAAAATCAGGCTGATGAACATTCATGCTGTCGGGCACATCTATTTCCAGACCTTTGAAATACCTTTTCCACTTGAAATTGGGGCAGAGTTGCTTTAGTTCCCCCAGCTTCATTTTGTTATAGGTTTTATGAGGATCCCTTCTTTCCAGCCGCGTCATGGAAGCTTTGGCCAGCCGCGTTTCTACATCCATAATGGTTTCGGTGGCGTCACCGGCTTCCTGACTTGAAGCGCCGGCCAGTTTGAAAATTTTTGGTATGAAATTCCGATAGGCCTTTCGGATATTACGGGTTCTTTCATCATCTTTCAGATAGTAGTCACGGTCCGACATGCCAAGACCGCCCTGGGAGAGCTGAGCGATATTCATCTTGCTGTTTTTGGCATCTGCTCCTGCACTCAACCTGAACAATGAGCCAATTCCATATTTATGGAAATAAGTGATCTGGTTGATGAGCTCTTCTTTAGTCTGTATCGCCTCAATGGCTTTCATATCATCTTCAATAGGCTTCAGACCCTGTTCTTTGATCTTTTGGGTATCCATACCCAAACTGTAAAGGTCGCCGATTTTTTGTTCGATGCTTCCGGATTCGTATTGTCCTTCAGCGGCTTCTTCCAGAATATTTTTTACTTTTTGCTTTGTATTCTTTCTTAACAGATCGAAAGAACCGAAGCGGCTTTCATCTTTAGGCAGAGGATGAGCCTCCATCCAGCCCTCGTTGGCGAACCGGTAAAAATTATCACCCGGATCTATGGAATCGTTGATGTATTTAATTTTCAGGTTTTTTTCTTCTGTTTCTCCAGGTCCCTGACAAGACCCTAGCAACATGGAAATGATCATGGCGAATGCAATTAAGATTGGAATTATGGAATAATGCCTTTTCATGATTCTATATATTTTATTTTTAAAGTATTTCGGATTTTTTGACGGCATTGAATGACTAACGTTTAATCAGTCTATATGTTGCTATTCGAATTCGTTGAAGGTTTCCCTGATCTTGTTCATGGCGTCTTCAAGCTGTTTCTCCGTGATGACCAGGGGCGGGGCAAAACGAATGATGTCCCCGTGCGTGGGTTTGGCCAAAACGCCATGTTCCTTCATGGAAACACATACATCCCATGCGGTTTTCCCATTCTTTGGCCGGATCACTACAGCGTTCAGCAGGCCTTTACCCCTTATTTCCGTGATCATTTCCGATTGAATGCTTCTGAACGCATCTCTGAAGATTTGGCCAAGTTTTTCAGCATTTTCTGCGAGTTTTTCCTTTTTTACCACTTCAAGGGCAGCCATGGCTACCCTGGCTGCCACAGGGTTTCCTCCAAAGGTGGAGCCGTGTTCACCTGGCTGGATGGTAAGCATGATGTTGTTGTCGGCCAGCACGGCCGATACCGGATACATGCCACCCGAAACGGCTTTGCCCAGTATGAGTATGTCGGGCCTTACTTCTTCATGATCACAGGCCAGCAGTTTTCCGGTCCGGCCTATTCCGGTCTGCACTTCATCGGCTATGAAAAGCACATTATGCTTTTTGCATAAATCATAAGCTTTTCTCAGGTAGCCATCATCAGGAACTATAACTCCGGCTTCCCCCTGAATGGGTTCTACCAGAAAACCTGCCACATTGGGATCTTTCAGTTCCTTTTCGAGCGCATCAACGTCATTGTAAGGGATGGTGATAAATCCCGGCGTATAAGGGCCATAATCCCGGCGGGCATCGGGGTCGGTCGACATGGAAAGCACAGTAATGGTCCTTCCATGAAAATTGTTTTCACAAACGATGATTTTGGCCTGGTTTTCTGGAATGCCTTTTTGTTTGTAGGCCCACTTCCTGCAAAGTTTGAGAGCGGTCTCATCCGCTTCCACTCCTGTATTCATGGGCAAAACTTTATCGTAACCGAAATATTGGGTGATGTATTCTTCATATTCTCCAAGCACGCTGTTGTAAAAAGCTCTGGAGGTTAAGGCCAGCTTTTCCGCTTGCTTTCGCATGGCCTTGACAATTTCAGGGTGACAATGTCCTTGATTGATTGCTGAATATGATGAGAGGAAATCATAATATTTAGTGCCTTCTACGTCCCAAACATGGACACCTTTCCCTTTATCCAGTACTACCGGTAAAGGATGGTAATTATGTGCTCCATATTTTTCCTCCCGCTTCATGAAATCCTGAGTGGTCATTTTTGTCATAGCCCTTAATATTTATATGGTTAATAAAATTTTTTGCGCCACAATCTTAATTAAAAGTTTTTTGTTTATCAAAACCTAAAGGGTCATTTTTGCTGCCTGAAACCTATTTTACAACATATCCCGAATTATTTCATAAAATAATTCTTACGCTATTAAAAAAACTGGCTTTTTGCTTCAGTATTTCGCAAAAAGCTGGTTTTTCTAATGCGGGGCGGGCCTGGATTCCTTCCCACAATCCATCCCGCATTCATAAATGAACGTAGTGAAGGTTATGAATATTCCAGTATTATGGGAGAAACGAATCAAAATTGTATCTTTGTGGAAAATTGGGATTATGATACAAAGAATTCAAACGCTATATTTATTTGTTGCATTTGTACTGATGTTAATGCTGTTTTTCTTCCCCCTGGCTGAGATTCTTTCGGGAGAAGGTCAATTGTACACCTTTCGTTTTGACGGGCTCTATTATGCAGGACATGAAAGTGTATACATTCAGACGATTCCACCCATTATTCTGCTTTCGGTGATTGTGGCGATTACTTTTATATCCATATTCCTTTACCGCCGGCGCATTACCCAGATGCGGATCAATTTTTTCAATATGTTGCTTATGTTGGGATATGCCGGATTGGTTTACTTCTATATACAAGAATTTTCCAACACGCTGGACTCGGAGCTTGTCAGGTATAAACTGTTTGATGCTTTCCCCTTTTTGGCAGCGATTTTTACCTATATGGCCATACGTGCCATCGGCAAAGATGAAGCCCTGATCCGTTCCATAGACCGGATCAGGTGATACCCGGAAACTAGAATACTTCCATGTCTTCCGGACCGGTTATCTTCTCACAGTAGTGGCATTTCAGAGCCACTTTTTCATTGTCCTTGGGCAATACGTAAAATATTGTATTGACATTGTCATTGTTCGTAATGCAGTTTGGATTGCCGCATTTGGCTATACCTTTGATCTGTTCCGGCACTTCCACCTGGCGTTTGTCCGTCACCTTAAAGTCCTTAATGATGTTCAGCTTGGCATGAGGTGCAATAAGTGCAATTTTATTTATGTCTTTATCTTTGAAATAGACTTCCGACAACTTGATGATGGCTTTATAGCCCAGTTTTTTACTTTCCAGATTGGTTCCGAAAGTGATCTGGGTTTTGATTTTTTCAAGATTTAATATAGAAATGACTTTAAAGAGGTGCCTCGCCGGTATATGGTCGATAACGGTTCCGTTTTTAATTGCGCTTACCTGAAGTTTTGGCTTATTGTCTGTCATATTTTATTGCTTTTATGCGATTATTTCAAACCTAAAATTGAGCTCATGATGGCCATCCTGGTATATACTCCGTTGAGGGCCTGGTTAAAGTAGTAAGACTGCTTGCTGTCGTCCACATCCTCATTGATCTCATTGATTCTTGGCAAGGGGTGCAGTACCTTAAGGTTCTCTTTGGTATCTTTCAGCATATCCCTGCGTAGCATATAGGAGTTTTTGGTTTTCTCGTATTCCATGGGATCTGAAAACCGCTCCCTTTGTATGCGGGTCATGTAGATGATGTCCGCTTCGGAGATGATGTCCGTAAAGTTGATATTTTCCTTGTATTTGAGGTTGTGCTCCTTCAGGAATATCTTGTACTCTTCCGGTACTCGTAATTCTTCGGGAGAAACGAAGTTATAGGTTGTATTGAAGTACGACATGGCCATGAGCAGAGAATGCACGGTACGGCCGTATTTAAGGTCCCCGACAAGAAAGAGGTTCAGGTTTTCAAGGGTGTTTTGGGTTTTTCTTATGGAATAAAGGTCCAGCATGGTTTGTGTTGGATGCTGATTGGCTCCGTCACCTGCATTGATCACCGGTACGGAAGCAACTTCACTTGAATACCGGGCACTACCCTCGAGGGGATGGCGCATCACGATCAGATCACAGTAATTGCTGACCGTTTTAATGGTGTCTTTCAGGGATTCACCCTTTTGAACGCTTGAACTGTCCTTGCTGGCAAAACCGATTACCTGTCCTCCAAGTCGGTTGATAGCGCTTTCAAAGCTTAGCCTGGTGCGGGTAGAAGGCTCAAAAAACAGAGTGGCAATTATTTTGCCCTCAAGGACTCTTTGGTTTGGATGCTTTTCAAAATCTTCAGCCAGATCAAGCGTTTTAAGGATTTGATCTTTAGAATAGTCGTTGATCGATATCAGGCTTTTGTTTTTCATCAGTTTTGATTATTTTGTTAGTATAAAATTAATTCCTTCAATTCAATATATCGAAAATTTATCCATATTTTTAATAACAATTTATTAAAAAATTACGGATCATCTGTTTTGGTGAACTCCAACCCGGGTATGCTATTTAAATGCTCCTTCATCTTTTGCTCCATGGTTTTTCTGATACCGATCCTGTATATGCACATGGTTTCAAAGTTTTTTTCCTGCGGTCTGATGTCCCATTCATGGAGCCACTTTTCCACCTGGCTCATCAGTTCATACCCAAAGCGGAGCTTGTAAAACGAACGGATCGTTTGCTTTATGATCCTGGCATTTTTAAGGGCATCCGCAGCTGCTGCCTTGTAAGCCCTGATAAGTCCGCTGGTTCCAAGGAGCGTGCCTCCAAAATACCTGACTACTACCACCAGGGTATTGGTCAGGTTATGAGAACGGATTTGTCCCAGTATGGGCTTTCCTGCCGTTGAGGAGGGCTCCCCGTCGTCGTTCATTCGATATACGTCCATTTTAGCCCCCAAAAGATAAGCATAACAGTGATGCCGGGCATCGTGGTGCCTGTCTTTGAGCTCATCCACCCGTTTTTTAACTTCTTCCCCTGTTTCTACAGGAAAGGCAAAAGACAGGAATTTGCTGCCTTTTTCTTTGTAAATTCCCTCTGATGTCTTCTCAATCGTAAGAAATTCATCCGTTTCCATATTGCTCTTGTTATAGGGTATATGATAATATATATATAGCTATAAACGATAAAACAATGCCTGTCCAGTTGATCCCGGTCAGTTTTTCCCTGAAAACCATCAGGCCCAGTATCACTGAAAGTCCTACGATTCCTATATTGTTGATCCCGAATACTGCCGATCCGTCGAGGGGAATGTTTTCTTCTGTTTTTGAATTGAGCGCCAGAATAAGAAACCATATGGAACCATAATTTCCCAGGCCAAGCAAAGTCCCCAATGTTAGAGAAGCCGGCTTGACCAGGGTCCGGAACGATCTTCCACGGATAATGTTGGTGGCGATTCCCGTAATGGCGGCAATGGTGAACAATACAGCAGAAAATAGGGTGGAAACCCCATTGTCTACGTGTTCAAACTGTGCCAGTTTGATGATGGAATCGATGACTCCCATCCCGAGAAACAGGATGATGGGCAGATACAAATGCCTCGGATCAAAATCGATGGTTCTTTTTCTGTAAACGGTAAAGAAAACAGCCAAAAGAGCAAGGAGGATACCCAGGATTTTCAGGGGTGTTACAAGGTCATATGGATCATAGATGAGAGAAAAGGTTATGGGAATGATCACCGACATTTTGCTTGCCACTGTAGTTATGGCAATGCCTACTTTCTGGGAGGATAGTCCGATCAATACAAATCCGATAACGAAGAGAATTCCGATGATGACCGAATAGGGAAACCAGGGATTGGCATACAACGGAAAAATGTCACTGCTGTAACTGCTGATGGAAAAACCCAGGATAGAGGCCACAATATAATTGATAATGATGATATCGAAATTTCTGATGCTGTATCTGTTTGCGATCTTAAAAATAACGAACAGTGAAGTAGACGACAGTATGCTTAATACCAGATAGATCATCTTTCATTCATTAATTGGATAACGGGTGCAAATCTAACCTGAATGACTCTTATCGCAGCTAAAGTTTTCGCAATAAAAAAACAGGCTCCCTTAAAAAAGAACCTGTTTTCAATCAAAGAATCAGCTTTCGCATCCATTATATTTTCAGTTTTTTCTCAATATTTTTTACCGTCTGCCTGAACTGCTTGTCCGTATCGATAAGATTGTTAACCGTTTTGCATGCATGTAAAACCGTAGCGTGATCTTTCCCGCCTATCTGCGACCCTATGGAGGCCAATGAAGATTTGGTCAGTGATTTGGAAAAATACATGGCGATCTGCCTTGCCTGAACGATTTCCCTTTTCCTGGTTTTTGAATGAAGCTGATCGGGAGTGATATCAAAATAATCGCATACTATTTTCTGGATGTAATCCACAGACATCTCCTTCTTGGAATTTTTCACAAGCTTGTCGATCACGTGCCTTGCCAGGTCGATGTTGATCTCCTTTTTGTTTAATGTGGACTGGGCCAGGAGAGAGATCAGCGCACCTTCCAGTTCCCGGATGTTAATTGTGATGTTGGTGGCTATGTACTCAATAATATCGGGGTTGATTTCAATTCCGTCATTGTAAATTTTGTGCTTTAGAATTTTGATTCTTGTTTCGAAGTCGGGTGCCTGTAAATCGGCAGAAAGGCCCCATTTAAAACGTGAAAGCAGGCGCTGTTCAATGCCCTGCATTTCAATAGGAGGTTTATCAGAGGTAAGAATGAGTTGCTTACCAGTTTGGTGTAAATGATTAAATATGTGGAAAAAAATCTCCTGTGTTTTTTCTTTTCCGGCCAGCTCATGGATGTCGTCAATCACCAGCACATCGATCATCTGGTAGAAATGCAGGAAATCGTTTTTGTTGTTGTTGCGGATGGACTCCACAAACTGGGTCTGAAATTTATGGGAGTTTACATAGAGGACGGTCTTTTCGCGGAATTTTTCTTTCACTTTGATTCCAATGGCCTGGGAGAGATGGGTCTTTCCCAGGCCGCTCTCTCCGTAAATGAATAGCGGGTTAAAAGCAGTACCCCCTGGTTTGTCTGCCACAGCTTCCCCTGCTGACCTGGCCAGGCGATTGCATTCGCCTTCAATGAAGTTGGAGAATGAATTATCGGGGTTGAGTCGCGGATCTACATGCAGTTTCTTTATCCCGGGAATGACAAAAGGGTTCTTGATGGAACTCTCCTCAGATTTCAGGGGCATGGATACGGGTTTGTTTTCGAGTTGGCTTTTATTGTTGGTGGGATATTTGATGGTGTAAGGTTTTCGTTTGGTGGAGGAGGAATTGTTTTCCATAACCACGCTATACTCCAGTTTCGCATTATTACCCAGTTCTTTTCTCAGGGTTTTACGCAGTATATCGATATACTGCTCCTCGAGATACTCATAGAAGAATGGACTAGGTACCTGGATGGTTAATACATTGTTTTCCAGTTTTAATGGCACAATAGGTTCAAACCAGGTCCTGTAACTGATAGCTGGAACATTATCCTTGATAATCTGCAGACAGCGGTTCCAGACTTCAATGTGTTTTCTATCGTTCATTTATTACTAGATATTTAAAATTCCAACAATGATTTGTTGCTGTAACAAATTTGAGAAAAAAATTCTTCGAAAAAAAATGGGTTTGCTCTTGTATTTTTACTGATTATTGTATGGTATTTCTTATCAGTAAAGTATTTTTTAATAAAAATTTAAAATTGTTTTTAACTGAAATTCAATTAACTAGCTTTTTTTAGTATTAAAAAATTGTTAATTAAAAATTTATTTAATTTAGTTAAAGTAATAGAAGAAAGTAATTCCTTTATTTAGTCAAAGACTAAATAACAATACCAAAATTCATTAGTGTAACAGTTTATTAAAA